>NZ_JABCPZ010000033.1 GCF_013283785.1 Nonomuraea antri
GGCTCGGGGGACGCGCGGTCACGCGGGGGGACGCGGCGTCGTCCGGCGCCCGGAGCGGGCGGCCAGACCCGGTGATCACCCTCCATGTCACCTCCCTGCCGCTGTCCTATCACCCCGCGCGGCCCGCCACCGGAGATCTGTGATCGCTGGGGCTGGAGGGACGGAATGGGTCTCAGTCGCGCGTACGGACCGCCAGCAGGGTCGCCCCGAGCGCGATCACCGCCATCAGCGACGCGATCACCAGGAACCCGGTCGCGATCTGCCCCGGGCTGTGGCCGATCAGGTTGACCAGCGCGCCGCCGATGCCCACCGACAGCGCCGAGCCGAGCATGTCGGTCACCGAGAGCGCCGCGGAGTTGGCGCCCTGCTCGTTCAGCGGCGACTGGCGCAGCGCGGTCACGCTCACCGTGGTCATGCCGAGCCCCATGCCGAAGCCGGCCACGATCCAGGCGGGCACCGCCACCCAGCCGCTGACGCCGGGCAGCACGGCCGGCATCGAGATCAGGATGCCCGCCATCACGCACGCGGCGCCCGTCCTGAGCCTGCGGTGCGCCTCGACGGTGCGCCTGCTCTGCAGGTACGACCCGGCCGACCAGCCGAGCGCGCCGGTGGTCAGCGCCAGCCCTGCCGACTGGGCGTCGAACCCCTTGACCTCGACCAGGGCCAGCGGCACGAACGAGTTCACCCCGAAGAACGCCGCCGAGTACAGCCCGCGCAGCATCACGGTCGTGGGCAGCCCGCGGCCGAAGCGCAGCGCGCCCGGCGGCAGCAGCTTGGCCAGCCCCCAGACCAGGAGCGCCAGCCCGGCGAGCACGGCCACGGCGCTGAGCAGCGGGTTCTTGTGCAGGTTGTCGACGCCGTACAGGAGGATTCCCCCGCCGCCGGAGGTGGCGGTGGCGGCCAGGGTCATCGGCAGCGGACGTGAGCGCGGCCCGCTCGCCGGCTCCGGCTCGTCGGCCGAGGCGGGCTTGCGCAGCGCGGGGACGAGCATGATCAGGGCGGGCAGCACCAGCGGGATGATGCCGTAGAAGACGTAGCGCCAGTGCCAGGTCTGCGCCACGAACCCGGCCACCGCCGGGCCGGCCATCGACGGCAGCACCCAGGCCGCCGACAGCGCGGCGAACACCTTGGGCCGCACCGCGACCGGGTAGACCCGGGCGATCATCACGTACAGCGCCACGATGGACGCGCCCGCGCCCAGCCCCTGCACCGCCCGCGCCACCAGGAACAGCGTCTTGGTCTGCGCCGCGCCGGCCAGCCCCATGCCGATGACGAACAGCACCACGCCGACCAGGAACGGCAGCGCGTATCCGCGCCGGTCCGACCACAGCCCGGACACCACGTTGGCGAACAGGCTGGCGATGAGGAAGGCCGAGAAGCTGAGTCCGTACAGGTCGAGCGCGTCGAGGTCGGTGGAGACCAGCGGCATGACCGCGCCGACCGACATTCCCTCGAACGCGATCAGCGTCACCACCAGCAGGATGCCGATGGTCTCCGTCCGGTAGGCGGGGCCGAAGATGCGAGGGGGCTCGTACGGAGTGTCGAGCGCTTTCGGTGCTGTCACCCCGACATCTTAGTTGGGATGAAATTTCGGACTAAGCCTTAGGCAGGTGACGATACGCCGTCCACATCTCGCGCATCCGCCTCGCCTGGCCCCGGGTGAACTCCGACATGCAGCGGTCGTGGGCGTAGTCCATGAAGTTGCGCACCGGGTCTGTGCCCGGCTGCGTGGTGCAGGTGTCCTTGCTCTGCGGGCAGCCCTCGCTCGGCGCGGACTCCGCCGGGGTGTCGTCGATGCCGTCGCCCGGCGGGTTGCAGCCGTTCTCGAAGGTGTGGAACAGCCCGAGCCAGTGGCCGATCTCGTGCACGCCGGTGAAGCCCCGGTTGTAGTTGCTCATCGCGCCGCCGGGCAGGCTGCGCCAGTCGATCACCACGCCGTCGAGCCGCGGGCTGCCCGCGTACCAGTACGGGTAGCTGGCGAAACCCAGCATGAGCTCGCTGAGCTGGGCGATGTAGAGGTTCAGCGTCTCCGCGCCGCCCCGGTGGAGCGCGTCCTTCATCGGCTGCTCGTGGCCGACCGGGTCGGTGAACCAGGTGGCGTTGTGCTTGACCGCGATGCCGTCGAGCCGGAAGCGCACGCCGGTGTCGACCCCGCCGTGACGGCCGCCGTAGGCGGCGTTCAGCGTGTCGATCTGGGCGCGGATCGCCTGGTCGGAGACCCGCCTGGCGCCGTCGGTGATGACGTGCACGCGCGTGGGCACGGTGAACGACCTGGGCAGCGTGACGCCCTTGAGCCTGGTGCCCAGCTCGGCGAGCACCTTGCCCACGTCTTCAGGCCGGGGCGAGCGCGGCGTGCGGTCGGCCGGGACGAGCCGGGCGCAGCCGGCCGCCGGCGGGGCGGCATGGAGCTGGAGCGGCGGCGTGAGCCCGGCCGCGAGCAGGCATGCCAACGAGACGGCGGTCGCGCGCCGGGCCATGCAATCCCCCGATACGGTTTGAGCTGATCAGGCTACTGACCGTAACCGCAGCGCGGGGGATTACCGCTGAACAACACTCACTGCTTGTTGTCGTCGCCCTCGCCGCCACCGGGGGGCAGGCCCTCGTAGATCTCCTTGCACTCCGGGCAGACCGGATATTTCTTGGGATCGCGGCTGGGCACCCAGACCTTGCCACACAGGGCGCGGATCGGCGTGCCCGTCACCATGCTCTCGGTGATCTTGTGCTTGTCCGCGTAGTGGGCGAACCGCTCGTGGTCGCCGTCGCCGTGCGAGGTCCGCGGCGTGGTCTCCTGCTGAGGGAGGATCTTCGTGCTCACCCCATCGAGTTTATGCCCGCCGTGGACCGCTCCTGCGAGCGTCCCCGGCGTGTCAGCGCCCCCAGTGCGGGCAGCCAGCCCAGCGCGATCCCCCAGATCAGGCCGGTGACCAGCCCGCCGGCCAGGTAACCCGCGTACGCGCCGAGCATCGTGCCCGCGTCCTGGGCCAGGAAGACCGCGCGTACGACGTCCACCAGCACCGCGCCGGCCAGGAACGCGCCCCAGGTGCGCCAGAAGCCGCCGCGCGTGAGCGCCACCATCGCCACCAGCGCCAGCGCCAGGAGCGCGTCGGTGAGCGTGCCGAGCCACGAGGTCTCGCCGATCGGCGTCACCCGCAGCCCGGGCAGCCCGTACGGCAGCCCGACCGCCGACGGCACGGCCAGATATCCCACCCGGGTGAGCAGCGTGCCGCCGAACACCCCGAACGCGAGAACGATCAACAGCGTGACGATCGCCGGCAGGTTATTGCGAACAAGCCTCATGTTCGGCAGGCTAGCGGCGTCCACGATTCTCACGGAAGACCCGTTCTCGGAGATCGCATGAAGCGTGCCCGCCTGATCATGGCCATCGCGGCGCTGGCCGTCGTGGCCGGCGGCGGTGTGGCCTCCGCCACCAGGGACGTTCCCGACGCCAACCGTCGCTACGTCACCGACGACCTGGGCAGGGCGCTGTACCTGCACGGGTTCAACACCGCGAGCAGCGCCAAGGGCGCGCCCGACGCGTTGCCGAAGCTCACCGAGCCGGACATCGACCGCGAGTACCGCGACATGGGCACCAACTTCGTGCGCTTCCTGATCCAGTGGCGGGCCGTGGAGCCGTCCCCCGGCACCTATGACACGAAATATCTGGACAAGGTGGCTGAGCGGGTCCGCTGGTACGCCAAACGCGGCTACCACGTCATGCTCGACATGCACCAGGACCTGTGGGGCAACGGCATCACCCCGGCCGGCGTGGCCGGCAACGGCGCGCCCGGATGGGCCACCCACACCGACGGCCTGCCCGTCGCCACCGAGCATTTCACCTGGGAGATGTACTACCTGGAGCCCGGCGTGATCCGGGCCTTCGACCACTTCTGGAACACCACCGGCGAGCATCCCGAGCTGATGGACCGCTACGCCAAGGCGTGGAAGGCGGTCGCGCAGCGCTTCAAGGACGACCCGGCCGTGCTCGGCTACGACCTGATGAACGAGCCGTGGGGCGGCTCGGTGCAGGGAGCGACGTTCGAGACCGGGCCGCTGGCCACGCTCTACCGCAAGACGATCGCCGAGATCAGATCCGTGGACGAGGACAACTGGATCTTCCTCGAACCGCAGGCGGTCGGCGTCAACTGGGGCCTGCCCTCGGCGCTGCCGTACTTCGACGACCCGCGCGGCGGCCCGGACAAGATCGCGTTCGCCCCGCACGTCTACCCGCTCCCGCTCGACCTCGGCGACGACTACACCGACGGCTCCAAGGAGTGGACCGACCGCACGCTCGGCTGGTGGCGCGACAACACGCTGCGCACGGCCGAGCGGATGCGGGCGCCGATCCTGCTGGGCGAGTTCGGCCTGGACATGACCCGGCCGGGCGCCGCCGACCTGGTCGGGAAGCTGGTCGACCTGAGCGACCAGCTGGGGATGGGCCGGGCGTACTGGTCACGCGACGAGGGAAGCTGGGGCCCCTACGACGACAAGGGCGAGCCGACCGCGCTGGTGCCGGCGTACACGCGGGCCTACCCGCGGGCGGTCGGCGGGGTGCCGCAGGCGCTCAAGTACGGCGACAAGTCGCTGACGCTGACGTTCGACGCGAACGAGACCGGGCCCACCGAGTTCTACCTGCCCGCGCGTGACTTCCCCAACGGCGGCAAGGCCTCGACCGGCCAGGCCTCCTGGGATCCCGGCACCCGCGTCCTGACCGTCAAGACCAGGACGTACGGCAGGATCGACCTCACGATCACCCCCGCATAGACGGAAAACGGCCCCCCGCCACGAGAGCGGGAGGCCGTTTTCGATGAAGCACGTCAGCCCATGTGGACCGGCGCGCCCTCCGTCTTCCGCCCCGCCTTGACGAACAGGGTGAGTACGGCGGTCAGCACCGCAATGCCGGTGCTGACCAGGAAGGCCAGGTGCATGCCGTCCATGAACGAGTTGTGCACCGCGCCCGTCAGGGTCTGGATGACCTGGTCGGGCGTGCCCTTGGGGAGCATCTCGGGCGGGAAGCCGCCGAACGCCGCCGCCTTCTCCAGACCCTCCATCTGCTGGGCCGGGATGCCCTGGGCCATCGGGCCGAGGTAGCCGGGCAGCTTGCTGGAGATCTCGGCGGCCATCACCGCGCCCAGGATGGCGGTGCCGAGCGCGCCGCCGACCTGCATGGCCGACTGCTGCACGCCACCGGCCACACCGCTGAGCTCGACCGGCGCGTTACCCACGATGATCTCGGTGGCGCCCACGAAGACCGGCGAGAGACCGAAGGCCAGCAGCAGGAACGGGAGGCCGCTCTCGACGAACGAGGCGTCGATGCTGAGCTGCGACATGAGGAACATCGAGACGGCGGTGATCAGCAGACCGGCCGACATCGTGATCTTCGGGCCGAGCTTGCCGATCGCCAGGCCGGCCAGCGGCGAGGCGATGATCATGCCGGCGCTCATCGGCAGCATGCGCAGACCGGCCTCGAGCGGGCTCAGGCCGTGCACGCCCTGGAAGAAGAAGCCCAGGAAGAACATGGCGCCGAACATCGCGAACGCGACCATCATCATCAGCACGGTGCCGATCGAGATCGACATGTTCTTGAACAGCGAGAGCGGGACCAGCGGCTGCGCGGCCCTGCTCTGCCAGAAGATGAACGCGCCGATCAGCACCACGAACGCGCCGATGAAGGTCAGCGTCGTGCTGTCGCCCCAGCCCCACTCGGGGGCCTTGATGATCGTCCAGACCAGCGAGAACATCGCGCCCGACAGCAGCACCACGCCGAGCCAGTCGACGCGCGACAGCGTCTGCGCGCGGTTCTCCTTGATCAGGAAGAAGCCCATGACGAGGGCGATGACGCCCACCGGGGCGTTGATGAAGAAGACGGACTCCCAGTTCACCTTCTCCACCAGCAGACCGCCCACGATCGGGCCGGCCGCGCTGGACAGACCGATGATCGCACCCCAGGCCCCCATCGCCTGGTTCAGCTTCTCACCGGGGAAGGCGCTGCGCAGCAACGCCAGGGCGGCGGGCTGGAGCAGCGCGCCGAACAGACCCTGCAGCACGCGCAGCCCGATCAGGGCGCCGACCGGCGACAGGCCAGGAATGATGTCGGCGAGCTGCTGGCTGAGGCCGATGCCGACCGAGGAGACCGCGAAACCGGCCACACCGATCAGGAAGACGCGCTTGTGGCCGAACAGGTCACCCAGCTTGCCCGCGGTGATCAGGAAGACCGCCAGGGCCAGCAGGTAGCCGCTGGTCACCCACTGCAGGTCGGAAAGCGAAGCGCCAAGGTCGGTCTGGATCACCGGGTTGGCGATGCCGACCACGGTGCCGTCGAGCATCACCATGATGACGCCGAGGCTGACCGCCAGCAGGACCAACCACGGGTTGGTGCCCTTGCCCGTCTCCCCGGAGCCTGGCGAGGACGGTGCTTCGACCGTCTTCGCGTGCGCCATGAAAGTCCCCCTCGTACATACCGCCCCCACCGGGGCATAAGTCTCGTAAGCCTCAGGTAATCTATGTCAGTCGATGACAGATGACAAATGGGTTTTAATAGTCGCCGTATGACTTCTGGCACACTGTGACAAGAAGGTTTCGAGGGAGTGACGGCAGTGGGTCTGCGGGAACGCAAGAAGGAGAAGACGCGCCTGGCGATCCTGGACGCCGCGCTCGATTTGTTCCTCGAACAAGGATACGAGTCGACCACCGTCGAACAGATCGCGGGGGCCGTCGAAGTGTCGCCCCGCACCTTCTTCCGCTACTTCACCAGCAAGGACCACCTGGTTCTGCTGTTCCACGACCACGGTGAAGAGATCATGCTGGAGACCCTGGAGTCTCGCCCGGAGGACGAGCCGCCCTTCACCTCACTGATGCACGCGCTGCGCGCGGTGCTCAACGACATCGAGGGTGGAACGCCCGAGGACACCGCGAGATTCCTCAAACTCCGCAGAATCCTGGACCAGTATCCGCACCTCGTGGGCCTGTCGGTGGCCCGGGGCGCCGAGACGGAACGGCGGCTGACCGAGGTGATCGCCGCCCGCCGGGGCGTGGCCCCCGAGGCGGACAAGCTCTCCCATCTGATCGTGGCGTTCGGCATGTCCGCGATGCGCGTCGGCTTCGACTGCCCCATCCCCGATCGGGAGGAGACGACGCTGCGCGTGCTCACCAAGGGCATGGAGGAGACCATCAGGCTGGCCGAGCAGGCGCTCAAGCCCGGCTGGGACCGCTGAACGCTCAGTTCATCGTCGGGTCGTCCGGGCAGGTGGCGACGAAGGCCAGCTCGCCCGGCTGGCGGCGCAGCACGTGCCGCCAGAGCGAGCCCGGATCGGCGTGGAAGGTGTCGCCGGCCTCGGAGTCGACCACGTACCAGGCGCCCTCGGCGATCTCGCTCTCCAGCTGGCCCGAGGTCCACCCGGCGTAACCGGCGAAGATCCGCATCTGCGCGATCTCGCCCTGGAGGATCTCCGGCGGGGCGTCCAGGTCGACCGTACCGAGCCGCGAGACGGCCGGGGTGCCCGCGTGCAGCCGGCGCCAGCCCAGCGGCTCCTCCCCGCTCGGCACCGCGGCCAGCGCCAGCGCGCTGTCGGTCTGCACCGGCCCGCCTTCGAACAGCACCGGCGGCCCTGTGACCAGGGGATCCCACACCGGAAGCACCTGGGTGACGGCGATGTCGCTCGGCCGGTTCAGCACGACGCCGAGCGTGCCGCCGTCGAGGTCGTGTTCGAGTATCAGCACGACGCTACGCCGGAAGTTGGGGTCGTCGAGCAGCGGCGTGGCCACCAGCAGACCGCCGACGTAGATCGCTTCCGCCATACCTCCATCATGGCCGGTTCCCCGTCATCTCGCTCCCCCGGTATGTCGATGTTTACCGTCTGTAGCCGATTGGGCACCGATATGTAAGTAGACGTCACTTTTCTACGAGCTCGGGGGGAGCGCATGCGCACCTGGACACGTTTCCTGCTGACCGTCCTGCCCGTGGGCGCGGGCCTGCTGCTCCCGGCCACCGCGTGGGCCTGGCCGCGGCCCGATCCCGGCGACCCGTTCACCATGAGCACCGGCTCGGTGAGCTGCCGCACCGGCACCGTGGACGTGACGCTGCGCAACGAGACCCGCCAGCTGGCCCGCTACGACCTGCGCGCCGACGGCACCAGCGTGGCCACCGGCTCGATCCCGGCCCGCAAGAAGATCACCAAGCGGGTGCCGGTCGACCGGGGCAGCAGGGCCGAGATCGAGGCGTACTCGGTCAGCGACTCCGAGGCCGACACGCTGATCGACTCCACGGACGTCGAGAACGACTGCCCCTGGGGCCGCCGGCACGGCCACCTGCCCTACACCGGCCCCACGGAAGACCTGATGGGCAAGCTCGCCACGGCCGGCGGCATGGTGGTGATGGGCGGGATCATGTGGTGGTACAGCTCGATCTGGCCCCGTTCGCAGGACCCGTTCCGCTGACGGCCGTCACGGCACGACGAACGCGCCCGCCCGGGCGGCGGCGAGCGCGCGCAGCGCCGACTGCTCGGCGATCCGCTCGTCGACCGGCTCCCTGGTCACCACCAGGCGGTAGTAGATCGGCGCGGAGACGGCCCTGACCACCTCGGCCGCGTGCGTGCCCGCGGGCAGCTCGCCCCTGGCCACGGCCAGGTCCACGGCCTTGGCCCACTCCTCCAGCCGCCGCGCGTAGAAGGCGTTCAGCGCCTGGGCGGCCTGCTCGTCGCAGGTGGCCGCGGCGATGACGGCCTGCAGCGTCGGCCCGAGCCTGGCGTCGGTGACCGCCCGCAGCACGCTCAGCGCGTTGGCCCGCAGGTCGGACTCGACGTCTCCGGTGTCGGCGTGCGGCGCCGACTGGTCGGCCAGCTCGGTCATCAGGTCGGCGACCAGCCCCGCCGGGCCGGCCCAGCGCCGGTAGAGCGTGGTCTTGCCGACGCCGGCCCTGGCCGCCACCCGGTCCATGGCCAGGCCGTGGAAACCGTGCTCGACCAGCTCGTCCTGGGTGGCCTCCAGCACTGCAGCGCGGACTCTCGCGGTGCGTCCGCCGGGGCGGACCGTCCCCGCCAAACGGGACTCTTGTTCCATTAGCGCTTCCTTCTGTGTTACCGTCTCTCTCATCTTAACGGAACAAGTTTCCCATTAGAGGAGGACGTGTCGTGGTCACGATGGTGAATCAAGCGGTTCAGGAGAGGATGAGCGCGCGCCAGCGCATGGTGCTGGTGCTGCTGCTCGGCTCGCAGTTCATGCTGGCGGTGGACTTCTCGATCCTGAACGTGGCCCTGCCGGTGATCGGGGCGGGGCTCGGGTTCGGGCTGGCGGACCTGCAGTGGGTGGCGACCACGTTCGCGCTGGCGGCGGCCGGGTTCACGCTGCTGTTCGGCAGGATCGCCGACCTGTTCGGCCGCCGCCGGCTGTTCCTGGTCGGCATGGCGCTGCTCGGGATCTCCTCGCTGGCCGGCGGGCTGGCGAGCTCGCCGGGCGTGCTGCTGGCCGCGCGGGTGGCGCAGGGCCTGGCCACGGCGATCGTCACGCCGGCCGGGCTGTCGCTGCTGACCACCTCCTTCCGCGAGGGCCCGCTGCGGGCGCGGGCGCTCGGGCTGAACGGCGCGCTGATGTCGGCCGGGTTCACCTCGGGCGCGATTCTCGGCGGCCTGCTCACCGAGCTGCTGAGCTGGCGGTGGGCGTTCTTCGTGAACGTGCCCGTGGCGCTGGCCGTGCTGGTCGCGGCGCCCGCGCTGCTGGCGGAGAGCCGTCCGGAGCGGCGGCCCAGGATGGACGTGCCCGGCGCGGTGACCGTCACCGCGGGCCTGCTCGCGCTGGTGTTCGGCCTGACCAGGGCCGGTGAGCACGGCTTCGCCGACCCGGTCGGCGTGGGCGCGCTGGTCGCGGGCGCGGCGCTGCTGGTGGTGTTCTGGTTCGTCGAGCGCCGGGCCGCCTCGCCCCTGGTGCCCGTGTCGATCATGGCGCGGCCGAACGTGAAGTGGGGCAACCTGGCCGGGCTGATCGCGTTCGCGACCGAGACCTCGCTGGTCTTCCTCATGACGCTCTACCTGCAGAAGGTGCTCGGCTACACGGCGCTGGCCACCGGGCTCGCGTTCGGCGTGCTCGGGCTCGGCACCGTGCTGGGCGGCGTGGTCGCACCCCGGGTGCTCGGCCGGTTCGGCGGCGGGAAGGCGCTGGCCGCCGGGTTCGCCGTGCAGGCGGTGGCCACGGCCGCGCTGGCGCTGCTCGGGGCCGAGCAGGGATGGATCTGGCTGCTGCTGGCCGCCACCTTCGTCGGCGGGGTGGGCAACATGGTGGCGATCGTCGCGTTCATGGTGACGGCCACGTCCGGGCTGCCCGACTCCGAGCAGGGGCTGGCCACCGGGCTGGCCACGATGACGCAGCAGGTCGGCATCACGATGGGCATCCCGGTGATGAGCGCGGTGGCGACGGCCGCGATGGGCACCGTGCTGCAGGGGGTGATCGTGGCGGTGCTGGTGAACGCCGCGCTGACGCTGGCCGCCGCCTTCATCAGGCCCCGCCAGGACAACGCCGCCTGAGGTGTTCGGCAATATCGAACGCGACTGCGCTAAGGTGACCCGCGTGGGAGACACCATTCAATCGGTCGAGCGGGCGGCCGCGATCCTGCGGCTGCTCGCCTCCGGCCCACGCCAGCTCGGGGTGGCCGAGCTGGCCAGGGCGCTCGGCCTGCCCAAGGGCACCCTGCACGGCATCCTGCGCACGCTGGTCCACGTCGGCTTCGTCGAGCAGGACGACGGCACCGGCAAGTACCGGCTCGGCGCCACGCTGCTCCACCTCGGCAGCAGCTACCTCGACGTCAACGAGCTGCGCACCCGCTCGCTCAACTGGGCCGACGCGCTGGCCGGCCGCAGCAGGGAGAGCGCCTGGATCGGCACCCCGCACCAGGGCCAGGTGCTGGTGATCCATCACGTGTTCAGGCCGGACGACAGCATGCAGACCCTCCAGGTGGGCACGTACCTGCCGCTGCACGCCAGCGCGCTGGGCAAGGTGCTGCTCGCCTACGACCCGTACGGCGAGAGCCTCGACTCCCCGCTCCAGGCGTACACCCCCAAGACCCTCACCACGCACGTCGACCTGGAGGCCGAGCTCGACCTGGTCAGGGCGCAGGGCTGGGCGGGCGAGATGGAGGAGCTGGTCGAGGGCGAGGTGGCCATCGCCGCCCCGATCAAGGACCCGCGCGGCCTGGTCGTCGGCTCGATCGGGGTGCGCGGCGCGGTCGAGCGCCTGGCCGGTGACGGCGGCCTGCACATGCAGTTCGTCTCGTACGTGCGCGACGCGGCCCGCGCCATCACCCGTGACCTGGCCCGCTGACCACCGGCCCCGGCCCGCGGAACTCCGCGAACGTCACACGCAACACAGTTGACACTCCCGGCCAACCGAATAGCATTCCTACCATCGTTCGGCATTGTCGAACCCGAGCCTTAGCGAGGAACCCCAGTGCCTCGACCGCACTACGTCGCAGCCATTGACCAGGGCACCACGTCCAGCCGGTGCATCGTGTTCGACCAGGCCGGCAACATCGTCTCCGTCGCCCAGCGCGAGCACCGGCAGATCTTCCCCAAGCCGGGCTGGGTCGAGCACGACGCCGACGAGATCTGGGAGTGCGTGCAGGCCGTGCTGGCCGACGCCGTCGGCGACCTCGACGTCGCCGCGCTGGGCATCACCAACCAGCGCGAGACCACCGTGCTGTGGGACCGGCAGACCGGACGTCCGGTCTGCCCGGCGATCGTCTGGCAGGACACCCGCACCGACGCGCTCACCAAGGCGCTGGCCGAGCACGCGGACCTGTTCAGGGACAAGGCCGGGCTGCCGCTGACCACGTACTTCTCCGGCCCCAAGATCCGCTGGCTGCTCGACGCGTACGGGCTGCGCGAGCGGGCCGAGCGCGGCGAGGTGCTGTTCGGCACCATGGACAGCTGGCTGATCTGGAACCTCACCGGCCGCCACGTCACCGACGTGACCAACGCCAGCCGCACCATGCTCATGAACATCCACACGCTGAGCTGGGACGACGAACTGCTCGACGCGCTCGGCGTGCCGCGCGCGATGCTGCCGGAGATCCGCTCGTCGGCCGAGGTGTACGGCACCACCGCCGCCGGCATCCCGGTCGCCGCCGCGCTCGGCGACCAGCAGGCGGCGCTGTTCGGCCAGACCTGCTTCTCCCCCGGCGAGGCCAAGAGCACCTACGGCTCGGGCAGCTTCCTGCTGATGAACACCGGCACCGAGCCGGTCGTCTCCAGGCACGGCCTGCTCACCACGGTCGGCTACCAGATCGGTGCGGGTCCGGCCACGTACGCGCTGGAAGGCGCGATCGCCGTCACCGGCTCCCTCGTGCAGTGGCTGCGCGACAACCTGGGCCTGATCTCCAGCGCCGCCGAGATCGAGACGCTGGCACGCACCGTGGACGACAACGGCGGCTGCTACTTCGTCCCCGCCTTCTCCGGCCTGTTCGCGCCGCGCTGGCGCTCCGACGCGCGCGGCGTGATCGCCGGGCTGACCGGCTTCGTCACCAAGGGGCACATCGCCCGCGCGGTGCTGGAGGCCACCGCCTGGCAGACGCGCGAGGTCGTCGACGCCATGAACGCCGACTCCGGCCTCGACCTGACCACGCTGCGCGCCGACGGCGGCATGACGGCCAACAACCTGCTCATGCAGACGCTGGCCGACGTGCTCGCGGTGCCGGTGATCCGCCCGATGGTGGCCGAGACCACCGCGCTGGGCGCCGCCTACGCGGCCGGCCTGGCCACCGGCTACTGGCCGGACATGGACAGCCTGCGCGCCAACTGGCACAAGGCCGCCGAATGGCGTCCGGCGATCGAGGAGCCGGTGCGCGAGCGCGAGTACCGCAACTGGAAGAAGGCCGTCGCCCGCACCCTCGACTGGGTCGAAAAGTAAACACGTGAGGAAGGCATCCAGATGACCATCGCCATCGGCAGCAACCGGGCGGAGATCCGGCAGGAACTCTCCCGTGCCACCTATGACCTCCTCGTGATCGGCGGCGGCATCCTCGGCACCTCGGTGACCTGGATGGCCGCCCAGGCGGGGCTGAAGGTGGCGATGGTCGACGCGGGCGACTTCGCGGGCGCGACCTCCAGCGCCTCGTCCAAGCTGGTGCACGGCGGGCTGCGCTACCTGCAGACGGGCAACGTCAAGCTGGTGGCGGAGAACCACCGCGAGCGCCGCGCGCTGGCCGCCGACATCGCGCCGCACCTGGTCAAGCCGCTGACGTTCCTGGTGCCTGTCTACAAGGGCGGCCCGCACGGCGCGGCCAAGCTGGGCGCGGGCGTTTTCCTGTACTCGGCGCTGTCGGTGTTCGGCGACGGCATGGGCAAGGTGATCACTCCGCACCAGGCGCTGGCCAGGGTGCCCGCGCTGCGTACCGAGGGGCTGCGGGCCGCCGCCGTCTACGGCGACCACCAGATGAACGACAGCCGCGTCGCGGTGATGACGGTCAGGGCCGCGGTCGACGCCGGCGCGACCGTGCTCAACCACGCCGAGGTGATCGGCCTGCGCAAGACCGGCGGCACGGTGACCGGCGCCGACCTGCGCGACTGGCTCGACGGCAGCGAGTTCGGCGTCAACGCCCGCCTGGTGCTGAACGCCACCGGCCCCTGGGTCGACCACCTGCGCCGGATGGAGGACCCGGACGCCGCGCCGAGCATCCGCCTGTCCAAGGGCGCCCACCTGGTCATGCGCCGCCAGCAGCCGTGGAAGGCCGCGCTCACCACGCCGATCGACAAGTACCGCGTGTCCTTCGCCATCCCGTGGGAGGACCACCTGCTGCTCGGCACCACCGACGAGGCGTACGAGGGCGACCCGGCCGAGGTCAAGGCGACCGAGGCGGACATCACCCAGATCCTGGACGAGGCCGGCCACTCGGTGCAGGACTCCCAGCTGCGCCGCGAGGACATCACCTACGCCTTCGCCGGCCTGCGCGTGCTGCCCGGCGGCCCCGGCGGGGTGGCCTCGGCCAAGCGGGAGACGCTGCTGAGCCGGGGCAAGAGCGGCATGCTCTCGGTGGCCGGCGGCAAGTGGACCACCTACCGGCACATCGGCAAGCTCGTCCTCGACACGCTGGCCCACCTGCCGGGACGTCCGCTGGGCGACGATCTGGCCGCGATCCTGCCCGCGGTGCCGCTGCCCGGCCTGGCCAGCCCCGAGGCGGTCGCGCTGCGCCTGTGGACGGACCGCGAGCCCGGCATGCGCATGGACCCGCTGATCGCCCGCCACCTGGCCACGCACTACGGCTCGATCGCCTTCGACCTGGCCAGGCTGATCAGGGAGGACCCGGCGCTGGGCGAGCGCATCCACCCGGACGGGCCCGACATCTGGGCCCAGGCCGTCTACGCCCGCGACCTGGAATGGGCCGCGACCGTGGACGACGTCGTACGCCGCCGCACCACGCTCACCGTACGCGGGCTGGACACCCCGGACATCCGCGCCAGGATCGCCGAACTGCTCGCCGGATAACCGGACAGGGGGTGCGGCGTGCCTGCGGCGTCCGTCGGGGAAGGGGGTAGGCATGCCGACTGCACTGAACGAAGCCCTGCTCAGACACTTCACCGACCTGCGCGACGGACGCCACGGCGAGGCCACCACCCGCGAGGACAAGGAACGGCTCTTCGCCCGGGCGGTCGACCTGCTCGACCCGGTGGCCAGGGCCGTGCTCGACGAGGTCAACGCCGACCTGCTGCTCGGCTCCGGCGAGGTGGTGGCCAGCGGCCCGACCCGCTCCCAGGAGGGCGGGATCAACGCCATGTGGTCGCTGACCTGGCAGGAGCAGCGTGACGAAGGCGTGCTGCCGATCGCCGTCGTGGCGCACTACGGCACCGACTTCCACCACCCGCACCTGCGCGGCAACACGGTGGGCGACTGGCCGCTGAACGTCTTCGACGCCGCCGACGCCGAGGCCCTGCTGCCCACGCTGCGGGCCATCGCCGGCGGCGACGCCCACAACCTGGTCTTCCAGGCGAACTACCGGCTGATCCCGGCGGTCGTCGTGACCCAGGACATCAGGGCGGGCACCCCGGTGGACGAGACCCCGCCCTGACCCCGCCCTGACCTCGCCCTGGCTCTTTAGGCCTCGGTGAAGCCGCGGGCGCGGCCGCCGGCCGACTCGCGGACCGCGGCGGCCACGGCGGTGGCCACGTCCGGGTGGAACACGCTCGGGATGATGTAGTTGGGGCCCAGCTCCTCCGGCGTCACCACCGCGGCCAGCGCGCCCGCGGCGGCCAGCAGCATCTCCTGCGTCACGCCATCGGCCTGGGCGTCGAGCAGCCCGCGGAACACGCCGGGGAAGGCCAGCACGTTGTTGATCTGGTTGGGGTAGTCGGAGCGGCCGGTGGCCACCACGGCGGCGTGCTCGCGCGCGTCGTCGGGCGAGACCTCGGGCTCGGGGTTGGCCAGCGCGAACACCACCGCGTCCGAGGCCATGGTGGCGATGTCGTCGCCGGTCAGGATGCCCGGGGCGGAGACGCCGACGAACACGTCGGCGCCCTTGACCGCGCCGCGCAGGTCACCGGCGTAACCCTCGGCGTTGGTGTGGTCGGCGATCCAGCGCAGCGACTCGTCGAGGTCGTCGCGGCCCTTGTGGACGGCGCCCAGGTAGTCGCAGACGATCACGTTGCGCGCGCCGGCGGCCAGCAGCAGCCGCAGTACGGCGTTGCCCGCCGCGCCCGCGCCGGCCATCGTGATCTTGACGTTCTCGATCGGCTTGTCCACCACGCGCAGCGCGTTGGTGAGCGCGGCGAGCACGCAGATCGCGGTGCCGTGCTGGTCGTCGTGGAAGACCGGGATGTCGAGCAGTTCGCGCAGCCGCCGCTCCACCTCGAAGCAGCGCGGCGCGCCGATGTCCTCCAGGTTGATGCCGCCGAACCCGGGGGCGATCACCTGCACGGTGCGGACGATCTCGTCGACGTCTTGGGTGTCGAGGCAGATCGGCCAGGCGTCGATGCCGGCGAAGCGCTTGAACAGCGCCGCCTTGCCCTCCATGACCGGCAGCGCCGCCTCGGGGCCGATGTTGCCCAGGCCCAGCACGGCCGAGCCGTCGGTGACCACGGCCACGCTGTTGCGCTTGATCGTCAGGCGGCGGGCGTCTTCCTTGTTGCGCGCGATCGCCATCGACACGCGCGCCACGCCCGGGGTGTAGGCCATCGACAGTTCGTCGCGGTTGCGCAGCGGCACCTTCGACTTCATCTCGATCTTGCCGCCGAGGTGCATGAGGAACGTGCGGTCGGAGACCTTGTGGATCACCACGCCCTCGACGGCTTCAAGCTGGTCGACGATCTGCTGCGCGTGATCGGTGTCTCTGGCCGCGCAGGTCACGTCGATGCGAAGCTTCTCGTGGCCGGCGTTGGTCACGTCGAGGGCGGTCACCACGCCCCCGGCCGACTCTACGGCGTGAGTCAGCTGACTCACGGCCTTACCGCCTGCAGGCACTTCGAGCCGCACGGTGATGGAGTACGACACACTCGGGACGGTCGCCACGTCAATCGCTCCTTCGGGACTGACCAAGAAGTCCTCCCATGGTAGGGGGCTTACGGTCAGTCCAGTGCCTCAGCGGCGGCGACGATCAGCTCCACACAGGTTTGAACCGGGATGCTCGTGCTGTCGATGACCAGGTGGTACAGACATGGATCAGCCGGGTCGACCCGGTAGAAGTGCCGCACATAGGCCGTTCTGGCCCGGTCGTTGTCCTCGATGACCCGGCGCGCCTCGCGCTCGCTCAGCTCGCCCAGCGTCGCCGTCTGCCTGATCCGGCGCTTGACGGGCGCGTCGAGCCGCACGTGCAGGGCGCCTGGATGCTCGGCGAGCACCACCGCCCCGGCCCGGCCGAGAAAGACGCCGCCCTGGCCGCGGGCGGTGTCGCGCAGCATCCGCTCGGTACGGCGGACGAACTCCTCCGGCGCCAGCGGCATCGCCCCCGGCACGTACATGTCGACGCCGCCGAAGGTGACGGTCGGCAGGCGCATGGCCCCGGACAGCAGCCTGCCGAGGCCGTGCTCGGCGCGGTCGTCGTGGGCCAGCGCCTCCTCCAGCGAGCACCCCAGCTCGTGGGAGACCGCGCTGGGGATGGCGCGGTCGACGAACGGCACGCCGAGCCGCTCGGCCACGGCCGGGCCGATGTGACCGCCGGCCGTGCCGTATGTCGCCGAGATCGTGACGACCCGCATGCCCCCAGGTTAGAACAGCGCGCTGGACAAAGCTCTACGTGCTTTCGCCAAAGATGGGTCGTCGCCCGGCAAAGCGTCGAAAAGCCCCAGCAGGTGCCGGCGCGCCTTGTCGCGATCGTCGCCCGAGGTGCGCTTGACCACCGCGATGATGCGGCTGAACGCCTCGTCGTAGGAGCCCGAGGCCATCTCCAGGTCGGCCGCGAGCAACTGGGCGTCGATGTCGGCCGGGTCTTCCAGCCGGCGCTGCACGTCGGCCGGGTCGGCCGTCATGGTGCGCCGGATGAGGTTGACCCCGGCCAGGCCCATCTTGGCCTCCTCGTCGCCCGGCAAGCGGGCCAGCAGCCGCTGGTAGGCCTCGGCCGCCGCGTCGAGGTCGCCCTCGTCGATGGCGGCCACCGCGGCCGCCAGGTCGGGGTCGGCGGGCGGACCGGCCGGGACCTCGCCCTGCTCCTCACCGGCCGCCGGCGGCCTGGCGTCGGGGTTGGCCTGGTAGAACTGCTCGACCGCGGCCAGCAGCTCGTCGAGCCAGCGGCGCAGCTCCTGCTCGGGAACCACCTGCTGGAAGCCGGCCATGACCTGGCCCTGGAAGATCGCCAGCACGGTGGGCACCGCCTGCACCCGCAGCGCCTGCGCGATCTGCGGGCTCACGTCGACGTTGACCTTGGCCAGCACCACCCGGCCGCCCAGGTCGCCCACCACCTTCTCCAGCACCGGGCTGAGCTGGGCGCTGCCCGGCGCGCGTGGCGACCAGAAGTCGATGATGACCGGCGTGGTCATCGAACGGTCGACGACGTCGGACGTGAACGTCTCCTCGGTCACGTCGACGACGGACGAGGCCACCTCAGGACCCGCGGCCTCCCGCCGGGCCTGCGCCTCCAGTGCCTGCTTGCGCGCGCCCAGATCGACCGCTCCGTAGAGCGACCCGGGCCTAGAGAAGTCCGCCATGCTCTTCATCTTGCCGCATGGACGGGCCCGCGAAGTCACCCGCCGCCACCCGTAGCGTGCGCAACTGGTCGAACATCTGCCGGAGTTCGTCCTCGGCGTACATGGTGAGGCCGAAATCGGCGGCCATGAGGTCGTCGGTGGCCCGGCGCACCACGTCGCGGCCCGCCTCGGTGATCTCGGCGAGCACGCCGCGGCCGTCGCGCGGGTTGGGCAGCCGCACCACGAGCCCGGACTTCTCCAGCCGGTCGACGGTGTTTGTGACGCTGGTGGGATGCACCATGAGCCGTTCACCGATCTTCCACAGCGGCAGCGCCCCGCTCTTGCTGAACGTCAACAACACCAATGCCTCGTATCTGGCGAAGGTCAAGTCGTATGGCTTCAGGAGCGAGTCAAGTTGCGACAGCAGGATCTGATGCGCTCTCATGATCGAGGTCACGGCGGCCATGGCGGAAGAGGGCCCGAAGTGAGCACGCCAGGATTCCGCGGCGCGGTCGATCGGATCGAACGGCAGGTTGAGCGGCTTCGGCTGCGACACAGCGCTACGGTAGCGCGCCGCTCGTCCCTATTCGTCTGCTTACCGAGAGCGACCAACTTCGCTGCTTGACCAAGAATGCGGACGTCAATCATCACGCTCAGTTATGGTTCTCGTACGAATGGTGACGCGGAAGCCAAGTCCGAACGCCGTGGGGACCGGCGCGGACCGACCGTCTTCCGCCTTGCCGAGGGGCACGGGGGGTGCTTGATGAGTTTCATCAACGGGAAAAAGGGTGCGTGAGCACGCGGGCGTTTCACGCGAGGAGCTGAAGCAGAGCGCGGCGGTCACTGTCGCCGTGCTGCTGGCACTCGGCCTGGTCGCGGCGTGGAGCGTCCTGATACCCGGCGTCGACGCGTGGGAGAACATCGTGGCCGCGGTCATCGGCTCGCTGCGGATGACCGGGCCGGTCGCCGCCGCGTTCGCGGCCTGGGTGGCCCTGCGCAAGCGCCGGGCGTTGCGCGGCCGTTCGCTGACCACGTGGCGGGCGCTCAAGGCGCCGCTGGCCATCGTGGTGGTGGTGCTGGGCTCGTTCGGCGCGACGGTGCTGGTGCTGGCCGTCAAGACGGTGCTCACCGAGCAGTCCGGACGGCTCAGCCTGTCCGGCCTCGGCATGGGCATGGCCGGGCTGGCGCTGTACTCGGTGATCGGGTGGGTGGCCGGGTGGGTCCTCCCCAGGCCGTTCACGCCGCCGCTGGCCGGGCTGGCCTGCTACGGGGTGTTCTCCTGGCTGGCCGACGACCGGGGATGGGCCGACAAGCTGGCTCCGGGCACGGGTGAGCCGTACGACCTGTTCCAGGGGCTGAGCGGCGCGGCGTTCTTCGACCAGACGATCTGGCTGCTGGGCATCACCGGGGCGCTGCTGCTCGGCTGGGCGGCGCTGGTGACCAGGCAGGCCCTGGTGCTGGCGTGCGCGCTGCTGGCCGTGCTGGCCGCGGGCATGGGCGTGTCGCGGGTGCTCGCGCAGCCCAAGCCGGCCGCCGCTCAGGAGATCGCCTACAGCTGCCAGGACTGGCCGATCACGGTGTGCGTGCACCCCGGCATGCGGGCCGGGCTGACCGAGCTGGGCGCGGCGTTCACGCAGATCGCCTCGCGTCTGGCGGGCACGCCGGCCGCGTTCACCCGGGTGGAGCAGCGGCCGCTTGAGGACCCGCTGCAGCCGTCCAACGGGCTCGCGCCGATCCACGTGCCCGACCTGTCGGCCGGGTTCGCCGAGGAGGCGGCGCACGAGTACATCGAGTCGCTGGCCGCCCGCTGCCCGGGCACGCCCGCCGACGGCTACCGGGAGATCGTGATGGCCTGGCTGCGCGGCGAGCCGCTGCCCGGCGGGCCGATGCCCGAGCACCAGTACGCGGCCTCGTGGTTCGCCGGGGTGAGCGAGCACCAGCGCAGGGAGTGGCTGCGGATGTTCTTCAGCGACTTCCAGTCGTGCAAGCTGGCCGGCACGCACTTCGGCGGCGGCCCCGCCGTCACGCAGGCGCCAGCGCACCCGGTGCCGGCGACGAGCCACGTCTACCCGGTCTATCCCGACCAGAGCGACGATCCAACGCCAATGTCACCAAACAGCTGGCAATGATGATCGCCGAACGGGTAGTCATGCCCGCATGACGACTTCCCAGACGGCGCCGCCGCCCGAGGCCACGCCTCGGCGGCGCCGCAGGTGGCGATATCTGGCCGGGTTCCTGGTCCTGGCGGTCCTGCTCGTGGTGGGCGGCCGCCTGGCCTGGTCCTGGTGGAACCCCTTCGGCGAGCAGACGATCGACCGCAGCCAGCCGGTGCTGCTGCAGTCGATCAAGGACCTGAGCCGCTTCGAGGCCGCGACCGGCAACTTCCAGGTGGTGGTCGACCTGGAGAAGGACGCCGCCTTCCTGCCCGACGCGGTCAAGGGCAGCCGTACGCTGTTCGTGGGCGCGGGCAGCGTCGACGCGTACGTGGACTTCTCCGGCATGGCGACCAACGCGGTGACGGTCTCCGAGGACCGTACGCAGGCGACCATCCGCCTGCCGCGGGCCCAGTTGGAGAAGCCCAACCTGGACAACAACCGCTCGTACGTGTTCGCGCAGCAACGCGGGCTCTTCGACCGGGTGCAGGACTTCCTGTCGTCCTCGCCCGGCGATCAGCGGGAGCTGTACATGCTGGCGGAGAAGAAGATCGGCGAGGCGGCCGTGTCCAGCGACCTGCGCGCCCGAGCCGACGCCAACACCCGCACGATGCTGACCGGGATGCTCAGATCACTCGGCTTCACCAAGGTCACGGTCAAGTTCACCGACGAACCTTAGGCGCTCCGGCGGGGGCGGGGCGGGCCGACCTAAGGCGGCCGGGCCTCAGGCAGTCGGGCCTCAGACGGCCGGGCCTCAGGCAGGGCTGGTAAGGCGGGCAGGGCCCGGCTAAGGCGGCCGGCGGCGGGGTCTGAGGTACCTGAGCCCGCTCCCTAGGTACTCCCCCACCTGCCCGGACGGGCGCAGATAAGGCATCCGCCCGATGTGCCCCGGTGCGCCTTAGGAGGAATCTAAGAGTGCGAAGAAAACAGCACGGCACTCACCTCACAGGAGCATCGGATGAACGCCGAACTCGAATACGTAGTCATGCAGAACCACGCCGCCGAACTGCGCCGGGTCGCCGCCGAGGAGCGGCGGGCGCGTGAGGCGCGCCAGGGGCAGCGGTCCGGGCGCCGCTCGGTCTTCTCGCGCCTGCTCGCCTCATGACCGTCCACAAGCAGCCCGGCCGCATCCTCCCTCGCGGCCGGGCTGAACAGCCTCCGTAGCGAGGCACCGCCCCGGCCCATTCCTTGTACGGCCGGGGCCACAACGTCCTCGGTGCTCTCCGGGGACCGCCGCAGGGGACGGCGGGAAACAGGGCCTCGCGATGAGACGCGCGCACGATACGGGGGTTGCGCACTCATCGCGAGGCCCTCGGCGTTCCTGCCTGGTGGTTCCTGATATAGCCGCCCGGCGACGCGGGGTGCGGCCGTGTCGCCCTCCCGTGGGGTCCTCGTCCGACGTGCTGCGATCCTCGGCCACCCGTGAGGGCGACTGCCACAGAGACGGCCTGCGCACCACTGCACACGCGGCGCGGTAGAGATCCTCGGCAGGTGTAGCTCTTCTAAGAGACTCGCCTGATCACGCTCCGAGAGCGAGTTCGTGCAGATTACGAATTCGCTGAAACGCGAGTGCCAGCCCAGCATGGCCGACCATACCCGCGCTCAGGTCAGATCAGCTCATGACTTGCCCAAACCGAGAAGAGATCATGTCGAAGGGAGAAGGACAGAGGGGGACGCTTGAGGGCGAACTCCACAGACACCGAGCCAGCATTCATCGGCTCAGGCGAGACGATCCGAAGCACGATCCGGCGCTCCATCATGACACGGAGACCCCCTGGCTGATCGCAATCACCTTACTGGCGGGCCTGGCCGCCGCAGTCATGACGGCCGCGAAAGCTTCATCCGCCGACCGCACATTTGCCATGTTCTCAGAACCGGTGCAGAGCCTCATGTCAGTCACAGTGCCCTTCCTCGGCGTCCTGCTGGTCGGCGACCTGAGGCGAACCCCCGGCCCGGATCGTGCCCAGCCTCCTGGCGGCGATCCTGCTGGCAGCAGCCATCGGTCTCTTCGGGGTCCTGGTCAGCGCCATCGTGCTCGCGATCACTTCGCCAGGTAGTGCCCCCGGTCCATGGCTCAACGCCGAGACCATTGCGGTGAGCGGCGTGCTGGTGCAGATCGTTGCTCAACTCTTGGACACCGGCCTGGGACTTGTGGCTGCGCCCACCTGTCGTCACGTCCCTCGCCACCATCGTGCTGCCGCTCGGCTTGTGGCCGGTGCTGCATGGAGTGGAGATCCTCCGTCCCGCCCAGGCCTGGCTCACGCCGTACTTCTCGGTGCGGAATCTGCTTTCCGGCTAGACGAGCGTGATGACATGGACACAGTGGCTCATCGTTGTTTTGATCTGGCGTGTTGGCCTCAATATCGTCGGCGCGGTGCGGGCTAAGCGATCGAAGTCAGGACACGCTCTGACAGCAGAAGGCACGCGCGATTCCGAACGCTAAGAGTCGACCAACCCCACTACTGGAACGAACTCGCTCTCGAAGCGAGATCAGACGGGGTCACTCCGACGGAGCTTCCTTGTCCGCGGTACGCTTAACCAGAAAGCTCCCCGCTTGGCCTCCTTGGCATAAGAATAAATTCGTTCACGTTGCACACCCATATCCACTTAGCCATCACTCCGAGCTCGCCATCTAAATAGAAGATTCTCCTTACCTCCCTTAAGTGGGATTGTTTCAAGTCTAGCAATTTCCTCCATGCGTGGCATCCAATCCAAATACGGAAAGAATGAAGCCCGCCAGCATAGTCGAATCAGTAGCACTTCTCCATATGCCGGAATCAATCCGACTAGCATGTCCCGCAATCTATACGAGGACCATTTTGACAGAATCCCAATTCCTGCAATTATGGCGAGCCTCAAAACTACAAGTTGTAATGCGTCAGCCAGATAAGGGACGTGTCTGGACGGAGTTGCGGCATAAAGGTCAGCCAGAAACCACCTTTCCAGGACAAGATAAAGGGAATAGTTGACCAGCAATACTCCCACTGCCGCGAGCGTGGCGATGATCGTGCGCAATACCCTCCCTATCGGCCCAACTCGAACCTCCCCGCAGAACAACTTCACCAGTCAACCCCACCTGGTTCGCACCGCTGGTTACTGCACATCCGCGGTAATCTACCTAATGCGAACACATCTCTCCATTCGCTGACTCATTTACGCTCTTACAGATACTCAGGTAGGCCTCATCCGGCGTCCCATCCCATGTCTTGTAGGTGTAGTAGGGACGCCCGGCGTTGTAATGGCCTTCCCAAGTGGTTACCCACTTGTCCGTGAACCTCAGCCGACCTTGAACTGACACCCATGCTTTCCAGTGCGTCTGCACCGTGGTTCGCCACTGGGTGCGATATAGCATTCGGTAACGAACACAACTCTCATTAAGACATATCTTAAGCGAATCAGTCTTTCTCCAAATAAACATTGTGTCTCGATACTGAATGTCGAACCGGTATCTATAGTCAGGGAATGCCGCTTTGGCAACATAGTCCATTGCAAAGCTGACCAAGTCCTTCATGAATTGCGACGGCGCTTTATCTGATGAGGCATGATTCCAAACGCCCTCAATCTTTAAGAATAGCTTCCATCCACCCTGAACCCAGTTCTTCTCCGCGCACTGCGCCTTGGAATATCCAAGTTTTCTGCACGCCGCAACGGCCTCTTCAGGAGTGCAGTGTCGCCCGCCGCAGACATCACCTTCACGGGTCCCACGAGGCGTCTTTGAATCAGCATGCAGCTTCTTCAGCGCGGCCCTCGCCTTCGCCCCTGCCGCACCCCTTAGTTTGGATGCCTGCGCGAGCGAGCGAATCTTCTGCCAAAGCCGACGGAGCTCCTTTTCGTCATCCGTCTTTTGTGCGAACCCAGCAAAGGTCTCGCGCTCTTGTTTCGAAACGTCCCAGTAGCCCGGCTGTGCCGGCTCGCCCTCTGTGGTAACCCCGATCCGCTTAGCTTCGTCATCATCAAAGGAGGGCAGATTGGGCTTGATGAAGTTATCGTAGTACCATTCAGGATCAGCTTCGATGACGGCACTGAAATCAGCGGAACCACAAATCTCGAGGGCGGGACCGCTGCAGCCCAGCGCTCCTTCACCTCCTCCGAGGGCATCGCCAATAACGGATTCCCCTCCGCCGCCTGGCCCATAGCCTGTACCGCTACCAATCGTGACCGTGGCGGATCCGCTGTAGCCCGGGTCGAAGCCCAGACCGGCGGTGTAGTGGCCTGTGGGATCGGCGCCAGTTAGGGGGGAGGCGTTGGCGTAGGTGTAGCGGTTGGCCTGGACCGACGGGCTGGGGTTGAGTGTGGCGGTGTCGCGACTGGTGAAGGTGCCGGTGCTGGGCTGGTACCAGCGGGCGTGCATGTTGACCTTGCCGGTGTCCGGGTCGGTGTATTCGCCCTGGTAGCCGAGACTGGCCTTGCCGCCGGTCTGGGCGGTGGCTTGGCCGAACGGGTCAAAGGCGGTCGAGCCGTTCACGGTGGTGCCGGTGTAGGTACCTACCAGGTCGCCGTGCAGGTCGTTGAACGCGCCGACGGCGGGGTCGGTGCCTTCTTGCAGGCCGAGCAGTGCGCCGAACGGGTCGCGGGCGTAGCGGGCCTGGGTGCTGCCGCTGACGCTGATGGCGGCCAGGTCGTTGCCGAGGCCGGAGTAGTGGTGTTGCTGGTTGGTGGTGCCGCTGATGCGGCGGGTGAGGCGGTCGAAGACGTCGTAGCTGTAGAGGCTGTCGCCGTCGGCGATGAGGCGGTCGAAGGCGTCGAAGGTGAGCTGGGTGGTGGCGCCGGCCTTGGTCTGAGAAGCGAGGGTGCCGCGCGGGGTGTAGGCGTACGTGGTGTCGTCGCCGGCGGTGAGGCGGTTGCGTTCGTCGTAGGTGTAGGCCTTGTCGCCGGCCTTGGTGCGATTGCCGGCGGCGTCCCACTCGTAGGCGGTGACGGCGCCGCCGGGGGCGGTCCAGGAGGTGAGGCGGCCGGCGTGGTCGTAGCCGTAGGTGTTGGTGCCTGCTCCGGCCAGGCCGCTGGTGGTCTTGGTGGTGAGGTTGTCGTCCTTGTCCCAACCGTAGGTGATCTTCGCCAGCTCCGTCCCGCTGCTGGACTTCAGGATCTGACTGTTGGCGCGGCCCAGGTCGTCGTAGCCGAGCGTCTGGGTGTTGGCCGGGTTGGCGGAGGTGAGGCTGGTGACGCGGTTGGCCTTGTCGTAGCCGTAGGTCCAGGTGCGGCCGGTGACCGGGTCGGAGGCCGTCTTGACGCGGTTGGCGTTGTCCCAGGTGAAGGTGGCCGTTCCGGCGGCATCGACGCGCTGGGTGAGGTTGCCGTTGGCGTCGTAGGCCATGCTGGTGGCCGGGCCCGAGGACGGGGTGAGCTTGGTGAGCTGGCCGCGGTCGTTGTATTCGAGCGTGTAGTCGCCAGCGGTGATGGGCTGTCCGGCCGGGTCGTAGCCGAAGGTGCGCTGCGCGGTGGCCGCGCCGCCGCCCGTGCCGTCTTCCTTGGTCAGGCGGCCGAGGTGGTCGTAGGTGCGGTCGATGCGCACGCCGCCGGGCTGCAGGATCGCCGTGTTGTTGCCGGCCTTGTCGTAGCTGTAGGTCCAGGTGCGGTCGGCAGCGTCCGGGTGCTGGGCGGTGGCGGGTTCGATGACGTTCTCGACCAGGCCGAGGCTGTTGTAGCCGGTCCAGGTGGTGTTGCCGCGGCCGTCGGTCAGCTTGGTACGGGCGCCGACCGCGTCGTAGCCGAACCGGGTGACGATCTCCTCACCGGCCTTGACCGGCTCGATCAGCGAGGTGAGACGGTTGAGCGCGTCGAACGTCTGGCGGGTGGTGTGGCCTTCGCCGGAGGTCTGGCTGACCACGTTACCGGCCAGGTCGTAGCCCGCGCTGGTGGTGCGCACGACGGTGCCGGCGGGGTTGAGTTCCTTGACCGTGGTCAGACGTCCGGCCAGGTCGTAGGCGGTCTCGGTGGCGGTGCCGGTGGCGTCGGTGACCTTCAGCGGACGTCCGGCGAGGTCGTAGGTGCTGGTGGTGGCATTACCTGCCGGGTCGGTGGCGGTCTTGATCTCACCGGCCGCGTTGACCTCGAAGACGGTGGTCTTGCTGCCGGGCGCGACCGTCTTGGTGAGCACGCCCGCGTTGTTGTAGGTGAATGTGGTCGTGTACGCGGTGCTGGTCGGCTTGCGTTCGATCACGGTCTGGGTGATCTTGCGGCCGAGGTCGTCGTAGGTGGCCTGGGTACGGGCGCCGTTCGGGTCCACGGCCGCCAGTTGCTCGCCGGCCAGGTCGAATTCGTTGATCCGGACGCCGCCTGGCCCGGAGGGCCCGGGGTCGGTGGTGCGGACCAGGTTGCCGAGCGCGTCGTACTCCGTCGTGGTCGCGTAGCCGCGCGGGTCGACGGTCTTGGTCAGACGTCCCGCCTTGTCATACGTGCGGGAGATCGTCGGGGTGACCGCCGTTCCGCCAGGCGGAGTGTATGCGGGCATGGTCAGCGACACCGGCCGGCCCGCCTTGTCATAGGCCGTGGTGATCACGCCGCCTTCGGCATCGACGGTGTGGGTCTGGTTGCCGAACGCGTCATAGCCTGCCCGGGTGGTCGGCCTGGCGCTCGCCGCATCCGCGCCTGCCTTCTCCACCTGTACCGCCGGGGCCTTGGTCTCGATCAGACGACCGATGGCGTCGTAACGGTTGCTGACGGTGAAGTCGGCGGCGGTGGCGCCGTCGGCATTGCCACGCGGGTCGGTTGCGCCGGTGACCAGGCCACGGTCGTCGACCTCCCACGTGGTGACGATGTCCTGATCGCCGTTCTCCACCGTCTGCCGGGTCATGACTCCGGCGGCGTTATAGGCGTACGTGACCGTTTCCGCACGGGCTTCCCCGGTCTTGGTCCGGGTCTCCTTGGCGATCAAACCATTGGCGTCGTATTCACGGACGACCTTGCGCTTGAGTGACGTCGGGTCGAACGTGCTCGACGTGAGCCGACCGGCGGCGTCATAGACGTACTGGGTCGTGGTGGTCTGTGTCCCGGTGGGGCCTGGGGTGACCTTGCTGATCAGGTGACCGGCGTTGTCGTAGGTGTTGCTTTCCAGGATGACATCGGTGGTCGTGGTGAGCCCGTTCAGCTTGACGTCGTCCGCGATCACTTGGGACTGACGGTTGTCCGCGTAGTACTTGTAGGACGTCTTGCGCCCCATGGAGTCGACGCGGGCGGCGAGGCGGCCGCCGAAGTCGTAGGAGAGCGACTCCAGCACGATTTCCTTGGCCGGCTGAGGACTGACCGGGCTACCCGTCCAGTTCTTCAACGTTCGCGACGCCAGTTCGCCCCGCGTGGTGTAGGTGAAGCCGTACACCGAACCCAACTCGTCGGTCACGCTCGTTTGCAGGCCGAGAGTG
This sequence comes from Nonomuraea antri, assembly GCF_013283785.1. Taxonomy (GTDB): domain Bacteria; phylum Actinomycetota; class Actinomycetes; order Streptosporangiales; family Streptosporangiaceae; genus Nonomuraea; species Nonomuraea antri. The sequence continues at coordinate 27,601 of NZ_JABCPZ010000033.1, forward strand.
CTCCAGGTGGCGCGAACCTGACCGCCTTCGGGGTCTGTCTTGGTCTCGGGCCGACCGTGATCATCGTAGGTGTAGACAGTGGTTCGGGCCGAATTGCCGCCAGTCAGATCGCTGACTGTTTCAGTGAGCCGGTTGCCGTCCGGGTCATAGGTAAAGGTCGTCTTCGCGGTGTGCGTGACGCCTGTGATCTCGTTCTTCACTCCCGGCGCGGTCTCGGTCTCGGTCCTGCCGAAAGTGTCGTAGGTAAAGGTAGAGGTCACCCCGTCCGGGTGAGCATCGGACACCTGCGTCTGGCTGATCAGTCGGCCTAGGGCGTCGTGCTCTCGTCGGACGACAAGCCCGGTCGGCGCGGTCTGTTCTGCTAAGTCACCCGCAGCGTTGTAGCTGAACCTGGTGACATTGCCCTTGGCGTCGGTGCTGGTCTTCAGCAGGCCCGCCGGCGTGGTGCCGCCGCCGACCGCAGGTTCGTTGCCATCGGTGTAGGTGACCGTCTTGGAGCGGCCGTTGGGAAAGTCCAGCGTTGCCGGGCTGGTCTCCTTGATCAACCCGCCGTACTGATCATAGTCATAGCTGATGGCGTACGTGTTGTCGGTGCTGCCGGCGGACCTGGCGTCGCGAGATTTGACGACACGGTCATTGCGCGGGTCGAACTCGTCGCCGGTGTTGAGGTAGTACGCGGTGTGAGAGGTCTGGCAGCTGCTGGACGTCCGGCAAGTAGTCGTGGCGATGACGTTCCCGCGGCTGTCGTTCGCGCGGGTGACACTATTGCCATTCGGGTCGGTGACTTTGGCCAGGAACCCGCCGGTGTCGTAGGTGTAGCTGGTCTTCTTGTCCTCCTGATCGGTAGTGGACACGAGTCGGTAGCCGCGCCAGGGATCGTGCTCGGACGACAGGGAGATTTGTGACGGGTCGATGACGCTGACGGTGCTGACCCGCTTGGTGTAGTCGAGGACCGGCACGCCGATCTTCCAGGTGCCGCCGTGGGCGTCGGTCATGGTGCTCAACCGGCCGCTGGCCGCGTCGTAGACGGCCGCCATCGAGGTCCGACCGGACGGGAGTGTGATCTTGGAGAGGGAGAACGCCGCTTCTGCCCGGGCGTCATAGTGAGCCCGCACTTCGCCAGCCGTCAGTGCCCTGTCGTAGAGGGAAACCTCGTCGATGGATCCCTGGAAGCCGAACTCTTTCGGCTGGCTGATCCCGGCCGGTGTTCCAGGCACGGAGGCGGAGTCGGCCGCACCGGTGCCGATCACCGAGCCGTCGAGCCAATCCCAGTCCTCCACGCCCATCGCCCCGGTCCCCGCCGATGCGCCGTCCACATACAGCGTGGTGACCTCGCCGGCGACGGTGATGACCGCGTGGTGCCACTGGCCGTCGTTCACCGGCTGAGGTGAGGTCACCGGGGTACCGGGGCTCTCACCGCCCAGAGCGAGCTTCAGCTGGCCGCGCAGCTTGCCGTCGGTGCCGACGTACAGGCCGGGCACGCCGTAGCCGGGATTGGACGGCTTCCACGATCCCTGCCCGGCCCAGAAGATGAACCCGGACTGGGTGGTCTTGAACCAGGACTCGACCGTCACCTGGTCGCCCAGTTTGGGCAGCATGGGGCCGAGCTCGAAGTGGGAGGAGCGCCCGCTGCCCTGGAACGTGGCGGCCGCATTGGTCGTACCCGCCAGCGCACCCGGTTGCCCTGTCAGTGTGCCGCTTCCGAATCGCGTGCAGCCCAGCGCGTCGGCCTCGTCCGGGAAGCACTGCACCGTGCCCACTTCCGGCCAGGTCTCGGTCCTGACTTCGCCCAGCCTGAAGTAGTGCACAGGACGGTCGTCCAGGACGGTCTCGCGATACCGTGAGGCGCTGCCATAGTCGTAGACGGTGCAGGCATCTCCCTGTCCAGGAGCGCACATCCTGACCAGGCGATCGCCGTCGTAGTGGTAGGTCCACACCAAGGGTGTCCCGTGGACGGGGTCGGTGGACACCGAGCCGACGTGCTCACCGGTCCAGGAGAACGTCAACGACCGCCCACCGATCGCGGTGACCTTGGTGAGCTTCCCGTCGGTGTAGGTCAGCATCTGCCCACGACCACGGCTGTCGGTGACCTTCGACAGGCGGCCCTGAGCGTCGAACTCATACGAGTTCGACTGCTTGTCCATCACCTTCCAGCCGCCGGCGGGCAGCTTGGCCAGCGTGATGTGCATACCGGGCGGAGGCTGGTAGGTGTTCTTTCCCGCGTGTTGCGCGAATCGCAACTGCCGCCCGTCCGGATAGGTGAGCAGCAACGATTCCGGCGTCCCACCCTCGGACTCGATCTTCATGTCGAAGCGGGTGGACCAGCCCGCGCCGAACATCGCCTTGGCCCGTCTGTCCAAGCTGTTGTAAGAGCGCACCACCGCAAGCGGCACACTTCCGGGCGTCGCCACCGCGGCATCGGTGACCGTCGTGGTGTAGTTACCGGCCAGCTGATGGAAATCCTGACCATTGGCGGCCTGACCGGCCAGCAGGGAACTGACTATCGGCTGGCGAACACCGGTGGTGAAATACAGGTCCGTCAAAACACTGGTCGCCCCGGTGTTGGTATCGCGCGCCCGGACCTGCCAGACATAAGTCCGGCCCCACTGCAGCTTTCCGGCGGGGACCCTCCAATACGGGTCGGTCCACGGCTTCCACGGTGAGGTGGTGCATGCGCCCGACCCGATCGTTTCACAGACCCGGTATTCTCGCTCGACCTGCCAGGCAGGATAAATGCCGGTATTGGCGGCGTCAGCGCGTAGCAATGGAGTCAGGGTGTCGACCTCGGAACCGCTCTCCGGATAAACCGGCCCGACCGATGGACTGTCGGCCATCGTGCTCGCACGCGTCTCAACGGGACGCGATGCCTTCCGCTCGAGACCGTCCCGGGGGATCCACCCCCTGGGCCGCTCGCGCTGAACCGTCGGGCTCGGGACGACGTGCTTGTCCAGCGCCAACGCACCCTTGGGAGGCCTGAGGTGCTTCTGGTCGACCTGAAGGTCCCGGCCACTTTCCTGAGTGACAGAGGAATCCACCAAGAAAGGCAAGGGGCCGCTATTGCCTCGCATCTGCTTCGGGGTTTCGACTCCCGCTTGAACGCTGGCAACCGACCTGATATCAGCCATCGCTGGTTGAACCGCGAGTTGCACAAGACCCGGCAGTGCGAGCATCGCTGCAATACCGACGATCCTCGCCGATGAACGGGGGCCAGAGCAGCCGAAAAGCCAGCGCATATGCTGTCACACTCCGAACCAACGAGAGTCAACCTTGGGGACGTCGAACACGCCACTCCCCGCCCACTGCTGACGCAGCCGGCTCAGAGCATTCAAAACGCCCAAAGATTAACTTCCTCTTTATTTCGGACACAAGATCCGAAATCGTCATGACTCAACTGCGCTAAGTGACCGCGGGAGGGTATCGGGGTCAAACCTGCAGCAGACTCCATGTCACGATTGCTGCTGTCCGGAGCCTGAGCACGTATCGCATGCCCCACTCACGCCAGGCGAATGGGTTGCGCTCACTCCCACCGCAGCAGCGCATAGATTGGCCGACTCTTCGGGTTCGGCCTCGATTTCGGCCACGCCAGATGTCGTATTGGCTGATGTGCTTTCCGGGCTCGCCGCATCCCGAACCTCCGAGCGCTCGCGGATGAGGCCGGCGGTGAAGCCGTTGTCGAGCATGCGGCCGAGGGAAACCCCGGTACATGGGTTTCCTCACGTCGTCCGGTATCCGTCGGCGTTGAGCCCCAGGGGTGCGTTGGCGCATGGGCTCACCGGCCACGGAGCGTTCGTAGAAGGTCTACGGAGCAGCGGGCGAGGCACCGCCCCGGCCCATTCCTTGTACGGCCGGGGCCACAACGTCCTCGGTGCTCTCCGGGGACCGCCGCAGGGGACGGCGGGAAACAGGGCCTCGTGATGAGACGCGCGCACGATACGGGGGTTGCGCACTCATCGCGAGGCCCTCGGCGTTCCTGCCTGGTGGTCCCTGTTATAGTCGCCCGCGACGCGGGGTGCCCGGATGGCCGGGCTGAGATCACACCCGTCGAACCTGATCTAGTTCGCACTAGCGAAGGGACGTCGATGTTCTGCGACGACGTGTGGAAGCGCACCGCCGACCTGGTGAGCGCGATCCACGAGCACCCGTTCAACACCGCTCTCGGCGACGGCACGCTCGACCGGGACCGGTTCGCCTTCTACATCGTCCAGGACGGGCGGTACCTGGAGGCGTTCTCCAAGGCGCTGGCCACCGCGTCGGTGCGGGCCGCCGATCCGGGTGATGCGGCGTTCTTCGCGCGGAGTGCTCACACCGCGCTGGCCGCCGAGCGGATGCTGCACGCGGGGTACGTCCAGGAGCTCGGCGCGGCAGCCGAGGGGATCGCCACGTCGCCGACCTGCTTGGCGTACTCGTCCTTTCTGCAGGCCACGGCGCTGGCCGCGCCTTATCCGGTGCTGGTGGCCGCGGTGCTGCCGTGCTTCTGGATCTATCAGGACGTCGGCAGCGCCCTGCTCGCGCGGACCGGCGATCTGACCGAGCATCCGTACCGGGCCTGGATCTCCACCTACTCCGACCCGGACTTCGCGGCCTCGGTCGAGCAGATCAAGGCGATCACCGACAGGCTCGCGGCAGGTGCGGACGCCGCGACGCGTGAGGCCATGGCCGACGCCTACGGGCGGGCGGCGGCGTACGAGTGGATGTTCTGGGACAGCGCGTGGCGGCGCGAGACGTGGCCGACCGCGCAGTGGCTGGCCCCCGTCACCCCGCGCCCCTGGGCCTGACCGGCCCGCTCCCAGAAGGCCGCCCCTGCCGGCTTTCCCGAAGGCCCGTCCGGGCCGTCTTCCCAACGGTCCGTCCGGGCCGAAGGCCCGCCCGGCCCGACGTCCCCATGGATGCCCCCGCAGACGGTCCCGCCCCGCGTTCCGCAGGCCGGGGCCGCGCGCGCTCTACCCCTTTACCTCCCGGGGCTAAGAACCCTCGCCCGCGCAGAGGGTTTCTCTACCTCCCCCCGAACAGCCCTCTGGCCGAGTTCGCGCGGGAGTGCAAGGCTCCCCGGAGTTGAGGTGGTCCCGCGCACGGGCGGGCGGACGGCGTCGACGGCTGCGAACGCCGCCGGCGTGGCTCCACGGCCCGGGTGCGGGCCCATGCCCGTAGCCATGAAAGGAGCGGCAGCATGCCAGGCGAGGGTCGCGTGACGGCGAGAAGGATCAACGATCACGTGGAGGTCCTCCACACCGGCGACGAGAACACTGTGCTCGAAGTGTCACGTCACGACTGGGAGAGGTTCACCACGGCGGTCAAGGCGGGCGTGTTCGACCTCGAGACGCTCAACCGCGAGGCCCAGGCCGAGGCTCAGGCCGCCGCGAAGGCCTGATCCAACGGCCGGCCACCCGAAAAGCCATACGTAAGTACGGCCGGCCGGATGCGCGACAGGCGCCTGCCCTCCCCCTCCGCAGCGGGACGGCAGGCGCCTTTCACGTTCTCTCGCCTGGAAGCCGTTACCGGTCGGACGGGACGCGGATGATCAGCGCGTCACCCTGTCCGCCGCCGCCGCACAGCCCGGCCGCGCCCAGCCCGCCCCCGCGCCGCTTCAGCTCGTACGCCAGCGTCAGCACGATCCTGGCCCCCGACGCGCCGATCGGGTGGCCGAGCGCGATGCCGCCGCCGTTGACGTTCACCTTCTCCAGCGGCACGCCCAGCTCCTTGGCCGACTGCAGCACCACGCTGGCGAACGCCTCGTTGATCTCCACCAGGTCCAGGTCGCCGGCCGTCAGCCCCTGCTTGGCCAGGGCGTGCTTGATGGCGTTGGCGGGCTGGGACTGCAGCGACGCGTCGGGGCCGGCCACGTTGCCGTGCCTGCCGATCTCGGCCAGCCAGGGCAGCCCGAGCTCCTCGGCCTTGGCCTTGGACATCACGACCACCGCGCACGCGCCGTCGGAGATCTGGGAGGCGGAGCCGGCCGTGATCGTGCCGTCGGCGGCGAAGGCGGGGCGCAGCTTGGCGAGCGTCTCGACGGTGGTGTCGCCGCGCACGCCCTCGTCGTCCTTGACGACCACGGGCTCGCCGCGCCGCTGCGGGATCTCGACCGGGACGATCTCCTCGGCGAAGACGCCGTTCTTGATCGCGGCGGCGGCGAGTTGGTGCGAGCGGGCCGACAGCTCGTCCTGCTCCTCGCGGCCGATGCCGAGCCTGGCGTTGTACCGCTCGGTCGACTCGCCCATCGCGCACTGGTCGAAGGCGCAGAACAGCCCGTCGTGGGCCATCGAGTCGACGACGTCGGAGCCGCCGTACTTGACGCCCTTGCGCAGCCCGGGCAGCAGGTGCGGGGCGTTGGTCATGGACTCCATGCCGCCGGCCACCACGATGTCGAACTCGCCGGCCCGGATGAGCTGGTCGGCCAGGGCGATGGCGTCGAGGCCCGACAGGCAGACCTTGTTGATCGTGAGCGACGGCACGGTCATCGGGATGCCGGCCTTGACGGCGGCCTGGCGCGACGGGATCTGGCCCGCGCCGGCCTGGAGCACCTGCCCCATGATCACGTACTGGACGTCGGTCGGCGCCACGCCGGCGCGCTCCAGCGCGGCCTTGATGGCGATGCCGCCGAGCTCCACCGCCGGCGATCCGGACAGGGACCCGAGCAGCTTGCCGATGGGGGTACGAGCTCCGGCGACGATGACGGAACCAGACATGGCGACGGCCTCCTGTGCGCACGTGGGGTTGTTTGACACCATACCCACGAGTAGACGGACACCCGCTATGGAGGTAGGCCACACATGTTCATGCGGATCGATCACATCGGAATCGCCTGCCGTGACCTGGAGGAGAAGATCAGGCTCTTCTCCGAGACGTTCGAGCTGACGGTCGTGGCCAGAGAGGTGAACGAGGAGCAGGGCGTCAAGGAGGCCATGCTGCACATCGCCGACGGCGAAGGCGGGGGCTCCTACATTCAGCTCCTCGAACCCCTCTCGGAGGACTCCCCTGTGGGAAGATTCCTCGCCAAGCGCGGCGAGGGCGTACACCACGTGGCATTCGGGGTACCGAACGTCACCGAGGCCATGGATAAGATCAGCGCGAAGGGGGTGAGACTGCTGGACGAACGTCCCCGGCACGGGTCGATGGGCTCGGAGATCGCCTTTCTCCATCCCAAAGACGTAGGAGGAATGCTGACGGAGTTGGTCCAGGCGGCCAGGCCCTAGCAAACGCGAAAAACGTTCAGAAGTAACTAGTCATGCAGAAAGCTGGACGGGGCCTCGAAGGCGGCATCGGCGGAGTACGCTGGCCTTCCACCGGACATGGAGCCTGCCGCGAGGCACAGGCTTCTGGCTCGGGTGCCCCGAACCCCCCGTCCGGCCCGTGTAGCCGTCTCGACAACCCAGGATCGAGCCTCCATGCAGTCCGACATCGACGCCCAGCTCAACAACTTCTTCGAGGACGCCCCGGCACGCGAGTTCGACGTGGTGCTCCGAGGTTATGACCGGCACCAGGTCCACGATCATCTGAAGCAGCTCGACGGCGAGCTCCGGCAGGCCCGCGAGCAGGTCACCTCCCTGCAGCGCGACCTCTCGGACTCCCAGCGTCAGCTTCAGGAGCAGGAACGACCCACCTACTCGGGCCTGGGTGCCCGCATCGAGCAGTTGCTCCGGCTGGCCGAGGAACAGGCCACCGAGCTCGTCCAGGCCGCCAGGTCCGAGGCGAACGAGATCAAGGCGGCGGCCAAGGTCGAGGCGGCGGACATGAGAGCGGCCGCCGAGGCCGAGGCGGCCGAGAAGCGCGCCCAGGCCACGCGCGAGAGCGACGAGATGCGCACCACGGCCGAGCGCGACGCCGAGGAGATCCGCTCGACCGCCCGCCGCGAGGCCGACGAGCTGACCAACACCACCGAGCGCGAGGCCGCCAAGCTGCGGGCCACGGCCGACCACGAGGTGGCGGAGAAGCGGGCCGACGCCGAGCGCGAGATCGCCAAGCTGCGCACCACGACCGAGCGCGAGGTCGCCCAGCTGCGCGCCTCGACCAAGCGTGAGCGCGACGAGGTCCTGACCACCGCCAAGCGGCAGGCCGACGAGATGCGCGCGCAGGCTCAGCGGGTGCTGGAGGAGTCCGAGGCCAAGCGGGCGCAGGACGAGGCGGAGTTCGAGATCCAGCTGGCGTCCAGGCGCGAGGAGGCGGAGCGCCAGGAGGCGGAGCGCCACGCCACCGCCCAGGCCGCCACGCAGAAGCTGGTCGCCGAGGCCGAGCAGCGCGCGGCCACGGCCGAGTCGCGGGCCACGAAGGCCACCCAGCAGGCCGAGCAGACCCGCCGCGAGGCCGATCTGCACGCCAAGCAGCTGGTCGCGAACGCGCGGAAGAACTCCGAGCAGATCGTGTCCGACGCCAAGTCCAGCGCCGAGACGATCGTGACCGAGGCCAAGAACGAGGCCGAGCGCACCCGTACGGCGATGCAGCGTCAGGTCGACGAGCTGACCCGTCAGCGCGACAGCATCACCAGCCACCTGGCTCAGCTGCGCCAGCTGCTCGGCGGCGCCGCGCTGCCGGGCCTGGAGCCCGAGCCCGCGGTCGCCGCGGCCCCGCCGAAGCCCGCCATCGCGGCGCCTGCGCCGGCCCCGGTCGAGCCGCCCACCCAGGCCGTGCCCGCGGTCGCCAAGGTGGAGACCAAGTCCGACGACGACGCGGAGTGGTGGCAGGAGTAACGACGGATCACGGGGGCTGATCGACGGCTGGGAGAGCCTGGCGACGAGTTTCGTCGCTAGGCTCTCCTTTTGTCGTTCCCAGGCCCTCCGGTCCCCTTCGCCGCCACCCCGAATCCCCAGGAGTCTCCCGTGTCCGCAGACGTCGAGTCCCCCGCCGGCGAAGAGGCGGAACCCGGCCGCCCCGCCGACCCCGAGGAGACACCTGACCGGTCCGACGTCCCCGACCACGATCCCGACTCCGACCCCGGCCAGGACTACGGGCTGCCGGGGAAGCCGCTGGCCCGGGGCCCGTTCCTGTTCGGGCTGGTCGGCGGGCTCGGGGTGCTGACCGCGATCGCGCTCGGCCAGATGATCGTCAAGTCGCTCAGCACGATCATCCTGGTCGTGGTGGCGATGTTCCTGGCCGTCGGGCTGAACCCGATCGTCGAGGCCCTGCAGCGGCGCGGCCTGGCCAGACGCGCGGCGATCTCGATCGTGTTCACCGGGGTCATCGTGGCTTTCGCGCTGTTCGGGCTGGCCGTGGTGCCGCCGGTGAGCCAGGAGCTGACGGCGTTCTTCGCGGCCGTGCCCGACTACTTCAAGCAACTCACCGAGAATCCCACGCTCAAGCAGCTGGACAGCAAGTTCCACATCCTGACGCAGGCGCAGGCGTTCGTGACCGGCGGGCTGGGCCCGGCGCTGGCCGGCGGCGTGCTGAACGCGGGCCTGGGGGTGCTCAACGGCGTGTTCACCACGGTCACGCTGCTGGTGCTCATGCTGTACTTCCTCGGCTCGCTGCACACGATCAAGGCGTACCTGCTCAGGCTCGTCCCGGCCTCCAGGCGGGGGCGGACGAGCGCGATCAGCGAGGAGATCCTCACCGGGATCGGCGGCTACGTGGCCGGCAACGTGCTCATCTCGGTCATCGCGGGCGTGCTGACCTGGATCTTCCTGTCGATCCTGGACGTCAAGTACGCGCTCGCGCTGGCCTTGGTGGTGGCGCTCACCGACCTGATCCCGCTGGTCGGGGCCACGATCGGGGCGGCGGTCGTCACCTTGGTCGCGCTGCTCCAGTCGGTGCCCGTCGGGATCGCGTGCGGGATCTTCTTCCTGGTCTACCAGCAGGTGGAGAACTACCTGATCTACCCGCGGGTGATGAAGCGCTCGGTGAACGTGACCCCGGCGGTGACCGTGATCGCCGCCCTGTTCGGCGGCGCGTTGCTGGGCATCGTCGGCGCGCTGCTGGCCATCCCGGTGGCCGCCGCGATCGCGCTGATCATTCGCGAGATCGTGCTGCCCCGCCAAGCTCGGTCCTGAGGAATTCGGTCACGGCGGCGTTGAACGCCTCGGGCTGCTCGACCGCGCTCAGGTGACCGGCCTTCGGGATGATCTCCATCCGGCTCTCGGGTACGGTGCGCGCCATGGCCTCGGCGTCGGCCAGCGGGGACAGCTCGTCCTCCTCGCCGACCACGATCAGCAGCGGCGCCTTCAGCGCGGCCAGCGTGTCGAACGAGTCGCGCCGGCCCGCCATGGCCCGCTGCGCCCAGGCGACGGCCCCCGGCGGCGCGGACTGGACCAGGCCCTTGACCCGCCCGAACACCATGGCCCGCCGTTCCTTGGTGGTGGGCCCGATGAGCGCGGGCAGCACCTCGTCGACCAGGACGTCGCTGCCCCCGGCCAGCACGGCCTGGGCGATGCGCTCCCGGTTCTCCCTGGCGGCGGGCGCGTCGGGGCCGGCCTTGGTGTCGGCCAGGATGACGCCGAGCACCCGGTCGGGGTGCCTGCGGCAGAACGCCATGGTCACGTAGCCGCCCATGGACAGCCCGCCGACCACCGCCCTGTCGATGCCTTCCTCGTCGAGCATCCTGGCCACGTCGTCGGCCATGAGCTCGATGGACGGTTCGTCCTCGCCCAGCCGTGAGCCGCCGAATCCGCGCAGGTCAGGGGTGATGACCCGGCACGAACGCGCCAGCCCTTCCCGTTGCGCCAGCCACATCGCCGACGAGAGCGGGAACGCGTGGAGCAGTACCACCGGGACCCCGGTCCCGGCCGATCTCGTGTAGAGCTGCACGGACCACACGGTAACGCGGTTCACCGCGCCAGGCACTCATCGACGTATGCCGATATCCCTCCCTATCCTGTCCGCTTTTCCGAATTACACGAAAAAACCTCGCATTAGTGCGGGTGGGGTCCTGGCCACCCGGGCTCAGATGGCGGTGGCGCCGCCGTCGATGAACAGCACCTGGCCCGTCATGTACGCCGACGCCTCGCTCGCCAGGAAGACGGCCGGCTGGGCCATCTCCTCGGCGGTCCCCCAGCGGCGCATCGGGACGGTGGCCACGGTGGCCGCGCTCGCGTTCTCGTCCTCCCAGAGGTTCCTGTTGAGGTCGGTGGCGGTCCAGCCGGGGCAGAGCGCGTTGACCCTGATCCCGGCCTGCGCCCACTCCACGGCCAGGGTCTTGGTCAGCGCCACCAGGCCGGCCTTGGCCGCGGCGTACGGCGCCAGGAAGGGCGCGCCGAGCGCGGCCACCGACGCCACGTTGATGACCGCGCCCGCGCCCCGCTCCAGCAGGTGCGGGGCGACCTCGTGACAGACGACCATGGCGCTGTCGAGGTTGAGCCGCATCAGCTTGTCCCAGCCCGACAGGCGCAGGTCCTTGAACTCGACCAGGAAGTTCGACCCGCCGGCGTTGTTCACCACGATGTCCAGGTGGCCGAGGCCGTCGATGGCGCCGCGCACGGCCCCGGCGGCCGCGTCGCGGTCGGTGAGGTCGGCGGGGAGCACCACGGCCCTGCGGCCGCGCGCCTCGACCTCCTTGCCCACCTCGGCCAGGGAGTCGGCCGAGCGTGACACGAGCGCCACGTCCGCGCCCGCCTCGGCGTAGGCGAGCGCGATGGCCCGGCCGATGCCTTTCGACGCCCCGGTGACCAGAGCCGTCTTGCCGGACAGATCGAACGCGCCCACAGTGCCTCCTCGCTCGGAACCGAACAAGATTCTATGGAGCTCGCCGGTTCCGCGCCATGCCCAAGTCCCGGCCGGATCAGTCCGGCAGCGGCGGCGCCGACGGAACGCCCGGCGTCGGGACACCGGACGGCAGTGGCGGCGCCGCCGGGGCCTCCGGCTTGCCCGGCAGTCCCGCGCCGTCCGGCAGCAGCGACTCGCACGCCTTGACCGCCTCGCCGTACTCGGCGGAGAACACGTCGACGCGCTCGCCGCGGACGTCGAGGTTGACGATCCCGTCCTTCGAAACCGTGACGTCGGGGAAGCCGGGCAGCCCGTGCGAGCGCACGCACGCGGTGAACGCCTTCCCGCCGTCGTCGGCGGCCGTCTGGGTGGTGGCGCCCATGGCGGACGGCGCGGCCATCACACCCGACCCCACGGCCGCGATCACGGCCGCCAGGATCGTGCCCTTGATGGTGGACCCCTTCATGATGATCTCCTCTGTTCTCGGGTGATCCCAGACAAGCCGATCGCCGGTTACCGCCAGGGAACGGCGGCGGTTACCCCGCTGTAACCCCGTTCTGCGCATGCTGGGCGGATCATGAGGGTGCTGATCGTCGAGGACCACGAGGAGCTGGCCCGGACCGTCGCCGCCGGGCTGCGCCGCGAAGGCATGGCCGTCGACGTGGCGCTCGACGGCGAGGCCGCGCTCGAACGCACGTCCGTCAACGACTACGACGTGGTCGTGCTCGACCGCGACCTGCCAGGACGGCACGGCGACGAGGTCTGCGCGACGCTGGCCGCCACCGGCCACCCGGCCCGGGTGCTGATGCTCACCGCCGCGGGGACGATCGACGACCGGGTGACCGGGCTGGGCCTCGGCGCGGACGACTACCTGCCCAAGCCGTTCGCGTTCGCCGAGCTGGTGGCCAGGATCAGGGCGCTGGCCAGGCGGGCCCGCCCGGCGCTGCCGCCGGTGCTGGTCCACGGCGACCTGCGGCTCGACCCGGCCGCGCGCGTCGCCACCCGCGACGGGCGCAGGCTCGCGCTCAGCCCCAAGGAGTTCGCGGTGCTCGAACTGCTGCTGTCCGCCCGGGGCGCGGTGGTCTCGGCCGAGCAGCTGCTGGAGCGCGGCTGGGACGAGTTCGCCGACCCGTTCACGCAGACGGTGAAGGTGACGATCAGCCGCTTACGCCGCAAGCTCGGCGACCCGCCGCTGATCGAGACGGTCCCGCAGGCCGGGTACCGGATCTGAGCCGCAGGAAGCAGGCCGGATGCTCGCCATGAGCCCCAGACCCGCCATGAGCCCCAGGAGAACCGTCAGGCTGCGGCTGACGCTGCTCTACAGCGGCCTGTTCCTGGTCGCCGGCCTGCTGCTGGTCGCCCTGATCTACTTCCTGGTCGAGCACTCGCCCTTCCCAGGCCCGCCGGCCGCCCCCGCCATGCCGGGAGTGCCGGGCACGGACGTCACAGTGCCGCCGATCGGCACCCCCCACCCGGCCGAACAGCAGGCCGCGAGCATGCGCAGGCTGCTGGTGAACTCGGTGATCGCGCTCGTCGTGATGGCGTTCGCGTCGATGCTGCTCGGCTGGCTGATGGCCGGACGGGTGCTGCGGCCGCTGCACGACATGACCGCCACCGTCCGCCGCATCACCGCCGACCGGCTCGACCGCCGACTGGCCGCCTCCGGCCCGGACGACGAGCTGAAGGAACTGGCCGACACCTTCGACGACCTCCTGGACCGGCTGGAGCGCGCCTTCACCGCGCAGCGGCGATTCGTCGCCAACGCCTCGCACGAGCTGCGTACCCCGCTGACGCTGCAGCAGGCCATGGCCGAGGTCGCGCTGGCCGATCCGGACGCCGACGCCGCCGCGCTGCGCCACGTGCTGAACCGCCTGCTGGCCACTGGGCAGCACCAGGAACGCCTGATCGAGGCGCTGCTCGTCCTGGCCAGGAGCCAGCAGGGGCTGGACCGCCGCGAACCGCTCGACCTGGCCGACATCGCCGGTCAGGTGCTGGGCGAGCGCAGCGATTCCCGCGTCGAGTCCGCGCTGCGCCCGGCACCGGCCTCGGGCGCTCGGGCGCTGGTCGAACGCCTGGTCGTGAACCTGGTCGACAACGCGGTGCGGCACAACGTCCCAGGCGGGTGGGTCTCGGTGACCACGGACACCCGTGACGGCCAGGCCAGGATCACCGTCGCCAACAGCGGACCGGTGATCCCGCCCGACCGGGTCGAGACGCTGCTGCAGCCCTTCCAACGCATGGAACAGGGCAGGAAGGCGGTCGGTGACGGGCTCGGGCTCGGGTTGTCGATCGTGGCGGCCGTCGTCCAGGCGCATCACGGGACGCTGGAGGTCGTCGCGCGGCCGGAAGGCGGGCTGGAGATCACCGTCGCACTCCCCCGGTGAGCACGTTTTCCCTAAGGGTGTCGCGAACGGACTCACGGTGGTAGGGTCCTGGGGTCACGTACCGTAATGGAGTTGTTCCAGAAGGTACTCGTCGTGATGAAAGGCGCGAAACCATCGGCCCAGTGGTTTCGCGCCCACACGACCCTCCGGCGTTGGTCAGACCTCCGTCGGCAGCGGGTACGCCGCCGGGTTCACCTTCCTGACGATCTCGTTCAGCGCGATCCGCACGTACGGCTCGCCCACCCACAGGTGCTTGGCCCCCTCCACGCCGATGACCTCGGCCTGCGGCACCCTGGAGAAACGCCGCTCGGCCTCGGCCGGGCGCAGGTAGTCGTCGAACTCCGGCACCAGCACCACCAGCGGACGGCCGAAGGCGGCCCAGGCGTCCAGGTCGGCGTCGGTGGCCCGGTGCAGCGGCGGCGACAGCAGGATCGCGCCCTCGATCAGCGGATCGTGCGCCCACTTGAGCGTCAGCTCGGTGCCGAAGGACCAGCCGACCACCCACACGTTCGGCAGGTCGTGGTACTCGGCGTACTCCAGCGCGGCCAGCACGTCGAACCGCTCGCCCTCGCCCCCGTCGAACGTGCCCTCCGACGTGCCGCGCTCGGAGGACGTGCCGCGGGTGTTGAAGCGCAGCACGGCCAGGTCGGCGAGCGCCGGCAGCCGGTTGGACGCCTTCTTGTACACGTGGCTGTCCATGTAACCGCCGTGCGTGGGCAGCGGGTGCAGGGTCACCAGCGTGGCCACGGGAGGACGGTCCTGCGGCAGGGCCAGCTCACCGACCAGGGTCAGGCCGTCGCCTGTGTGCAGCTCGATCGGCTCTCGCCTGGCCGGCAGCACGGTCGCCGCGCGAATCTCCAACGTCGCTCCCTCTCGCTCAGTAACGGCTGCGGCCGGGGCCGCGGTCGAGCCTCTTGCGCCAGCAGGCCGGATGCCAGTGGCGGCGTTCCTCGTCTCCCCCCGCCCAGGCCGGCCAGGACACCAGGTGCGGCTGCCCGGCCCGGATCTCCTGGTCGCAGCCCGGGCAGCGGTAGGTCTTGGTGGAGGAGGCCCCGGTGAGCATACGCACCCGCCAGTCGCCGTCCGGCCACTCCTCCACCTTGTCCATGCCCTGGGGGAAGCCGAGCGGACGGTTGTCGTCCCTGCGTCGGGCGCGGCGCGGGCTCATGGCCGGGGGAACGCGCCGAGGCCGGCGGTGACGAGCTGATCGAGCAGCGGTGCGGGGGCGAAGGCGGGCTCGCGGTACTCGGCGTACAGCGCGCGCAGCCCGTCGCGCACCCTGGCCAGGCCCAGCGTCTCCAGCATCTCGAACGGCCCGGCCGGGTAACCGCAGCCCAGCCTCATCGCCGCGTCGATGTCGGCGATCGAGGCGTAGCCCGCGTCGTGCATGCGGACGGCGTCGTTCAGATACGGGTAGAGCAGCGCGTCGACCACGAACCCAGCCCGGTCCTTGCACGGCACCGGCGTCAGCCCGGCGGCCCGCATCAACCCCGCCGCGCCGGTCGCGGCCCGCTCGGCGGTGAGCACGGTGGCGGCCAGCTCGGCCACCCGGTCGCCGACCAGGTGCACGCCGACCAGCTTGGCGGGGTCCTTCAGCCCGGCCGCGTACTCGATCACCGGCCGCTCGGCCTCGTGCAGCAGCACGTCGGGGTCGCCGGACGGCTCCAGCCCGGCGGCCCGCAGCCGGCCCGCGAGCTCGTCGCCGACCACGCCGAACGACACCGCCGCGGAGTCCACAGGCGCAGGCCGCTGCCCGTCCTCACCATAGAAGCCCCGGCCGGATTTGCGTCCGAGCAGTCCCGCCGTGACCAGCTCACGCAGCAGCGGCGCGGGCGCGTGCCGGCGGTCGCGCGTCTCGTCGTACAGGACGCCCATCACCTCGTACGCGGTGTCGAGCCCGATCAGGTCGAGCAGCGCGAACGGCCCCATCGGCAGCCCCACGCCCAGCTTCATGGCCGCGTCGACGTCGTCACGGGCGGCCACGCCCTGCTCCAGCAGCACCGCCGCGTGATTCAGGTACGGCAGCAGCAACCGGTTCACCACGAACCCCGCCCGGTCGCCCACCGCCACGACCGTCTTGCCCAGCCGCTCGGCCAGCTCCGCGACGCCGGACAGCACGCCGGGCTCGGTGACCACGGTGCCGACCACCTCGACCAGCTTCATCACCGGCGCCGGGTTGAAGAAGTGCATGCCGATCACCCGTCCGGGCCGCCCCGTCGCGGCGGCGATGGCCGTGACGGACAGCGAGGAGGTGTTCGTGGCGAGCACGGTCTCCGGGCCGCAGATGCGGTCGAGGTCCTGAAACAGGGAGATCTTGTAATCCATGATCTCCGGGATCGCCTCGACCACCAGATCGGCCGCGCGCAGGTCGTCGCGCGAGGTGGTGAGCGTGATGCGGCCCAGGATCTCCGCCTGCTCCGCGGGCGTCAGCTTGCCCTTGTCGACCGCTCTGCCGGTGGAGCGCTCAACGTGAGCACGGCCTCTGGCCAGCGCCTCAGCGTCGGCCTCGACCCCGATCACGCGCAGCCCGGCCCGCGCGAAAACCTCGGCGATCCCGGCTCCCATCGTGCCGAGCCCGACCACTCCCACCATTTCAAACGCCATACGAACAGTTTTCCAGAGCCGCTAAGGTGGACGGTCATGCGGCTGGTCATCGCGCGATGCAGCGTGGATTACATCGGACGGCTCACGGCGCATCTGCCGATGGCGCCAAGGCTCGTCCTGATCAAGGCGGACGGCAGCGTGAGCATCCACGCCGACGACCGCGCCTTCAAGCCACTCAACTGGATGAACCCGCCGTGCAAGCTCAAGGAGGACGGCGAGACCTGGACGGTCACCCACGGCAAGACCGGCGAGAAGCTGGTCCTGACCATGGCCGAGATCCTGCACGACTCCAGCCACGAGCTCGGCGTCGACCCCGGCCTCATCAAGGACGGCGTCGAGGCCCACCTGCAGGAGCTGCTCGCCGAGCACATCACCACCCTGGGCGACGGCTACACGCTGATCCGCCGCGAGTACATGACGGCGATCGGCCCGGTCGACATCCTGTGCCGCGACGCCCTGGGCGCCACCGTGGCCGTGGAGATCAAACGCCGGGGCGAGATCGACGGCGTCGAGCAGCTCACCCGCTACCTCGAACTGCTGAACCGCGATCCGCTGCTGTCCCCGGTGCGCGGCGTCTTCGCCGCCCAGGAGATCAAGCCGCAGGCCCGCGTACTGGCCACGGACCGCGGGATCGACTGCGTCACCCTGGACTACGCGGCACTGCGCGGCATCGAACCGGAAAACCCCACGCTCTTCTGACGCCCGATGCCTTCAATCCCCCGGGCATGGGCTTCGCGCGACGGGAGCTCAGGCGGCGCCCTGATCACATGAAGGCAGCAGGCTGTGAGGAATGCCACAGCAGAGGCCCAGGTCGCGATCAGCCGCTCATCCGCGAACCTCGCCCCTCACCGAGGAGCCAGGGCCGCGATGTCCTCGAACAGCCGCTCATGGGCGGCGGCCGCCTCGGGGGAGGTCAGGTCCATGTTCTGGATGAACCCGTGCACCAGCCCCGGTTCCTGCCGATGTGTCACCCGCACCCCCGCCTCGGCCAGCCGCCGGGCGTAGGCGTCGCCTTCGTCGCGCAGCGCGTCGTGTTCGGCGGTCACGATGAGCGCTTCCGGCATGCCGCGCAGGTCCGAGGCGTGCAGGGGGCTGGCGGGCACGCGGTCGAGCGGGTCGGGCGTCCAATGCTCGACGGCCCAGGCGAGGAAGCCGGCGTCCAGCCCATGGCCGGTGCCCTTCTCGGCGACGCTCGGCTGCGCGAGCGTCAGGTCGGTGTTCGGGCAGATCAGGATCTGGAGGGCGGGCAGCGGCTCCCCCGCGTCCCGTAGCCGCAGGCAGGCCATGGTGGCCAGGTAGCCGCCGGAGCTGTCACCGGCCACCGCCGCCGGCCGCGCCCAGCGCAGCACCGCGGCCACGTCCTCGATGGCGGCCGGGTACGGATGCTCGGGCGCGCGCCGATAGTCGACCGCCAGCACCTCGACGTCGCAGGCGGCGGCGATGCGCCGGCAGGTGCGGTCATGGGTGTCGAGGTCGCCGATGACGAAGGCCCCGCCGTGGACGAAGACCACCAGCGGACGCGGCTCCTCGGCCGGCCGGTAGCGGCGCAGCGGCGTTCCGCCGGGCGCGCGGAGGTCTTCCACGTGGGCGAGTATGGGCCCGGGAGTCCTGGTGGCGGCTCGCCGCTGCACGCTCTCGCGCAGTTCTCGCACATCGGGAAAGGTCATGAAGCTTCTCGTTCCTGAGGGCTCAGGGGGATTCGGATTCCCCGCAATCCGGACATCCCCATGCTCCCATCGAGAAACGTCCGAATCACCGCGGAGGGCACAGTGACGAAGATCGAGACGGCGGACAGGACGACCAGCGGCGAGGCCGTCGGGGACGTGCTCGCCCGGGCCTTCCACGACGACCCGGTGGTCGGCTGGCTGCTGCCGGACGGGAAGGGGCGGCCGCTCATGTTCGCCACCCTCACCCGGCACGTGCACGCCTTCGCCGACGTCGCACTCGACGAGGACGGCGGCATCGCCGGGGCCGCGCTGTGGGACCCGCCCGGGCATCACGGCGACTACGACGCCGCCATCCCCGGCCTGGCCGAGGCCATGGGCGACCGGTTGTCGAGGGGCATGCTGCTGGAGGAGACGTTCGAGCGGTACAAGCCGGCGTTCCCGTACTGGTATCTGGCGCAGATCGGCGCCTTGCCGGAGCGGCGGGGCAGCGGGGTCGGCGGTGCGCTGCTGGCCGCCGGGCTGGCCAGGTGCGACGCCGAGCGCTCGCCGGCGTATCTGGAGAACAGCAAGGAGTCGAACCTGCCCTTCTACGAGAAGTACGGCTTCGTCGTGACAGAGCGGTTCGCCCTGCACGACGGGCCCGACGTGTGGGGGATGCTGCGGCCGCCGGCCTGAGCGCCCGCCATCACGCGAGGCAGGCTAGTAAGCGAGGGCTTACCCGTCTATCGTGACGCCCATGACCACCCTGACCTTCGACTCACTCAATCCGGCCACCGGCGAAGTGGTCGGCAGTCACCCCAAGCACTCCCAGGACACCGTCCGCCAGGCCGTCGGCCGCGCCGAGGAGGCCGCCGCCTGGTGGGCCGCCCTCGCCCCGGCCGAGCGTCGCCGCAGGCTGCTCGACTACAAGGCCGTCGTCACCCAGAACCTGCGCGAGCTGGCCGACCTCGTACACCGCGAGACGGGCAAGCCGACCGGCGACGCCGTGCTGGAGATCGTGCTGGCCGTCACGCACATCGACTGGGCGGCACGCCACGCGGAGAAGGTGCTGGGCCGCCGCCGCGTGTCCACCGGCATGATCGGCATGAACCTGGCCGCCACGCTCGAGTACCTGCCGCTGGGCGTCGTGGGCGTCATCGGCCCGTGGAACTACCCGGTCTTCACGCCCATGGGCTCCATCGCGTACGCGCTGGCCGCGGGCAACGCGGTGGTGTTCAAGCCGAGCGAGCTGACCCCGGGCGTCGGGGTGCGGCTGGCGGAGCTGTTCGCCGAGTCGGTGCCGGAGCACCCGGTCCTCCAGACCGTGACGGGGCTCGGCGAGACGGGCGCCGCGCTGGCCGCCGACCCGCGGGTCAAGAAGATCGCGTTCACCGGCTCGACCGCCACCGCCAAGCGGGTGATGGCGGCCTGCGCGGAGAACCTCACCCCGATCGTGGCCGAGTGCGGCGGCAAGGACGCGTTCATCGTCGACGCCGATGCCGATCTGAAGGCCGCAGCGGACGCCTGCCTGTGGGGCGCGATGTCCAACGCCGGGCAGACGTGCGTGGGCGTGGAACGCGTGTACGTGGTCGACGCGGTCTACGAGCCGTTCATGCGGGAGCTGAAGGAACGCGTGGCCACGGTCCGGCCGGGCGAGCACTACGGCCCGATCACCATGCCGGCCCAGCTCGACGTCATCCAGCGGCACATCGACGACGCCGTCAAGTCGGGCAATGTCGTGACCGGCGGCCAGGACGCGGTCAAGGCCCCGTACGTCGACCCGGTGATCGTCGAGGACGTGCCGGAGGACTCGCCGGCCGTGCGCGAGGAGACGTTCGGCCCGACCATCACGGTGCGCCGCACCACCGACGCCCAGGAGGCGCTGGAGCTGGCCAACGCCTCTGCCTACGGCCTGGCCGGGACGATCTTCTCCAGGAACGCCCGCCGCGCCATGGAACTGGCCCGACTGATGCGTACCGGAATGACGGCGATCAACTCGGTCATCTCGTTCGCCGGAGTGCCCGCGCTGCCCTTCGGCGGAGTGGGCGATTCCGGGTTCGGCCGCATCCACGGCGCGGACGGCCTGCGCGAGTTCGCCAGGCCCAAGGCCATCTCACGTCAGCGGTTCGCACTGCCCGGGATGAACCTCACATCCTTCTCCAGAGGGGCCGATGAACTTGAGCGGCTGATCAGGCTTGTCACGTTCTTGCACGGCCGACGTAAGAGGTAATCTGCGCGCTCTTTCCCAAAACGGATCATCCGTCCATAATTGTGTGCTCTGGGGGCCACGATCATGTTGGACGGGTGGAATGTGAACCGGTCTTACCGGGGAATGACGGCTGAGCAAAGGCTGGCAGACAGACGAGAGCGGCTCATGACGGCCGCGTACACGCTATACGCGAAGCCTGGTTTCGCGGCGACCACGATCGAAAGGCTGTGCTCGGAGGCGCGGATCTCCAACCGGGCCTTCTACGAATGTTTCGGCGGACGCGAGGAACTCCTTCAGGCGCTGCACGAGCGGTGCGTGGAGGAAAGCCTTGCGGTCGTGGCCAAAGCGTTACAAGAGGCGCCCAATACCCTTGACGGCAGAGTCAAGGCAGGGATTCGCGCTTATATCGAATTCGCAACGGCCGACTGGCGTCGGGCCCGCATCATGCATCTGGAGGTCCGCAGGTCGGGCGACGTCCTGACAGTCTCGCGTCAGCGCGCGATCGACTCCTTCGCCCGGCTGGTCGAGGAGGCGTCGGCCGATTTCCCACCGGCCGGACAGCCGAATCTGCGCCTGGTGGCACTTGGAGTAATTGGAGCGCTACAAGAGCTGCTCATCGAATGGATCCTGGCCGACGAGCCGCCGGAGATCGAGGAAGTGATCAGGGTGGGCGTGCACATCTTCGAACGCTCCCTCGGTGCGTCGTGACGAGATGATTACAGAACGTGATTACATGACCTGGTGAGACGGGGGATAATCGCATTCATTGTTGTTTTTGGAACTACTACCGCCTGTGGGAGCATCTCGCCGGAAAACCAGGTTCCGGCAAAGGTTCTCCCAGAAAAAACTGCGGCGGCTCCCGCGCCGGCGAACCGGCGAGACTGGTGCGAGAACGGCGCGTGCGCATTGGCCGCCGGTCAGCGTCCGCCCCAGTTCGTCGTCCTGTCCTTCGACGGGGCCGGCGTGGGGCACGGCTGGTTCCGCACGATGCGCGAGGCGGCCGCGCGCAACCGGGCCACGCTCACGTTCTTCCTGTCCGGGGTGTATCTGCTGCCGCAGGACAAGCGCCGGCTCTACCGGCCGCCCGGGCGGCCGCGCGGCAGCTCCGACATCGGCTTCCAGCGGCCCTCACGGGTGGACGACCAGGCACGCGAGCTGACCGCGGCCTGGAACGCCGGCCACGAGATCGGCACCCACTTCAACGGCCACTTCTGCGGCGGCGACGGCGTGGCCTCCTGGTCGGCCCGCGACTGGCGCAGCGAGATCGAGCAGTTCCACCGCTTCGTCGCGGACTGGCGGCGCAACTCGGGTAACACGAGCCTGCCCGACCTGCCCTTCCGGGTGCGCGACGCGGTCAAGGGCGGGCGCACGCCGTGCCTGGAGGGCGATCGCCGGGCCATGTTCGCCGCGTTCAAGTCGTACGGCTGGCGCTACGACGCCTCGGGCACCGGCGACGTGGCCTGGCCGGTCAAGCGGGCGGGCCTGTGGCAGTTCCCGTTGCCGAGCATCCCCATTCCCGGCACCGGCCGCAGCGTGCTCGGCATGGACTACAACTTCTACACCGTCCACAGCGGGGCCAGAACGGGCCCCAGACGCCTGTGGAAGCGCTGGGAGCGCCAGACCACCCAGGCCTACGTCCAGGCCGTGGAGCGCTCGCTGAAGGGCGACAGGGCGCCGGTGTTCATCGGCAACCACTTCGAGAGCTGGAACGGCGGCATCTACATGCGGGCGCTGACCAACCTGATGGACCGCGTCTGCACCCGCGCGGAGGTCCGCTGCGTGTCCTTCGAGCAGCTCACCGACTGGCTGGACGCCCAGACCCCGCAGACCCTGGAACGCCTGCGCGCCAGGACGTGAACGCTTCGCAGGGGCGGGCGGCGACTGTTTCACCGCCCGCCCCCGAAACGAACCTGGTCGTCGCCCGCCTCCCGAAACGAGCCCGCGAAGACCGGATATGAGCGTCAGGCCACGGCGGCCGCGGGCACCTCCACGTGCAGGACCCGGTTCAGCCGGGTCACCGCCAGCACCCGCATGATCCGCGGCGGCACACTTCGCAGTACGAGGCGGCGTTGCACGCTGAGCGCGCGCCGATGCGTGCCCACGAGCACTCCGAGGCCGGTGGCGTCGATCATCTCCAGCTTCGAGAGGTCGAGTATCAGGTCACCCCGGCCGGAGTCGACGGCCTTGTGCAGCCGCTCGCGCACCCCGGCGGACGTCCCGGCGTCGAGCCGGGCCCCGATCCGCACCACCTGCGCCCTGGGATTGCCCCGAACGCGCATGCCACCTCCTCAGCCACGCCGCACTCGGCGTGGTCGTGCCCCTACGCGGAGCCGACGTGCCGAACCCCGCGCATATGACCCCCTACCCACGTATCGGCAGAGACACGACTGCCTGCAGAGAGAACTCTCCGTCACCGGTCGGACGGGCCGTGAGCTCGCCGCCCACGGCGGCCAGCCGCTCGCCCATCCCGGTCAGGCCGCTGCCCAGGTCCGCCCCCTGCTGCCGTGACACGCCGTCGTTGCGTACCAGCAGCTCGGCCTCCTGGTCGGTGAAGCGGAGGGTGATCTCACAGAACGACGCGGTGCTGTGCTTGAGCACGTTCGTGGCCGCCTCGCGCACCACGTAGGCGAAGACGGGAGCGACGCCGGCGGGCAGGTCGCGGTAGGGCAGGCGCACCTCGCAGCGCACGCCCGCCGCCTCCAGCACCCCCTTGATGCTGTGCAGCTCGGCGGTCAGGTCGAGCTCGCGGTAGCCGCGCACGGCCTCGCGCAGCTCGCGCAGCGCCTTCCTGGTCAGCGCGTTCACCTCGGCCATCTCGGACTTGGCCGCGCCGGCGTCGGCGTCGGCCAGCCGCACCGCGAGCTGGGTCTTCACCGCGATGGCCGACAGCTGGTGCCCGACCAGGTCGTGCAGGTCGCGGGCGAAGCGCAGCCGCTCCTCCGCCAGCGCCAGCCGCGTGTGCGCCTCGCGGCCCTCGTGCGCCTCGACGGCCATGGTCCAGATCCACGCCCACAGCCGGTTGGCCGGCAGCAGGGTCGCCGCCCACAGCGCGTAGACCAGGGTGAAGGACACCAGGGTGGTCCCCGAGTCCCCCATCCGCACCTCGCTCATCACGGATTGACCGGTGGCCAGGCTGAACCAGGACAGTGCGGTGCCCGCGAGGAACACGCCCACGCACAGGGCCGCCCCAACGCACCGCGAGCGCCCGATCCCGGCCACCGCCGACCAGGCCACCAGCATGAAGCCCCAGCCCATCGGCTCGCCGCTGCCGATGAGCGACCCGAGCACGGCCAGGACGCCCGCCGCCACCGTATCCCTGATGGCGTCCCTGCGCTCGACGAAGGCGTTGACCATCCGGACGTAGAGCCAGGAGAAGACGATCGCGGCGATCAGAGCGGGCACGAAACGCCAGACCGGGAGCTTCCCCTCACCCAGCCCGACGAGACTCATCATGATGATGAAGAGCCACAGGATGGCCAGGACGGAGTTGAACATCACCCGGGTCAGCCGACCGGCCCGCTTGATCGGATCCATGTGCGACTACTTGGCCCGCAGCACGTCGCCGAGCTTGACCCTGGCCCCGGTCCTGAGCACGGCCCGCTGGTAGATCTTCGCGCCGATCGACAGCACCCCGGCCACGGCCAGCAGCATCAGCGCGGCCGACGCGCCGACCTGCCACAGCGGCACCTCGGTCGCTGCCATGCGCACCGGCATGATCATCGACGAGAACGGCGGCACGTACGACATGACCACGGCCAGCACGCTGGTCGGCTCGGACGCGGCGTAGAAGGCCACGAAGTACGTCACCATCATGAGCATGGTCAGCGGCGACATCACGTTGCCGACCTCCTCCTGGCGCGAGACCAGCGAGGCG
This sequence comes from Nonomuraea antri, assembly GCF_013283785.1. Taxonomy (GTDB): domain Bacteria; phylum Actinomycetota; class Actinomycetes; order Streptosporangiales; family Streptosporangiaceae; genus Nonomuraea; species Nonomuraea antri. The sequence goes on from NZ_JABCPZ010000033.1 coordinate 51,943, forward strand.
AGCGCGGCGGCCAGCGTGGCGAAGAACGCGTAGCCGAGCACGAACCAGATCAGCACGCCGACGACCACGCCCGTCATGCCGGGCGGGAAGTCCGCGGCCAGCCCGGAGGCGAACGCGGCGCCGAGCCCGGCCGCCAGGATCGCCAGGAGGTTGACCATGCCGAGCGCGCCCAGGCCGACGATCTTGCCGCCGAGCAGTTGCCAGGGCTTGATGGAGGCCAGCAGGATCTCCACGATCCGGCTGCCCTTCTCCTCGACCACGCCCATGCCGACCATCGTCATCTGCTGGATGAGCAGTATGAACAGCACGATCACCAGCGCGACCGCGATGCCGGTGCGCGCGGCCTGGTAACGCGTGTCGGCGCCGACCGACTCCATCTGCAGCGGCGGGACGTTCACCCCGGCCGCGCCGAGCTTCATCTCCCTGTTCGTGCTCTGGATGAGCACGGCGAGCTCGGAGTCGACCTCACCGTCGCTGATCACCTTGGCGCCGCCGACGATGACGGCGTCCACGTCACCGGCGAGCACGGCCTCCTTGGCCGCGGCCTCGTCGGGGAACGTGCGCCACTCGACCTTGGCCTCCGGCGCGGCGGCCTGGATCGGCAGCTGCTGGCTGTTGACGGTGCCGAGCCGGTACTCGTCCGGCTTGTTGAAGATCTTGGGCGCGAACGACGCGGCGGCCACCAGCACGATGGTGATGAGCAGGCCGATGGCGAACGCCCGGGTACGGATGTGCGTGGTGAACTCACGCCTGGCGACCAGCATCAGCCCGTTCACGCCACGGCCTCCTTGAAGATCTCGGTGAGTGACGGCTGCTCGGTGCCGAAGTGCTCGACGTGTCCCGCCTTCATGGCGCGGCGCAGGATCTCCTGGTCGTCGCCGCCGACGACGCGCAGCACGTGCCTGTCCCCCTGGACGGTGACGGTGCCGTCGAGCCCGTCGGCCCAGCCCACAGCGGCGTCCCGGACGACCACGCGCAGCGTGTTGCCCTCGGCCGCGCGCAGGTCGGCGACCGTGCCGGTGGCGACCATGCGGCCTGCGGAGACGATGCCGACCGAGTCGCACAGCCGCTCGACCAGGTCGAGCTGGTGGCTGGAGAAGATCACCGGCACGCCGCCCCTGCAGCGTTCCTGCAGCGCGGTGGCCAGCGCGTCCACGGCGATGGGGTCGAGGCCGGAGAACGGCTCGTCCAGCACCAGCACCTCGGGGTCGTGCACCAGGGCCACGGCGAGCTGCACCCGCTGCTGGTTGCCCAGCGACAACGCCTGCACCGCGTCGTTCCTGCGCTCGGTCAGCCCGAGCCGCTCCAGCAGCTCGTCGGTGGCCTTCTTGGCGGCGGCCGGGCCGAGCCCGTGCAGCCGGCCGAAGTACTCGATCTGCTCCGCCGCGCGCATCTTCTGGTACAGCCCGCGCTCTTCCGGCATGTAGCCGAAGCGCCGGCGGGCGACGTGGTCGAGCGGCTTGCCCTGCCAGCTCACCGTGCCGGAGTCGGCCTGCAGCACGCCCATGACGATGCGCATCGTGGTCGTCTTCCCGGCCCCGTTGGCGCCGACGAACCCGAACATCTCGCCCGGCCGTACGGCGAAGCCGATCCCGTCCAGCGCGACTTTGCCGCCCGGGGCGTCCGGGCCGCCCGCGAAGCGCTTGCGCAGTTCGCCGATCTCGAGCATCAGGTCATCTCCTTCGTCATGCCCCATAGTGGCGCGAATGACGTTCTGCCTGGTAGTCGGATAAATCACCCGACCCATGTGGACCCTGCGTCCGATCCGGATGACATTTGTCATGTGCCGCACCCGGCGTGCGATCCTTGGCTTCATGACGCGTGCAGACAAGGACAAACCGGTCGTCCTCTCCCGGATCTACACCCGCGGCGGCGACGACGGCACCACCGCGCTGGTGGACATGAGCCGGGTGCCCAAGACCGACCTGCGCCTGGCCGCCTACGCCGACGTCGAGGAGGCCAACGCGCACCTGGGCCTGGCCCTGGCGCACGGCACGCTCTCCGCCGACCTGGCCGCACTCCTGGTACGGGTCCAGAACGAGCTGTTCGACCTGGGCGCGGACCTGGCCACCCCGGTCGTGGAGAACCCGGAGTTCCCGCCGCTGCGGGTCGAGCAGAGCTACATCGACCGGCTGGAAGAGCAGTGCGACAGGCTCAACGCCGATCTCAAGCCGCTACGCAGCTTCATCCTGCCCGGCGGCGACCCGGCCACGGCCGAGCTGCACCTGGCCAGGGTCACGGCCAGGAGGGCGGAACGCACCACGTGGGCGGCGCTCGAAGTGAACGACGACATGAACCCGCTCACCGCGCGCTATCTGAACCGGCTCTCCGACCTGCTGTTCATCGCCTGCCGGGTGGCCCACGACGGGAACGAGATCCTGTGGAAGCCAGGCGGCACCAGGTAGCGGCGGCTCAGGCGACGTCGAGATACGCGCTCGGCGGGGCCGACTCCAGCCAGGCCAGGAACCCGGTCAGCGCGTCGGCGCTCATCGCCAGTGAGATGTCACGCGTGCTGCCGCTGCAGTCGACCGCGTAGAGGCCGCCGTCGATCTCACGGCGGGAAGAAACGATCAAGCCGCGCCTCGCGATCGCGTGGCGCGGCTTGAGACGGATGCCCATCAGGGGAATCCAGTGGAGCTCACCGTCGGCGTACCTGGCTACCCCGCTCTGCCATCCGTGGTCGCCCATCCGGAGGCGGCAGGGTACGCTCCCGCGCGAACGGGCCAGCGTGACCCCGCGCAGAACCACCAGGGCGGCAAGCAGCAACACGAAAACCGATACCGTTGCCACCATGCCGCCCCCTAGGCTCGTTGAATAGTTATACCTCTTCGCCGGCCGCGCGCAGCCGGGCCCGAGCACGCTTGGCCTCGACCGCCGCGTCGGCGTCTTCCTGGTTGGCATCGATCGACGCCTGGGCCCGGTCGAGAGCGTCGCGAGCCGCCGCGACGTCGACCTCCGACCCGAGTTCCGCGGCCTCGGCCAGCACAGAGACCTCGTCGTCCGCGACGGAGATGAACCCACCGTGCACCGCGGCGACCAGCTCAGGCTCGCCGTCCCGCTTCACCCGCAGCACGCCGCCCTCGACGAGGACGCCGAGCACAGGTGCGTGTTGCGGCATAATACCGATCTCGCCGTCCACGGTCTTGGCAATCACCATGTCGGCTTCGCCCGACCAGATCTCACGCTCGGGTGAGACAACCCCTACGCGTAGCTTCGCCACTTGTGTAGGTTCCTTTCCGATCAGGTAGTGGCACGGCGCGCGGCCGTACCACTACCGTGAGGCGATTTACCGACGCTCGAGTTCCTTGGCCTTCGCCACGGCCTGCTCGATGCCACCGACCATGAAGAACGCCTGCTCGGGCAGGTGGTCGTACTCACCCGCGCAGAGGCCCTTGAAGGAGGCGATGGTCTCGTCCAGCGGCACGTTCTCGCCCGGCTGGCCGGTGAACGCCTCGGCGGCGTACATCGGGTGCGACAGGAACCGCTCGATGCGACGGGCGCGCTGAACGGTGACCTTGTCCTCTTCGGACAGCTCGTCGATACCGAGGATCGCGATGATGTCCTGGAGCTCGCGGTACTTCTGCAGGATCCGCTTGGTCTCCTGGGCCACCCGGTAGTGCTCCTCGCCCACGATCTGCGGGTCGAGGATGCGGGAGGAGGAGTCGAGCGGGTCGACCGCCGGGTAGATGCCCTTCTCCGAGATCGGCCGCGAGAGCACGGTCTGCGCGTCGAGGTGCGCGAACGCGTTGTGCGGGGCCGGGTCGGTGATGTCGTCGGCGGGGACGTAGATCGCCTGCATGGAGGTGATCGAGTGACCACGCGTCGAGGTGATGCGCTCCTGGAGCACACCCATCTCGTCGGCCAGCGTCGGCTGGTAACCCACGGCCGACGGCATACGGCCGAGCAGCGTGGAGACCTCGGAACCGGCCTGCGTGAAGCGGAAGATGTTGTCGATGAACAGAAGCACGTCCTGCTTCTGCACGTCGCGGAAGTACTCCGCCATGGTCAGCGCGGACAGCGCGACCCGCAGACGGGTGCCCGGCGGCTCGTCCATCTGGCCGAAGACGAGCGCGGTGTCCTTGAGGACGTCCGCCTCCTCCATCTCCAGCCAGAGGTCGTTGCCCTCACGGGTGCGCTCGCCGACGCCGGCGAACACCGAGGTACCACCGAAGTTGCGGGCGACTCGACGGATCATCTCCTGGATGAGAACCGTCTTGCCCACGCCGGCGCCACCGAACAGGCCGATCTTGCCACCCTGCACGTACGGCGTCAGCAGGTCGATGACCTTGATGCCCGTGACGAGCATCTCGGTACGCGACTCGAGCTGGTCGAACGGCGGCGACGGACGGTGGATGCCCCACCGCTCGTTGATCTTCAGGGAGGCGGTCGGCACGTCCAGGGACTGGCCGAGCGTGTTCCACACGTGACCCTTGACGACGTCGCCGACGGGCACCGAGATCGGCGCGCCGGTGTCGGTCACGGCCGAGCCGCGGACCACGCCGTCGGTGGGCTGCATGGAGATGGCCCGGACGAGGTTGTCACCCAGGTGCTGGGCGACCTCCGCGGTCAGGATCTTGGTCTCGCCGCCGAGGGTGACCTCGATGGTGAGCGCGTTGTAGATGTCGGGCATCGCCTCGACGGGGAACTCCACGTCGACGACGGGCCCTGTGACGCGAGCCACGCGGCCGGTGCCGGCCGACGGGGTCTCAACAGTCTCAACAGCCTCTGCAGTCATTTCACTCTTTCCCCGCTGCGGCGTCAGCGAGCGCGTTGGCGCCACCGACGATCTCGCTGATTTCCTGGGTGATCTCGGCCTGGCGAGCCTGGTTCATCTGCATGGTGAACACGCGGATCAGCTCGTTGGCGTTGTCCGTGGCGGACTTCATGGCGCGGCGCCGCGCGGCCTCCTCGGAAGCGGCCGACTGCAGCAGCGCGGTGAAGATGCGGGACTCCACGTAGCGCGGCAGCAGCGACTCGAGCACGTCGCCCGCGGTGGGCTCGAACTCGAAGTACGGCGGGATCGCCTCCCGCTCGCTCGCCTCGGTCTCCTCGATCTCGAGCGGCAGGATGCGCTTGACCACGACGTTCTGCGTGAGCATCGAGACGAACTCGGTCGAGACGACGTGGATCTCGTCGATCCCGTTCTCGTCCTTGAACGACTCGATCAGCGTCGCGGCGATCTCCTTGGCGTCGGCGTAGGCCGGCTTCCTGGAGAAGCCGACCCACTGGCCGCCCATCTGCCGCTGGCGGAAGGAGTGCCAGGTGACACCCTTGCGCCCGGTGACGAACGGCACCACGGACATGCCGCGGCTCTCCAGCAGCCCGCGCAGGGCCTCGGCCTCGCGCAGGACGTTGGCGTTGAAGCCACCGCAGAAGCCGCTGTCGCTGGTGACGATGAGGACGCCCGCCTTGGCGGGGTTCTCCTTCGCCACGGTCAGCGGATGGTCGACGCTGGCCGCGTTGCTGACGACGCCGGTGACGGCGCGAGTGATCTCACGCTCGTACGGCAGCGCCGCCTGCATCCGCTGCTGCGCCCGCACGATCCGCGAGCTGGCGATGAGCTCCTGGGCGCGCGTGATCTTGGCGGTCGACTTGACCGACTTGATCCGCCGCCGCAGCAGCCTTAGCTGGGCACCCATCGGCTACTGCTCCGCCGCCGGACGGACGACCTTCTTGATCTTCTCCTGGCCGACCTCGTCCGCGCCGAGCGGCGCGACCGGCTCGTCCTTGACCAGCAGCTCGCCCGAGGAGGTGGTGAAGCCCTTCTTGAACTCCGTGATGGCGTCCTTGAGCGCGGTCACCGTGTCGTCGGACAGCTCGTTGGTCTCACGGATGCTGTCGAAGATGCCCTTGTGGCCGCTCTGCAGGTAGTCGTGGAACTCACCCTCGAAGCGGCGCACGTCCTCGACGGGCACGTCGTCCAGCTCACCGGTGGTGCCGGCCCAGACCGAGACGACCTGCTTCTCGACCGAGAGCGGCGAGTACTGCGGCTGGATGAGCAGCTCGGTCAGGCGCTGGCCGCGGTCGAGCTGGGCGCGGGAGGCCGCGTCCAGGTCGGAGGCGAAGGCCGCGAAGGCCTCCAGGTCGCGGTACTGCGACAGCGACAGACGCAGCGTGCCGGCCACCTTGCGCATGGCCTTGACCTGCGCGGAGCCACCGACTCGCGAGACCGAGATACCGACGTTGATGGCGGGGCGGATACCGGCGTTGAAGTAGTCGGTCTCCAGGAAGCACTGGCCGTCGGTGATGGAGATGACGTTGGTCGGGATGAACGCCGACACGTCGTTGCCCTTGGTCTCGATGATCGGCAGGCCGGTCATCGAGCCGCCGCCCATGTCGTTGGAGAGCTTGGCGCAGCGCTCCAGCAGACGCGAGTGGAGGTAGAAGACGTCACCGGGGAACGCCTCGCGGCCCGGCGGGCGGCGAAGCAGCAGCGAGACGGCGCGGTAGGCGTCGGCCTGCTTGGTGAGGTCGTCGAAGATGATCAGGACGTGCTTGCCCTGGTACATCCAGTGCTGCCCGATGGCGGAACCGGTGTAGGGGGCGATGTACTTGTAACCGGCCGGGTCGGACGCCGGGGCGGCGACGATCGTGGTGTACTCCAGCGCGCCGGCCTCTTCGAGACGCGAACGCACCTGGGCGATCGTGGAGCCCTTCTGGCCGACGGCCACGTACACGCAGCGCACCTGCTTCTCGGGGTCACCCGAGAGCCAGTTGTCGCGCTGGTTGAGAATGGTGTCCACGGCGATCGCGGTCTTGCCGGTGCCACGGTCACCGATGATCAGCTGGCGCTGGCCACGGCCGATCGGCGTCATGGCGTCGATCGCCTTGATGCCGGTCTGCAGCGGCTGCTTCACCGGCTGCCTCTGGACGACCGAGGGGGCCTGCAGTTCGAGGGCGCGCAGGCCCTCGGACTCGATGGCGCCCTTGCCGTCGAGCGGGTTGCCCAGGGGGTCGACCACGCGGCCGAGGAAGTTGTCGCCGACGGGCACGGACAGGACCTCGCCCGTCCTGCGGACCGTCTGGCCCTCCTCGATCTTGCTGAAGTCGCCCAGGACCACGACACCGATTTCCCGGGGGTCGAGGTTCAGTGCCAGGCCGCGCGTGCCGTCCTCGAACTCGAGCAGCTCGTTCGCCATCGCCGAGGGAAGGCCGGAGACATGGGCAATGCCGTCGCCGGCGTCGACGACGGTCCCGATCTCCTCGCGCGCGGCGCCTTCCGGTTCGTACGCCTGGACGAAGCGCTCAAGCGCGTCCCGGATCTCGTCCGGCCGGATCGTAAGCTCCGCCATCTCTACTCTGTCTCCCTATTCGCCTAGCCGGCCAACCGGCGGCGGACTTCTTCGATTCGTCCCACAATGGTGGTGTCGATGATCTCGTCGCCGATGCGGACCGAGAACCCACCGAGCACCCGCTTGTCCACCTCGACGTTCAGGTGCACGTCGCGACCGTAAGAGGCGCGCAGCCAGTCGCTGAGTCGCTGCTTCTGCGCGTCGGTCAGCTCGACCGCGCTGCGCACGACCGCCACGAGGCGCTGGCGCTGCTGGGCCACGAGCCGCCCGAACTCCTCCAGACCTGCGTCCAGGCTACGTCCTCGCGGGTGCACGACCAGCTGCGTGATGAGGCGCAGGCTGGTCGGGGCGACCCGGTCGCCGAGCAGGTCGCGCAGCAGCTGCTGCTTGCCCGCCGCGGGCGCGCCCGCGTCGGCGAGCGCGCGACGCAGGTCGGAGTTCGCCGACACGATTCGTCCGAAGCGGAAGAGCTCGTCCTCCACGTCGTCGAGCCTGGACTGGCTCTCGGCCTCCGCCGCAGCGGCGACGACACCGAGCCGTTCGAGCACGTCGGCCAGGTCGCCGATGCGCGACCACCGGGCCGAGACCGCGGCCTCGACGGTGGCCAGCGTGGCCTCGGTGACCTTGCCTTCGAGCAGCACGCGCATGGTCTGCGCCTTCTGCTCGGGGGACCTGGCCGGGTCGGAGACCGCCCGGCGCAGGCCGTGCTCGCGGTCGAGCAGATCCGCGACGGCGAACAGCTCGTCGGAGAGCGTGCCGAGGTCCGCGCTACCGGCGGCCGCGTTAAAGCGCTCCTCGACCTCTGCCAGCGAGGTCCTGCTCAAACCGCGCATCAGCGCACCGCCTGCGCGTTGCTGTTCTCCAGCTCATCGAGGAACCGGTCGACGATGCGGCTCTGCCTGGCCTCGTCCTCGAGGGACTCGCCGACGATGCGGCCGGCCAGGTCGGTCGACAGGCGACCGATCTCCGTACGGAGCTGAGCGAACGCCGCCTGGCGGTCCGCCTCGATCTGGGCGTGCGCGGCCTCGACGAGACGACGGGCCTCGGCCTGCGCCTCCTCGCGGAGCTCCGCCTTGATCTGAGCGGCCTGCTCGCGAGCCTCCTCGCGCAGCCTGGCCGCGTCGCGCCTGGCCTCTTCCAGCCGGTCGCGGTACTGCTCCTGCAGCTTCTGCGCTTCGGCCTGGGCCTCCTCGGCCCTCTTGATGCCGCCCTCGATGGCGTCGGTGCGATCGGCCAGCGTCTTCTGGATACGCGGGACGAGCATCTTGCCGACGACGAGGAAGACGACGAGGAACGAGAAGATGCCGACGATGAGCTCATAGTCGTGCGGGATGAGGGGGTTGGCGCCCCCCTCCTGCGCGAGGAGCGTAGCTGCCATGATCATGGGTGCAGCCTTTCGTCAGGGATTCTTCTGGCTTTAGAGCTGCGCGAAGATGAACGGGGCGACCAGACCGAGCAGGGCCAGGGCCTCGGTGAGGACGAAGCCGAGGAGCATGTTCTGGCGGATCAGGCCGTAGGCCTCGGGCTGACGCGCGATGGCCTGCACGCCCTGACCGAAGATGATGCCGACGCCGATGCCGGGGCCGATGGCGGCAAGACCGTAACCGATGGCGGTGACGTTGCCGGAGACCTCAGCGAGAACGCTCATTGCTGTTTTCCTTTACTGGACGGCCGGTGAGCGGATTTTCACCGGTCATGGATATTCCGGTATGTGGTTCTCAGTGATCCGAGTGCAGCGCGCCACCGATGTACATGGAGGCCAGCATCGCGAAGAGGAACGCCTGCAGGAACTGGATGAACAACTCGAACGCGGTGAAGATGATGGTCATGACCACGCCGATCACGCCCACCCCGACACCCAGGGGCGTCAGCTTCTCGAACAGGAACCAGAAGCCCACCATGCTGAAGAACGCCAACAGCATGTGACCGGCGAACATGTTCGCGAAGAGTCGGACGGCGTGCGTGAACGGCGCGATGATCAGGTTCGACAGGAACTCGATCGGCGCCAGCAGGAAGTAGATGAACTTCGGCAGCCCGGGGGGGAACATCATGTTCTTGAAGTAGCCCCAGCCGCCCTGGTGCTTCACGCCCAGGTAGATCTTCAGGACGTAGATGATGACCGCGAGCACCGCCGGGAAGGCGATGTGCGAGGCGACGGGGAACTGGGCGAGCGGAATGACGCCCATGATGTTCCAGACCAGCACGAGGAAGAACAGGCTGACGAGCAGGCCCATCCACCTGTCGGCGTCCTTGCCCAGGAACGGGCGGGCCACCTGGTCGCGGACGAACATGTAGCCGTACTCCATGACGTTCTGCACGCCCCGCGGCACGACCTTGGGATTGGCGAAGGCGGCCCAGCACAGGCCGACCACGAGGATCACGCTGAGCGCGGCGAGCAGCACCGGCTTGGTGAACCAGGCGACCCCGGGAATGATGGGCGGCAGCTCGAACAGCTCGGCAGGCGTGGGCGCCCTGAACTCATCGCCCGGAGGAGCTAGGACCGTCAGCGCAGTCACGCGGCGTTCCCTTCAACGTCGTAGTGGATCACAAGGATTTCCTCAGCGAAGTGATCGCTGCGTGGGGCTAGCGACCGAACTTCCGGTAGGCCAGGTAGCCGGCGAGAACCAGCCCCAGCACGATGCCTATGGGGAAGAACGCGGACATGTCGAGCCACCGGTCCAGCAACCACCCGATGCCGCCGTAGACCGCCATCCCGGCGAGCAGATAGCTGGGGATCGACCACATGGCGTCGGCGAAGTCGCGACCGTCTTGTTCCGGTCGGCGTTCCTGTTCGCTCATCGCGGCCCCGACGATAGCAGGCGAGTAGAGGACTAGTCATATCGGACCCCGCCCTTTTACCAGTCATGAGTCACCCTGTCCGGGGACCTTGGCGTCGGGGTCGACGTACAACATTTTGGTTTTGACGAAGGCGCGAACCTCGAAGGCCGTCCAGACGATGGTGCATACCACGACCGACCAGGCGAACGCCCGCGGATTCCACAGCGTGGTGTCGCCGAAGGTGGCGAGCACGATCATGATGACGACGACCTTGACGAGATAGCTCACCATCGCGGCGATCGCCATCATCTGCGGGGAGACTCGCGACGCATAGGAGACCGCTACCACGCTGATGCTGAAGAAAACACCGACGAGCAGGGTGCCGATCGTCGCGCCGATCGCTCCCTTGCCGCCCGCGAGCACGAACGCCACGACCACGGCGACCAGCCCGACCGAGAAGGTCGGAATCGCGGCGCTTTTGAGTACGCGCACGTCGTTGGCCTGCATCGGTGCTCCATCAGTGAGTTATCAAGCGAGCGTTTGCTACCTCCAGAGCCGGTGCATCTGAAGGTCCCTGCTCGTGAAAGATATCACAAGCTCACGGATGACCGCTTTTACCTGCCGTTTCTAGTTAGCGATCATGATCTGCCCGGAAAGACCGGAATGACCGGATTGCCCTCTGCTGTCGCACGTTCCTGCGACGAGGGGCCGTCCGTGGGCGGCATCCGCCGCCGGATCTCGGTCTCGGGTGTGATGGGCGGCATAGGCCCGGTGGGCGGGCCGTCGTCGTCGGGCTGCTTGCTGCGCGGCGCCGCGTGCGCGCCGCCCTTGCCCCGCCAGCGCGGCGCCGCCATCAGCACGAGCACGGCCAGCGCGAGGACGATGACCAGCGGGAACATCAGCACGGGCACGCCGACCGTGGACATCGCCACGATGCCGAAGGCGAACAGGAACGCCCACGCGTACATGATCAGCACAGAACGCCGGTGCGAGTGGCCGATGTCGAGCAGCCGGTGGTGCAGGTGACCGCGGTCGGGCGCGAACGGCGACATGCCGTAGGAGGTGCGCCGCACGACCGCGGTGATCAGGTCGACCAGCGGCAGCACCAGCACCGCCGCGGGGACCATCAGCGGCAGCAGCACCGGCACCTTGTTCATGTCCTCGATCACGGCCGGGTCGAGCGGGGTGACCGTGACGATCGAGGAGGCCAGCACGAGACCGATGAGCATCGCCCCGGTGTCGCCCATGAAGATCTTGGCCGGATGGAAGTTGTGCGGCAGGAACCCCAGGCAGGTGCCGATGAGAATGGCCGCGATGGCCGCCGTGGTGGTGATGCGGTCGCCGCTGATGCTCTGCGAAAGGAAGATCGAATAGGCCCAGGTGGCCATGCCGGCGATGCAGACGATGCCCGCGGCCAGGCCGTCGAGCCCGTCGACGAAGTTGACCGCGTTGATCGTGACGACCACGACCATGATCGTGATGATCGTGCTGAGCGTGTAGTCGAGGCTGGTGGAGCCGCCCCAGTCTTTCGGCAGCGGGATGTAGACCAGTCTCAGGTCGAAGGCCACCAGCACCCCGGCCGCCGCGATCTGCCCCGCGAGCTTGATGAAGGCGTCCATGCCCCACCAGTCGTCGAGGAAGCCGGTGAGCGTGATGAGGCCGCCGGCCACGATCAGCGCCACCACCGGATGGCCGTCGGCCTCGCTCAGCGCCACCCCGGTGTTGGCCAGCTCGCCGGCCACCAGCAGCCCCGCGACCAGACCGCCGTACATCGCCAGCCCGCCCAGTCTGGGCGTGGGAGTGGTGTGCACGTCGCGATCGCGGACCTCGGGCATGGCGCCGATACGGATGGCGAAGCGGCGCACCAGCGGGACCAGCAGGTATGTCACCGCCGCTGCTATGAGCGCCATGAACAGGTATTCGCGCACGGACCTAGTTTCCCGGATGCTCCGGCCAGCTGTGACCGGAAAACGACACAGACCAGCTTAAAATTCGCTCAGATATGGCTGATGGATGGCGAGAAGCGCCGCAACCCTTTCCCTGATCTCGGCCGCCGCGCCCGGATGGCGCACGGCTCGCGCGACCAGGCTCCCGACCTCCTTGAGTTCCTGGAGCCCCATCCCCTGCGTGGTGGCGCAGGGCGTGCCGACCCGCATCCCGGACGTCACCGCGGGCGGCTCGGGATCGTACGGGATGACGTTGCGGTTCAGCGTGATCCCCGCCGCCGCGCACCGCGACTCCGCCTCGGCGCCCGACACGCCCGCGCCACGCAGGTCGATCAGGGCCAGGTGCGTGTCCGTGCCGCCGGAGACCGGCCGCATGCCCTCGTCGGCCAGCGCGTCCGTCAGGGCCTGGGCGTTCGCGACCACGCGCCTGGCGTAGTCGGCGAACTCCGGCCGCATCGCCTCGCCGAACGCGACCGCCTTGGCCGCGATCGCGTGCATCAGCGGCCCGCCCTGCACGAACGGGAACACCGCCCGGTCGATCTTCCTGGCCAGCTCGGCGGTGCACAGGATCGCGCCGCCGCGCGGGCCGCGCAGCGCCTTGTGCGTGGTCAGCGTGACGACGTCGGCGTACGGCACCGCCGAGGGGATCGCCCGGCCCGCCATCAGCCCGGCCGGATGCGCCACGTCGGCCAGCAGCCACGCGCCCACCTCGTCGGCGATGCCGCGGAAGGCCGCGTAGTCGATCAGCCGCGGGTAGGCCGTGGCCCCGCAGACGATGACCTTCGGCTGGTGCCGCAGCGCCAGATCCCTGACCTCGTCGTAGTCGATCAGTTCGCTGTCTCGACGCACGCCGTAGGAGACGACGTCGAACCATCTTCCTGAGAAGTTCACCTTCGAGCCGTGCGTGAGGTGCCCGCCGTGCGGCAGCGCCATGGCCAGCATGGTGTCGTCGGGCTGCAGCAGCGCGGCGTAGGCGGCCAGGTTCGCCGAGGCGCCCGAGTGCGGCTGGACGTTGGCGTGCTCGGCGCCGAACAGCTCCCGCGCCCGCTGGACGGCCAGCAGTTCGGCCCGGTCCACCACCTCGCAGCCGCCGTAGTAGCGGCGGCCGGGGTAGCCCTCGGCGTACTTGTTCGTCAGCGTGGAACCCAGGGCGGCCAGGACCGCGGGCGAGGTGAAGTTCTCGCCGGCGATGAGCTGGATACCGCCGCGGATCCGGTCGAGCTCGTCGAGCAGCACCTGGGCCAGTTCGGGGTCCTGCCGCTGGAGCAGGCCGAAGTCCGGTCCGTAGTAGGGCTGACCACCCATTTCCCCACTGTACGACCCGATGTCCGATTTTTCCATAAATGATTTTGAGAGGGAGGTGATGTGACATAAGGGGTGATTGGTGGCTTGTGTTACATACGGGGCGTTTCTGACGTGGCCGGGATCCAGCGCGGCAGCCGATACGACTCCTCGCTGATCGCGCTCAGCACGTTGTAGCGGTATTTGTCGAGCTTGTTCTGCCAGGACTTGATGTCGGCCACATAGCGGTCGCCCACCTTCGCATCCCAGGTCTGGGGGCTGGTGGCGAGGCTGTGGGTCTTGTTGAGCGCGGTGTCCAGGACGTCCAGCTCGCGCTTGGCGTCGTCGTAGGCGTCGGCCAGCTCGTCGATCCTCGGGTTGAAGATCATCTTGTTCGTGACGTCGTCCAGCGCGCCGGCCGTCGCGCCCGGCTTGGGCCAGTCGTCGTTCGCGTTGAACCGCTTCGGGGCGGGCGGGTCGTCGTAGCTCATCGCTCACTCGCTCCTGTCGGGGACGCCTGGGTCGCCAGGGTGGATCGAACCGGGCGGGCCGTCCGGGCGGATGTCCTGCGGCACCCAGTCGCCGCGCCCGTACTCGCCCGGCGGGACCTGCACGGAGGGCATCTCGAGTGGCTGGACGTCGCGGGGGTTGTCCATGAGTGCCTTGAGTTCGGCGGGGTCGATCGGGGCGGCGTCGAACGAGACGACGTCGCTGCCGTCGGTGGCCCAGGTGGTGT
>NZ_JABCPZ010000340.1 GCF_013283785.1 Nonomuraea antri
CCACCCAGGAGGCCCCGCCCTCAAGGGACCTCAGCCCCCCGAAAGGCCGTCACCCCGGTGGTCCCGCAGGTTCGGCGGGCGTGATTCGGGTGGAGTGGCAATAGAATTGGCATTTGTCGCGTTTGACGTAATCGATAGACCGCTCGGCGGCCGACTCCTGTCGGTATCACCCCGGTCGAAGCCCACCAAGACGGGGTGTGGCTCCTCCAGGTGCTCGGCCGGGACGAGGCGCTCCGTCATGACCTGGACGGAGACCCTTGAAGTCCTACCTGAACGTGCTGGCCACCCCGGGCGCCTGGCGGTTCCTGCTGCCCGCCCTGGTGGCCCGCCTGCCATTCGCGATGACCCAGATGGGCATCCTGCTGCTGGTGCAGTGGTCCACCGGGTCGTACGGCGCGGCCGGGGTCGCCGCCGCGGCCTCGGCCGTGTCGCAGGCGGTCGTCGGGCCGCAGACCGGGCGGCTGGCCGACAGGTACGGCCAGGCCAGGGTGCTGCTCCCGCAGGTGGCCGTGCACGCGCTGGCGCTGGGCACGTTGCTGGCGCTGGCCGCCGCGCACGCGTCCGTGCCGCTGCTGGTGATCGTGGCCGCCCTGACCGGCGCCTCCGGGCCGCAGGTGGGCGCCATGGTACGGGCCAGATGGGCGCACCGGCTGGGCGGCACGGCCAAGCTCAACACCGCCTTCGCGGTCGAGTCGATCACCGACGAGCTGACGTTCACGCTGGCCCCCGTGCTGCTGGTCGGGTTGTCCACGGCGTATTCGCCGGTGGTCGCGCTGCTCGGCGGCCTGGTGCTGATCCTGGTGGGCACCGTGGCGTTCGCCGTCGTCAGGACCGGGGCGCCGGAGCCGGTGCCGGTCAAGATCCGCGCCACCGGCGGGGTGCTGCGGCTGCGCGGCGTCGCGCTGCTGGCCGTCGCGTTCCTGGCGATGGGCTCGGTCTTCGGCAGCCTCCAGGTGGGCATCACCTCGCTCACCACCGCCCTGGGCCAGTCCGCGAGCGCGGGGCCGATCTACGGCTCGTTCTCGGCCGCGAGCGTGCTCGGCGGCCTGCTCTACGGCGCGGTCCGCTGGCGTGTCACCGCCAGGACCAGGCTGGTCGCCGGCCTGGCGCTGCTCGCCGTCGCGACCAGCGCGCTCACCGTGGCCGACGCCATCCCGGTCCTGTACGGCGCCGCCGCCCTGGCCGGCCTGGTGATCGCCCCCGTGGTGATCACCGGCTACACCATCATCGAGAGTCTGGTCCCGGCCGACGTCAGGACCGAGGCGTTCACCTGGCTCAACGGCGCCATCGGCCTGGGCATCGCGACGGGCTCGTCGGCCGCCGGGCAGCTCGTGGACCACTTCGGCCCGTCGCTGGCCTTCGTCGTGCCCCCGCTGACCACCGGGCTGGCCGCCCTCCTGGTGCTGGCCAGGGTGGGCAGCCTGCGTCCGCTGCCCGAGGTCACGAGTGCGCGCGAACCAGCACCTCTTCGGGGATGACCTTCGGCACCCCGCGTAGCCCGATCAGGGCCAGCACCGCGACCAGGGCCAGCAGCCCGGCCGTCACCAGCGCGGTGAGGTTCAGGCTCTCCACGAACGCCACCCGCGCCGCCTGAACGAGCTGCCCGGCCTGCTCGGCGGGCAGGCGCGTGGCCACGTCCAGCGCCCCGGCGATCGACTCGCGCGCCTCGCCGGCCGGGAAACCGGCGGGCAGGTCCAGGTTGGCGCCGTACGCGCTGTTCAGCACCGTGCCGAGAACGGCGATGCCGAGCGCGCCACCCAGCTCGAACGACGTCTCCGACACCGCGGCCGCGGCCCCCGCCCGCTGCGACGGCACGGTCGCCAGCACGTTGTCGTTGTTGACGGTGAACGCCAGCCCCACGCCCATGCCGCCGATCACCATCGGGATCAGCAGCAGCAGGTAGTTCAGCTCCAGCCCGAGCGTGGCGTAGAACAGGAAGGACACCGCGTTCAGCGCGAGCCCGAGCGCGACCACGCCGTTCCTGCCGATCACGCCGATGAGCTTGGCGGCCACCACCCCGCCCACCGCGCCGGCCAGCCCGCCGGGCAACTGCGCGAGCCCGCTCTCCAGCGCTGACCACTCCAGGACGAGCTGCAGGTACCAGGCGAACATCATCATCATCGCGATCAACGAGAAGATGGCCAGCATGTTCGTGCCGATGGACGCGCTGAACGCCCGCCTGGCGAACAGCCGCACGTCGATCAGCGGCTCGGCCAGCCGCCGCTGCCGCGCCACGAACCAGGCCAGCCCGGTCACCCCGACCAGGGCCGCCACCAGCACGTCTGTCCCGCCCACACCCTGGTGCGCGGCCTCCTTGAGCGCGTAGACGACCGCCACGATCCCGGTGAACGACAGCGCCACGCTCAGCACGTCGATGCGGCCCGCGTCCGGGTTGCGCGACTCGGGCAGGATCAACGCGCCGCCGACCAGCACCAGCGCCATGATCGGCACGTTGATCAGGAACACCGAGCCCCACCAGAAGTGGTCGAGCAGCAGGCCGCCGATGACCGGCCCGAGGGCGAACCCGGCCGCGCTCATCCCGCTCCAGATCCCGATCGCCGCGGTGCGCTCACCGGGCTCGGTGAACACGTTGCGGATGATCGACAGCGTGGACGGCATGATCGTCGCGGCGGCCACGCCGAGCAGCGCCCTGGCCGCGATGAGCAGTTCGGGGCTGGGCGCGTACGCGGTGACCACCGAGGCGGCGCCGAACGCGGCCGCGCCGATCAGCAGCAGCCGCTTGCGTCCGATCCTGTCGCCCAGGTTGCCCATCGTGATCAGCAGGCCGGCCAGCGCGAAGCCGTACATGTCGCCGATCCACAGCAGTTGCGTGGAGCTCGCGCCGAGGTCGGCGACCAGCCGGGGCAGGGCCAGGTGCAGGACCGTGAGGTCGAGCGAGAGAAGGAGGGTGGCCAGGCACGCGATGGCCAGGCAGGACCATTTCTTCGTCATGGCCCCCACCTTCGGCGGGCGCGCTGACCGTCCGCCTACCGTTCACTGACGAAACCGGCGAGGCGCCGGCTACCGGTCGCCGGTCCGCGGCGCCAGCTCCGCCAGCCGGGTGTCGATGCGCAGCCGCGTGTCGCCGACGCTGTACCAGTCGTCCGGGCACAGCTCGTCGGCCTGCCTGATGCGGGCCAGCGCCTCGTCCCGGTCGCCCTGGGCCAGCGCCAGCTCGCCCAGCCCGAGGTGGGCCCAGGTCAGCGTCGCCACCGAGCCGCTGCGCCGCGACAGCTCGGCGGCCTGGCCGAAGTCGGCCAGCGCCTCGTCCGTGCGGCCCATGGCCAGCAGCGCGTCGCCCCGCTGGCACAGGCTCTCGGCCATGTCGGCGGCCGAGCCCAGCTCGGCGGCGGTCTTCAGCCCTTCGTCGGCCATCGCGTACGAGGTCTCGTAGTCGCCCTGACTCCACGACAGCGCGCCCAGCCCGGACAGCACCACGGTGATGCCCCAGCGCTCGCCCAGCTTCCTGAAGTCGGCCAGGCTCCGCTCGAACATGGCCTTGGCCTCGGGGACGCGGCCCATCAGCTCCAGCATGAACGCGTTGCCGCAGCGCGACAGCGCCTGCGGCCAGGGCGACAGCGAGCCGGCCACCTCCTGGAGCATCTCGTGCACGTGCTCGAAGTCGTCGGGCGGCCCGACGAACATCGACTTCATCATCATCAGGAAGTCCAGCCGTTCCGGCACGAACTCCATCGGCAGCAGCTCGTTCACCACGCCCAGCCGCTCGCGCAGTTCCTCGCCGCCGACCGCCCACCCGGACACGAGCACGACCATCGCGTACTCCTCCTTCAGGTGCTCCGGCGGCGTGCGGCCGAGGTGCGACAGCAGCTCGACGGCCATGATCCCGCTGTCGACGCGATGCCCGCGGAACCACCAGTAGCAGGAGCAGTACGCCATCAGCCGCTGCGCGAGCTCGTACTGCCCGGAGGCGATCGCCCAGCGCAGCGCCGCGACCAGGTCGCCGCTCTCCTCGTCGAGCCTGGCCAGCCATTCGAGCTGCTCGGCCCGGCGCAGGTAGGGGTCGGCGGTGATCGCCAGCTCCAGGTAGTGCGCGGCGTGCGCGTCGCGCAGCTCGTCCACCTCGCCGGCCTCGGCCAGCTTCTCCGCGCAGAACGCCCTGATCGTGTCGAGCATCCGGTACCGGCCGCCGGTGAACTCCACCAGCGACTTCTCCGCCAGCGAGAACAGCACCTCCTCGGGCAGCCCGCACACCCGCTCGGCCGACTCGGGTCGCGCGCCGCGCACGAACACGGTCAGCCGCCTGGCCAGCCGCTGCTCGCGCTCGTCGAGCAGGTCCCAGCTCCAGGCCACCACCGCGCGCAGCGTCTGGTGCCTGGGCAGCGCCGTACGGCTGCCGCGGGTCAGCAGCTTGAACCGGTCGTCCAGGCGCGCCGCCACCTCGGCGACGGGCAGCGTCCGCAGGCGGGCCGCGGCCAGCTCGATGCCCAGCGGCAGCCCGTCGAGCGCCCGGCAGATGTCCATGACGTGCTGCGCGTTGTCCGGCGTGACCACGAAGGACGGCTGGACGGCGGCCGCCCGGTCGGCGAACAGCCGCACCGACGGGTAGGCCAGCGGATCACCGGTGTCGGGCGGCGGCAGCCGCAGCGGCGCCACCGGCAGGATCGACTCGCCGGTGATGCCCAGCGCCTCGCGGCTGGTGGCCAGCACGCGCAGCGACGGGCAGGCGGCCAGCAGCAGATCGGTCAGCCCGGCGATGGCCGCGATCAGGTGCTCGCAGTTGTCGAGCACCAGCAGCAGCTCGCGGTCGGCCAGCACGGAGGTCAGGCGGGTGACCGGGTCGGCCGGACGGTGGTCAGGACCTGGCCGCAGCGTGGCGCGGATCTCCAGGGCGTCCAGCACGGCGCCGGCCACGCCGGTGTCGCCGGCCACCGGGGCGAACTGGACGAAGCAGACGTCTCCCGAGGACTGGGCCGCGGCCTCCATGGCGAGCCTGGTCTTGCCCGCGCCGCCGGGGCCGATCAGGGTGACGAGCCTGGTGTCCTGCAGCCGCTCGCCGACCTGCGCCAGCTCCTCGGCGCGGCCGACGAAGCTGGTGAGCTGCGCGCGCAACCCCTTCCTGCTGACACCGGCCGCGGCGGCCGTGCCGAAGGGAACGCCGGTCGCGTCGGGAGAACCGCCTGCCGCGCCGGCCGGTTCGACCTCCGGCTGCGACGGGCCGGTCTCCTGGCGGGACGGGCCGGACGCCGCCGTGGCGGCCGAATCGCCGGTCGGGCCCAGCGCCGGGTCCGCGCGCAGCACGGCCAGGTGGGTGGCGGCCAGCTCGGGCCCCGGCGCGATGCCCAGCTCGTCGTCGAGCGCCCGCCGCGCCTCCTCGAAGACGGCCAGCGCCTCGGCCTGCCGCCCGCTGCCGTACAGCGCCCGCATGAGCTGGGCGCGCAGCCGCTCGCGCAGCGGGTGCGCGGCCGTCAGCGTACGCAGCTCGGCCGCCAGATCGCGGTGCCGCCCCAGGTCGAGCTCGGCCTGGATCCGGTCTTCGAGCGCCGACAGCCGCAGCTCGGAAAGCCCGGTGGCGGCCGCCTCGGCCTGCGGCGCGTCGGCCAGCGGCGTGCCGCGCCACAGGTCGAGCCCGGCCCGCAGCAACGCCGCCGCCCGGGCCGGGTCGCCGTCGGCCAGCGCCTGCCTGCCCGCCGCGGCCAGGCGCTCGAACCTGCGGGCGTCGACGTCCTCGGGGTCGGCCGCCAGCCGGTAGCCGGCCGGGTGGAACTCCACCACGTCCCTGCCCAGGGCCCGGCGCAGCCTGGACACCTGTGACTGCAGGGCGTTGGCCACGCCCTCGGGCGGGCGGGTGCCGTACAGGCCGTCGACGAGCTGTTCGGCGCCGATGACGCGGCCCGCGTCGAGCGCGAGCAGGGTCACCAGCGCGCGGACCCGGGGACCGCCGAGCACGATCGGACGGCCGTCCTCGCCCAGGACGCGGGTGGGCCCGAGGATCTCGAAGCGCATGCCTCGATTATCGTGGCTCAGACCGGATTCATGGCGATTCCGGGAGGATGGCGGCGATCTCCGCATACGTCGGCAGCGGCGGCTCCGGCTTGCCCTGGGCGGCCAGCGCCGCGCCCAGCGCGCCGCGCAGCGCCGCCCGGTAGAGCAGCGACCCGGTGCTCACCCTGGCCACCCCGGCCGCGCCGAGTTCGGCCAGGCTCGGGCCGTCCGGCTGGTAAAGCACGTTGAGCGGCAGCGGCGTGCTCGCCGCCACCTCGGCGATGGCGTCGAGCCCGGTCAGCCCGGGCACGAAGACGCCGTCGGCGTGTCCGTAGGCGGCCACCCGTTCGAGCGTGTCGCCGGTGCCGAGCCAGTGCGTGTCGGTGCGCGCGTTGACGAACACGCCGTGGCCGCGGGCCGCCTCGATGATCCGCTGGTGCAGCTCGATCGGCCGCAGGGTGCCGTCGGGACGGCCGTCCTCCAGGTTGATCCCGGCGACGCCCAGCTCGGCCAGGCTCGCCACCAGGTCCGACACCTGGGCCGGGTCGTCGCTGAACCCGCCTTCGACGTCCACGGTGACCAGGACGCCCAGGTCCTTGATGGTCTCGGCGAGCTCGATCGTCTCCGCCCTGGTCGCGCCGGCGGCGTCCGGTTTGCCGTAGACCGCGGCGACGCCGAGGCTCGTGGTGCCGATCGCCGGGAAGCCGTGCGCGGCCAGCAGCGCGGCCGAGCCGTAGTCCCAGGCGTTGGGCAGCAGCAGCGGCTCGCCCGGCCGGTGCAGGTCGCGGAAGGCGGCGAAACGCTCGTCCCGGGTCATCGGGTGCTCCCGTCGATCAGGGCCTCGAGGACGCCGGCCGCGAGGGCGAGCGCGTGGGCGGGCGCGGGGCAGGGACGCAGTCCGGTGCCGAACGTCAGGTGCGGGGCCGGGCCGCGCGCGGCGTCGAAGCGGTCCGGCTCGGCGAACACCTCGGGGTCGCGGTTGGCGGCCACCAGGTCGATGCTCACCTCGTCGCCGGTGTGCTGGTCGAGCCGCCTGCTGGCGTGCAGCGGCGGGTCGTGCCGCAACGTCTCGTGCAGCACCGACTCGACGTCGGCGCCGGGCGTGAGGTGGGTGAGCGCGTTGGCGATGAGCCCTTCCACGCTCGCGTGGGCCTGCAGCAGCAGCGTGATCGCGGGCACGTCGGCCTGATCGAGCAGCGCGGCGACGGCGGCGTCGGACGCCGGGCTCTCCTGGCCCGACAGGTAGCCGCTCGCGGCGTCGGCCACGGGCGAGGTGTCGGCGACGCCGAGCGCGGCGCCGAGCACGGCCGTGGGCACGCCGCGCCAGTCGCCCTGGCGCTCCAGCGTGACCGTGCGTGCAGCCTGTCTCAGCGCGGCCGGGTCGAGCGTGGCGAGTCGTTCGGTCAGCAGGGCGCGCCGCCGCGCGTGGGCCGGGCCGCTGCTGAAGCGGGAGACCCGGGCACGCAGCCAGGCGAGCGTTCCCTCCCTGCCGTCCTGGCGGACCGGCGGGGGCACGTATCTGCTGTCGTCGAGCACCGCGCGGGCCTTGGCGTGACGTGTGATGACCATGGCTTCACGTTAGGACGAAGTCCTTTCGCCGGGCGTCGAAGCATGGCCGTCATGAAGCGGCGTCATGCGGCCAGGCGCTGCTCGCGGTCGGCGTCGCTCTGCTCGGCCTCCGCCGGCGTGGCGGCGTTCAGCACGACCGGCCCGTCCGGCCTGACGGCCAGCGCCATCGCCGCGATGAGCGCGATCTCGGCCAGCACGAGCCCCCGCTCCAGCAGGCCGTAGTACGCGCCGCCGTCGATCCAGGCCGAGGTGAACGAGGCCGGATGCGCGGCCAGGTAGGCGGCCAGCGTCACCACGGACGTCGCGCTCATCGCCTTGACCGCGTTCCACCTGGGCGCCGCCGCCCGGCCGCGGACGAGGGTCCAGCCGGCCACCGGCAGCGTGGTGAAGACCACGGCCGCCGCCCACCGGTGGATCTCCCCGGTCAGCGTGTTGATGTCGGACATGCCGGGATCGGTGGGGAAGATCGCGCTCATCATCAGCCCGGCCCCGGCCGCCAGCAGCAGCACCCTCGTGGCCGCCGTCCTGGCCG
>NZ_JABCPZ010000341.1 GCF_013283785.1 Nonomuraea antri
ATGGGGTCAAGGGGTCATGGGGTCATAGGTCAGCCGTACATCTTGTTCAGCTCGGCGGCCGCCTCGGCCATCAGCGCGCGCAGCTCCGGCGGGCCGATCACCTCCACGCCCGCGCCCAGGCGCAGCAGCAGCCAGCGGGCGTGGTTGATCGACTCGATCGGCAGCGTGAGCGTGCGCCACCCCTCCGGGTCGGGCGGTCCCGCGGCGGCCAGCGCGGCCGTCGTCACGTCCGTGCCCATGGTGTAGGCCAGCAGGTCGTCCATGTCGGGCGCGAGCTTGACGACCGCCTCGAAACGGTACATGCGCTCGCGGAACTCCTTGGCGTACGCCTTCCAGAACTCCGCCAGGTCGAAGCCCTCCGGCCAGCGAAAGGCGCCGGGCAGCGTCTCCACCGTCTGGATCCGGGCCACCCGGTACGTCCGCGGATCGCCGTCGGGCGGCGCCGCCACCAGGTACCAGGAGCCGCCCTTGAGCACCAGCCCGTACGGGTGGATCACCCGATCGACCACCTGGCGGCCCCAGCGCTGGTAGGTCATGTGCAGCACCCGCTGGCCCCAGACCGCCTCGGACACCTCGCTCAGATGCGGGACGTCGTCGGCGTCGCGGTACCAACTCGGCACGTCCAGCAGGAAGCGCTCGCGCATGCGTGAGGCCTGCGTGC
The DNA here is from genome assembly GCF_013283785.1 of Nonomuraea antri. Lineage (GTDB taxonomy): Bacteria > Actinomycetota > Actinomycetes > Streptosporangiales > Streptosporangiaceae > Nonomuraea > Nonomuraea antri. The sequence continues at coordinate 662 of NZ_JABCPZ010000341.1, forward strand.
GCGGCTCGGGCGGCAACGCGGCCAGCAGTTTCAGCTCGGCGGTCGCGGCCACCTCGGCCAGCCCCAGCTCGGCGGCCGGTCCCGGCAGTCCGGCCAGGAACAGCGAGGAGGCCTCCTCGGCGGTCAGCCCGTTCAGCCGGGTGCGGTAGCCGTCGAGGAGCTGGTAGCCGCCGGCCGGGCCGCGGTCGGCGTAGACCGGGACCCCGGCCGCCGACAGGGCGTCGACGTCGCGGTAGACCGTGCGGACCGAGACCTCCAGCTCCGCGGCCAGTTCGGGTGCGGTCATGCGGCCGCGCGTCTGCAGCAGCAGAAGGAGCGAGAGCAGGCGGCTTGCGCGCATACGTCCATTGTATTGCGCACATTCGTCGTGTTTGTATGAACGCATGGAACGTTTGCGCGCCATCATGGACACCCTGCGCACCCACGACAGCGTCTCCGTCACCGAACTAGCCGCCGAGCATCGTGTCTCGGAGATGACCATCCGCCGCGACCTCGACGAGCTGGCCCAGCAGGGCGTCGTCCGCCGGATCAGGGGCGGCGCGCTGTCGCTGCTGCTGCGCGGCGAGGAGCCGCCGTTCGCGGTGCGCGAGCGCGAGGCGGTCGAGGCCAAGCAGCGCATCGGCGCCGAGGTCGCCGCCCTGATCGCCGACGGCGAGGCGGTGGTGCTCGACGGCGGCACCACCGCGCTGGAGGTGGCCCGCGCGCTGGCCGAGCGGCGCGTGACCGTGCTGCCGCTGGCCCTGCAGTCCGCCACGCTGCTGGCCGCGGCGCCACGCGTCCGGCTGGTGCTGCCCGGCGGCGAGGTGCGCCAGGGCGAGCTGAACTTCATGGGCCCGCTGACGGAGTCGTCGATCAAGGCGCTGCGCTTCGACACGGCGGTGATCGGCTGCTGCGGGCTGTCGTCCGAGCACGGGCTGACCGCGCACGACCTGCCCGAGGTCGCAGTCAAGCAGGCCGCCATCGCCGCGGCGCGGCGGGTGGTGGTGGCGTGCGACTCGGGCAAGTTCTCGCGGACGGCTTTCGGGGCCGTCTGCCCGATCTCGGAGCTGGACGTGGTGGTGACCGACGCGGGGATCCCGCGCGAGCAGCACGATGCGCTGGTGGCCGCCAAGGTCACGGTGCGGGTGGTCGCATGAACACCCGCGCGAACACGGGTGTGCTTGCGCGACTTCCCCGACCGCCCGCCCATCCGTCTCACCGGCCACTCCCCGGCCGACCCCAACGCTCGCCTCAACCCCCGAGCCATCGACTTGACCAGCTTCTTTCCCACCGATCCCAACGGTCGGCCCGGCCGCCGAGCCGCCGACTCGATCAGCTTCTCCCTCACCGGCCCACGCGGCAGCGCCCCTGCCCGTTGCCGCGGCGGCCCGACCGGCCAGACATCCGGCGGCTCACTCGGCCGCCCACCATTCAGTCGCCCACCCGGCGGCACGCCCGGCCGCCCACTCAACCGCCCGACCGTCGACTCACTCAGCCACCCGCCGCTCAGCCATCCACCCGACGGCCCGACCGGCCAGCCAACCGGCTGCCCACTCGACTGCCCGACCTGCGACTCGCTCAACCGCCCACCGTTCAGCCGCCCGCGCGGCGGATCGATCGGCCGACCAACCGGCGACTCACTCAGCCATCCACCCGGCGGCACGCCCGGCCGATCACCCGGCTGCCTGCCCGGTGGGGCGTTCGGTCGTCCGGTCGGTTGCCAGGGCGCCACTGCGGGCGGGTGATCGCGTGAGGCGCGAGCGGGTCGCGGTGTCGCTGATGTTCTTCCTGGCCGGAGCCGCCGTCGGCGCCTGGACGGCGAGGATCCCGGCGATCAAGGAGCGGCTGAACGCCGGCGACGGACAGCTGAGCCTCGCCCTCCTGGCGATCGCGGCCGGCGCGGTCATCGGCATGACCGTCGTCGGCCGGCTGGTGGACCGGTTCGGCAGCAGCCGCGTCGCCAAGCCCGCCGCGCTCGCGCAGGGCGTGGTGCTGATCCCGCCGGGCTTCGCCGACGGGCTGGCCTCACTGGCGGGCGCGCTGCTGGTGTTCGGGATCGTGCACGGCGTCCTGGACGTGTCCATGAACGCCAACGCCGTCGAAGTCGAACGGGCCGGCGGGCGGCGGATCATGTCGTCGTTCCACGCGATCTTCAGCATCGGCGGGTTCACCGGGGCGGCGGCCGGTGGCCTGTTCGCGGCGGCCGGGCTGTCGGTGCAGGTCACGTTCATGTCGGTGGGCGCGGTCATCGTCGTGCTCGCCGTCTGGGCGGCCCGCTGGACGCTGCGCTCGACCCCGTCGCCGCACGCCGAGACCGGCGGACGGGGGTCCGGGCACCCGCGCGGGATCGTGTTCCTCGGCGTGCTGGCGTTCTGCTGCCTGGTGGGCGAGGGGGCGGCGGCCGACTGGAGCTCGGTCTACCTGCACGACCACCTGGCCGCCTCCGCCGGCGCGGCCGCCGCCGGATACGCGGCCTTCTCCATCATGATGACCGCCGGACGGCTGGCCGGCGACCGCCTGGCGGCCAGGCTGGGCGCGGTCCCGCTGGTACGCGGGTGCGGGCTGCTGGCCGCCGGCGGGCTGGGGGTCGCGCTGCTGATCCGCGACCCGGTGGCGGGCGTGATCGGGTTCGGCTGCTTCGGCGCGGGGTTGTCGTGCATCGTGCCGCAGGTGTTCTCGGCGGCCGGGCACCGGGATCCGGCGTACGCGGGGCGGGCGCTGGCCCGGGTGGCGAGCATCGGCTACCTGGGATTCCTCACCGGTCCCGTCATCATCGGGGCGATGGCGGAGGTCGCGGGGCTGCCTCGGGCGCTGGCCATCCCGGCGCTGCTGGCGGCATTCGTCGCGGTCACCGCCACCGCCCTGCGAACCCCGCGACCGGCCCGGGTCCGGTGAAAAGCGTTGCCCGTCCTCCCCGTCCTGCCTGCTGAGCGAGTGGGGCGGGGCGGGTGCGTACACCTTCCAGGACCCCGGGGGAAGGTGCGACGAGGATCACGACGTCCGCCCTCGGGCCCACCACCGCCAGCAGTTCACGCGGGCTCGAACGACGTCGACGCGGTGCACGCGGACGCCACGCGGCCTGAACCGTGTGGCCCTGAACGTGCGGCCCTGAGCACATGCGCCCTTGACACACATGCGGCCTTGGATCACATGCGGCCCTGCGCCGGGTCAGCCGTGTGGACCCGGCTTTGCCCTGTGGCGGGAGCCGGAAGCGTTCGACGCCATTCGACTTCGTTCGAGATGTGTCGAGGCCGACCCGATTGTCCCGCACATGAGCCAGCTCACGGAGAAAGCAGGCCAAATCGAACGAACTCCGATCGCTGATCGGCGGGTGGCTCGCCCCGTATCGGTGGCAACATGACTGCCGTCACGATTCGTTGATCTCCAGTCACGGCGTGACCTCCACATACCGTGATCACGAATCTGGCCAACACCGATGACCCATGACCAAGGCACTTCCCTGCGCGCGTTCATCGACCAGCTCAACGAGCTGAGGGAACAGGCCGGCAAGCCGCCCTTGCCCCGGCTGCGCCGGCTGTCGCGCGATCCGCTGCCCAATGGCGTCAAAGGCCGCGAACTTCACACCAGCACCACGCAGGAGATCCTCGCCGGCAAGCGGCGCCGTCCGCCTTCCTGGGCCTGGGTGGTCTCCTACGTCGCGGCGTGCCACGCGGCGGCCCGGGAGGGGAACCTGGACCTCGGCCCGCTGGACATGGCCACCTGGAACACCCGCTGGCTGCACGCCGGCAACGCCGATCAAGCGGCCACCGTCCCAAGGGAGGGTCCGCCCTCCCCCGCCGCGACCGGCCCCGCCGCGAAGTCCCCTGCCGAGCAGTTGACCGCCGATGAGCTGGTCCAGTGCTACCTCGACTCCCATGGCCGTATCGGCGCCCGTCTGGCTCGCCTGGCCATGGACGGAGACGCCGAGGCGAGTTTCCAGCTGGCGCTGCTCACCCTGCTGCGCGGCTGGAACCACGACGGCGAGTCCTGGCTGGGCCGCGCCGTCGACGCAGGCCACGAGGGCGCGATGGCGCTGCGGGACGCGCACGATCTGCGCGCCCAGGCCGCCGAGGTCGCCTACCGGTACGGCTGCGCCCTGGAGGCCGGCGGCGCCACCAGGGCCAGCATCGCGCACTGTTTCTACCGGCTGGCCGCCGAGACCGGCCATCCGGAGGCGGTCGCGAAGATCAGCGGCAGTGCCGCCTCGCCGCACCCGACCGCATCGGCCCCGCTCCTGACCGCCCCGATCACCGACGACGCCTCCTACGCTGAGAGCCTTCCCGGACTGCTGGGGGACGTCTGCGCCGACCATTGGTCCTGCCAGCTCGGCCTGTCGTGGCAGCATGCGCCGCACGTGATCGAAGCCGTGCCGGACCGGGAGATCACCGCCGGAGACCCGGCCATCGAACCGAGATCACTGCATGGCACGGCGGGCGGCGACCCAGGCCCTCCGCTCGGGTCCATGCGATGATCCCGGAGCAGCAGGTCGTGTTGCCCGGGTCCGGTGATCTCTCAGCAACCTTCCGCTGATCGTACGGACCCGGGCGCAACGCCCACCTGGTCAGGCGTGCAGCGGTCTCACTGCCTGTCGATGGAGTAGATCTGGGCGAGCAGCGCGGGGTTCTCGCCGCCGATGTCCTCGCGAGTGCCGACATATTGGTGCATCACGTCACCCGACCACTGGTTGTGGCCGAGCCCAAGGACGTGGCCCAGCTCGTGCGTGACCATGGCGTTACGGGTCCAGGTGTCCGGCTGGTACCAGTCGTTCAGCCGGACGACGGCGTCGATGATCCGGCCATGGTTCGGCGGGATGTAATAGTGCACGGTCTCGCCGATGAGACCGCCGGTGTCTCCGTAGTTGCCCGACCACACGTCCACGCAGTGCACATTGCTCGGATTGCAGTTGTTCCAGGTGTACCAGCTGTCGATATTGGGAGTCTGGTTCCACTTGTAAACGGCGTTGGTCGTCGGCCAGGCCGCACTCGAATGGTCGTTGAACAGCACGACCGGATTGTTGCGGCCCAGGTTCGACCACCACGAGTTCGGACAGGTCACCGAGCGCGCTTGGCCGAGCGCGCAGTCGTTCGGTCCGAACGCGCCGATTCCTGAGTCCGAGGCGTTCGGTTTCGCCTCGGGCTGCTCCTGTTTCACGTTCTTGAATCCCCGCTCGCGCAGCGACTTCACGGCCTTGGTGGCGTCCGTTCCCGGGATGAACGTGAAGTGCGTGACGCGTACCCGTCCGTCCGGGAGAGTCGAGGTGTCGGTCAGCTCCATGAACGGCGCCGATTCCCGCTGGTCGGCGCTCTCGCGCGCCACGCTCTCCGCCGCCACCTTGGCGGCGAGCTGCCCACTGGTCAGTTTCGGGTACGCGGCCAGATCGGTGAGCGGACTGCGCGCCTTGTCGCCCGGATCGGGCAGCGGGCCGGCGGGGCCGTACTCCGCGTCCGTCATGGGGGAATCGAATCGCGGCGCCGCCGAGGCCGGGCCCAGACCGACCGCGAACGTGGACGCCGCGACCATCAGGGCTAAGGCGAATTTCCTTCTCCGGTTTATTTGAATAGCCATAAGTGGAGTAGAGCCGATGCTCGACGACATTGTCAACGGGATTACACAGGCGCTTTCGACGACTTTCAGAACATTAATTTGATTGGCAGGATCACGGCGATCATCGTCGGTTTTATGTCTGTCTTCACAGCGGATCGTTTTTATAATGCGGCGTTATTTGCCATTCCGCCGCACCTTTGGAGGAAAGCCCGACTCACACAAGGCCGGAGACGACCCCGGCTACGACCGCCTGCCGCACTCCCACGCCTGACAAAGCGGACCCCGCACTGCGTCTGCCTCGATGACATGCCCCTCCACGCCGAACGCCCCGGACCGCATCTCACAGATCCACGTAACGCCGTTACCGACCGGCGGATCCGGCGGTTTGCACACGACCGCGCAGTGATGTCCGACGCCGAGCCGTCGAACGCCGCACAGCAACACCCCACACCGGACGACAGGACCGATGCGTGCTCACCCTCACCAACCGGTGCTGCCACACCGAGCGCCTGACCAGAACCCACGCCGCCGCAAGGCGGGAGCAGCGGGCGTGACGCAAAGCGCCCATGCGCGGCCGAGCACCCCATACCAGGCCGGGCAACGCCAGACGGGAGCAACGGACTCAGGACAGAGGCGACCCGGCCAGGCTGGACCAGCGCAGTTGGGGCAGGGCGGCCTGGCCGGGCGACGTCAGCCAGAAACAGCGGACTCATGCAGGGGCGGCCCGGCCGGGCGGGAGCAGCGCACTCAGGGCAGGACGGCCGGCCGAGCGGGAGCAGCGAGCGCCAGGCCGAAGCAGCCGCGTCCGGGCGGGAACCGGCCTGTTGCCGGTCAGCTGAACTGCCGCCGGTCAGGCGAACTGCTGCCAGCCCAGCCTGATCACCATGGCCGCAACCATCACCAGCAGCACGATCCGCACGAAAGCCGCACCCCGCTTGAGCGCCATCCGCGCCCCGACCTGGGCCCCGGCCACGTTGCACACCGCCATGCCCAGGCCGAGGCCCCAGTGCACGTGCCCCTGCCAGGTGAACACGGCCAGCGCCCCGAGATTCGTCCCGATGTTGATGATCTTCGCCGAGGCGGAGGCCGAGACGAAGTCGAGCCCGAGGATCGTGGTGAACGCGATGATGAGGAACGTGCCGGTGCCCGGACCCATGATGCCGTCGTAGAAGGCGATGCCGACGCCCGCCGTGGCCACAGCGGCGACGACCCGGGCGTCGGTGCGCAGGTGCGGCTGCGGGACCGCGCCCATCGCCGGTCGCAGCGTGACGAATGCCGCCACCGCCAGCAGAATCACCATCACAGCCGGTCTGAGCACCTCGGCCGAGATGGCCGCCGCCGCCCACGCGCCCAGCCCGGCGCTCAACGTCGCCAGCACGACGCCCGGCAACGCGACCTGGCGATCGACCTTGGTGGTACGCGCGTAAGCGACGGCCGCTGAGGCGGTGCCGAACACCGACGACAGCTTGTTGGTCGCCATGGCCTCGACCGGGGGCAGGCCGATCATCATGATCGCCGGAAGCTGCAGCAGCCCGCCGCCGCCCACGACCGCGTCGACCCAGCCCGCGCATGCCGCCGCAGCCAGCAACACCAGCACCTGCTCCAGCGGCACGCGCCACTCCCCCACATACCCCGATAAACCACTGGAAGCGTATAGGTCACCCCAAATCACACAGCCGCTGCCTCCCGCACCCCCACGGTGGACGCTAGGCGACGCGCTACGCATAGTGGGCGACGCGCTACGGATGGTGCAGGTGGGGATGGTGCAGGTGGGGATGGCGCAGGTGGGGAT
>NZ_JABCPZ010000342.1 GCF_013283785.1 Nonomuraea antri
GTCCCGGCAGGTGCAGTGGCGGACGTCGCGGGTGTGGACGGGGCCGAAGGAGGGGGCGGTGAGGGTGGCGAAGACGGCCGGGTGGGTGCGGACGGTGTCGGGGATGGTCTTGCCGCCGACGAGTCCGGCACGTACGAGGTGGTAGGCGTCGTGCTGGTAGGTGGTGGCGCAGGCGGGGCAGACGGTGTGGCGGCGGTTGCCGCAGGCTTTGTAGATGACGCCGTCCGGCAGGGTCGAGGTGTGGCGGTGGGTGAGGATTTCGCCGGTGCGGGTGTCGACGGTGGCCAGGTTGCCGTGCAGCCGGATCGGCTGGGTGCAGGCCGCGGCTGACTCGACGTGATGCAGCCAGGCGGAGTAGCCGGGGCGTGCGGCGCGTTCCAGGGCGGTGCGGATGTGCTGGCTGGATTCGTGGGCGAAGGAACTGGAGGGGTGGGTTTCGGTGTTCGCCCCCACGCCCGGGGCCGGAGAAGTGGTCCCGGGGGTGAGAGCCAGCGCCGAAGCGGTGTCGAGCTGGAGTTGCATGGGTCAGTGCTGTCCTTCCAGGGCGGGGGTGGGCAGTTGCAGGACCGGCAGGGCCGGGCTCCGCTCCTGGGGAGTGCGGTCGGTGGGCGCGTGGTCCTGGCGCTCGTGGCCGAGAGACTCGTCCGCAGATTCAGGCAGGGTTTCCGGGTTCGGTTCCGGTGCGGTGGCCGTCGTGACCGTGCCGGGTGTCACCGGTTGCATGGTGGGAGTGCGGGAGAGGACCAGCTTGGTGAGGGCGAGGAAGGCCAGAGCAGGAACGGCGGCGATCAGCCAGCCGGTGGGATGGGGTTTGGCGACCGCGATCTGGGCCGCGATGGACAGACCGGCCGAGGCGATGAGGACGATCATCGGGTAGACGATGGTTTGACCGTTGCGCTTGCGGCGGCGGACCTCCAGGCCGGAGGCGGTGGGGGTGAGTTCGGAGATGACGGCGTTGGCCCAGCCGAACCATTCGCCGGTGCCGGCGGGGCTGTTGGCCATGGTCCAGTCGTGGACGTGGGTGAAGGAGGCTGCTCCGGCCATGAGGCCGACAAGGAGCAGGATGACGAGCTGAACCACGGATTCGATGCGTTCAGTTCGGTTAGCCGATGAGGACATGGTGTTCCTCCTGGGCGTCGCGTGGTTGCGGGACGACGGGTTGATGGCAGTCGGTGCAGGTGATCGAGGCGGTGGCGAGGAGCGGTGCCGCGAGGTGAGTGATGCGGTCGCATGCGCAGATGGCCGCCACGAGGTTGATCTCGTACGGAGTGATGGTGTCTGCAGTGCTGGCGTCTGCGGTGCTGGTGTGCTCGGGATCGGGCCGGTTCCAGCCGGTGACCCGTGGTGTGACGCCGCACAGGGGGCAGCAGCGTGAGGCCCCGCCCCGGTTCTTGAGTGAGCGTTCGAGATTGCGTCCACCGGTCCAGGTCCGTGCAACGACGAAGTCGATGCCTGCGGTGGTGATGACCTTCATGAGGTGAGCACCTGTGCCGTTGCGGTGCTGGCGCAGGCGCCGGTTCAGGTCGCCGGGGGTCCAGCCGATGTAGTGGCGGGCGTGCTTGTAGGGCCGCTCGAAGTGCAGGAGGTAGACAGTCCCGATGGTGATCATCAGAGAGACACCTCGCGAGCGGTCACCAGACAGCGATGTGCGTGGTCGGGATCGAACCAGCAGCTGCGGCACAGGGTGCGAGCCGCTAGGACGAGGTCGGCGTGGGCTCGGCAGAAACCGAGAATCGCGATGTGTTCGTGCAGGCACCCGCCTTCGAGCAGGACGCTTGCGGGGGCAGCGCAGTAGTCATCGGGAGTACTGGCCGAGGCGAACGGACAGAAGGTGACGATCATGAGTCACCCCAGCGCTGTTGGGCGGCTTGACGGGTGATGCCCAGTGGTCGGGCGATGTCGGCCCAGGAGTAGCCGTGGTTGGCGCGGAGCTGGGTGACGGCCTGGGCTATGGCGTGGTCGAGTTCAGTGACGACGCCGGCGAGGTCGGCGAGTGCTTCGATGTCGCCTTCGGCGATGCGCTTGCTGTAGGCGCGGATGATCCTCTTGAGGAATGCGGCGTAGTCGGGGGTTTCGATGGAGCGGCTCATGAGGCGCTCCGCTTGCTGCGACGTGCACGCAGGGCCTTGTCGAGAGCGGCCAGTTGCTTGCCGGTGGGCGTGCGCTTGGGCAGCGCGCGATTGACGTCGTAGAGGTAGGCGACTCGGCCGCCCTTGCGCCACAGGATCTGGGCGACGGGGGCTTGTCCGCCGGGGCGCAGGCCCAGGGCGGTGAGCTGGCGTCGGGTCTTCAGGTGCTTGGGAGCCCACTTCCACGGATAGGTGGGCAGTTTGTACTGGCTGCCGGTGGGGTCGTAGAAGACGACGCGGGTACCGGGAGTGGCGTTGAGCTGTTCGAGCTGCGGTATCCGCGCAGCCGAAGCACCGCTAATGTGCATGGTGGTTCTACTCCTCTTCACTAGGCGGAGTGGAATTGGTGAGGCGGGGGCCGGAAGTCTTTGGCGAGAGGTCCGGCCCTCGCGCGTGTGTTCAGTCGGTGCCGTTAGGCAGGACGATGGGATCGCCGCAGCAGGTGCAGTGCCAGCCGTCGGTGATCAGGTAGGCGGTGCGGCACTCTCCGTCGCACAGGACGAATTCGCTGGTGCCATTACTGTTAGTGCCGAGGGTGAGCTGGGGAGAACCGCAGACCGGGCAGACCAGCGCCCAGGAGATCAGGCACATGGCGAGCGTCTCGGCGCAGGGCGGGCAGTAGCAGCGCCCGTTCTCGCGGCGGCCGACGATCCAGCCGGCGGGTGTCGCCTCCAGGAGAGCGACGGTGTTGGGGCAGTGGTTGTCGCACTGGGCTGCCCAGTTGCGCAGGTCGGGGCTGCCGTTGGGGTGGTAGACCTTGTGGATCACAGCGGCCTCCACTGAGGATCGTCGTAGGCGGAAGCCGGAACGGTCATCGCAGTGAGTTCCTCGCCGGTGTCGACGTCGTTCTTGAGCCAGAACATGGGCAGTCGCCAGGTGTAGGGGCGGCTGAGCTGGTCGTACCAGCGGGTGTGCTGGATGATCTGCGGGCTTTCCAGCCAGGCGATACCGAGGCTGGCGATGCTGGAGCTGGTTTCAGCGAGCATCGAGGCACACCTCCCCGCAGTGGTCGCATTCGAAGGCGTCTTCGTAGCCCTGGTTGGTGAGGATGGAGGTCTCAACGAGCTCGTTGTTGCCGCACTGGGGGCAGCACAGGGCGAGGACCTCCAGGTCCTGGGGTGACTGGTCGGGCCAGGGCACCTCGTCCAGGGCCGGGACCGTGTCGTGGTTCATGGGTGTTCTCCGTTCAAGCGGCGAGAGGTACGGCAGCCTGGCCGCCGGTACGACGGATCCAGGTGACGTAGTCGACGAGCTGGTGAATTTGCGCGTCGGTGAGGTAGGCGGCTTTGACCAGGTGGGGGATGCCGCCTTCGGCGATGAGGTAGAAGACGCCGGGTGTTTGCGGGCTGATGGCTTGGGCGTTGAATCCGGCCGAGGCCCAGCCGTGGCCGAGGATGATGTCGGAGCTGTTGGGGGTGGTGCAGCGGAAGGCCGCCCGGTAGCCGAACAGGTCGCGTAGTGAGGTGGGGATGATGTCCACGCTGGGGCGTTGGGTGGCGGCGATGACCGGCATGGCGCAGGCGCGGCCTCGTGCGACCAGGTCGCGGACGAGCGCGATGAACTCTTTTTGCTGCTCGGGGGTGCCGGTGGTGGCGGTGTAGTAGGCGAGTTCGTCGATGAAGACGCCGATGACTTTGATGGCGTCACTCGGCAGGAACTTGCGGCGGCCGTGGACGACCAGCCAGGCATAGCGGCGGTCCATCACCTTTTGCAGGCGCCGCAGTACGCGAAGGCCCTTGTCGATGTCCGGGCCGACGAAGACGCCGCCGGTTGCTTCGGCGGCTTCCATCCACATCCCGAGCTCGACCCATTTGGGGTCGAGGAGTACGGGGGTGAAGTCGTGGCACAGGAAAGCGTGCCCGACGAGGTTTTGGATCAGTACGGACTTGCCGCCGCCGGGTTCTCCGGCGTCCAGCAGATTGTGATACACCAGGTCGAGGTAGGCCGGGTCGCCGGATTCGTCGATCCCGATGAACACGGGGTCGAACATGGACATCGACGGCGCTACCGGGATTGTGGCCGACAGTCCGGAAACAGCCGGGTGCATGGCAGCGTCACCTCTCACGTATCAGCGGAATGAAGAGGTGCTACCGGGAGGGAAGAACGAAAGGTCTCCCGGTAGCGGACGACGCGTCAGATCCAGTCGAGATCGGGATTGTCCGTGGCCGTCTTGGCGGAAGTGCCGCCTATGGCCTGGGGTCGGCCGGCCTTTCTGGCCGGGCGCTCGGCAGGGTCGGCGTCGTCGGTGTCCGGCACGTCAGCGAGGTCGAGCTGAGCCGGAACGGTGGCGATCGGCCGGGTAGTGGCCGGGACATCGGTCGGCAGGGCCTCGGTGAGGGGGGAGCCGACCAGGCCGCTGAGGACATCACGGCGTTTGATGTCGAGGTAGATGGCGGCGGAGTTGGATGCGCGTGCCTTGGTCACGGTGACCGAGGCGGCCCAGCAGGCGACGGCGATGCGGCCGAGCTGGGTTTCGATCTGCTCCAACGACAGGCCAGGACGTAGCCAGACCCAGACGCGTTCCCCGACCGGGGTCGGCTTGGCCAGGCCGATGAACGGCAGGTGGCCATGCCGGTCGGTGGGGAGGAAGGAGGTGAAGCAGGTGCGCAGGCGGTGCCGGACGATGAGGCACCACAGCAGTGCGATCGCGTAGCGACGCGAGGCGGGAACCAGGCCGCATCCCGCGATGATGCTGGCGTAAGCGGCACCCGTGATGATCGGGTTGGTCTGCTCCTGGAGGTATACCCAGCAGCCGATCAGCAGCAGGACGAGGGCGATTTCCGGCAGCCACCACCAGATGGCACGCAGCACGGGCCAGATCGCGATGATGGACGCGACCAGGCCGCCGATGAGAGTGCCAGCCGCCAGGCCGACCGGGACGGCGGCGAGCGGGGGCAGGTAGTAGGTGGCGATCACGGCAGCGAAGATGCCGACGACCACCAGCACCACGTAGAAGGTGATTTTCGCGGTGCGCAGGTAGCTGTAGTGGACGTTGGCCTGGATGACGGTGACGGAGCTGTTGCGACGTCCGATGCCGCCTCTGTTGTTGGCAGGCGTCCCGAAGGTACGCTTGGACATGGCTCTCCTCCTGTCGAGGGTGGGGAGTTGAGGCGGGACCGTGACGCGTGGTAGCCGATACGGTCCCGCTTGTTTCTTCGGGAGAGACTGAGAAGCTCTCTGGGAGAGATCCTTTGACGCCTACAGGACGTCAAGTTCGAGGTTGAAATACAGGATGCTGAAGTCCTGAAGACCAAGCTCTCGCTTGATGTTGTTTTCGACGATGTGAGTCAGGACAGCAAAGCGACTGGTTCCTGATTGCACATCAACGGTGCCGGTGGCGGTGAAATGACGACCGCTGGCAACCACGCTCATGATGTACATGTACCGCGTGGTGGTTTGCGTGTGGGTGCTCATTGCAGTCTCCGATCTGGCGGATGCTGACTGCCGGTCCCGTTCCGGGACCAGGCTGAATGGTGTAAGCACTGGTCCCGAAGCCCTGGGACATCATCTGGAGCGGTGGTAGCAGCGCTCCGGGTGATCACTTGCTGTGATGTTCGTTGTCCTCTTGTCTTTGACTACGTCGCCTCGCGGCGAAGATCAGACGCGGCCTATTTGCTGACCGGAGCACCAGCGGGCTTGATGTCAGCCGCGCGGAAGGCCACGCCGTTGCGACCGTTGGTCGCCCAAGGCAGTGCCTCCAGCTTGAACAGGGCGACCTGAGAACCAACGGTCACCGTGGGCCTTTCACCGGCCGTGGTGACGTTGATCATCTCGCCGCCCGTCTCGTCCAGCGCCATGACCTGCGTGACCCACATCGGTCGGCCGGTCTCCCGCTCGGACTTCTGACGCCCGTTCTGGTCGGACTTCTCGACCGCTTCCTTCGTCACCATGAACGACTTGCCGGTGACATCGATCAAGAGCTTCACGAAGCTCACCTTTCTGATCTAGGGCCGCACCCCTTTGGTGCGAACTCCCTTGCAAGCTCCATGGAACAGCCGTCACACGTAGACTGATAGTTGTTGTCCGATGCCTACTGTTGCCTACCCCGCGAGGACAATTGAGGCAACGGCAAAGCTGCACGTAGGGTGGTGAGTATGGCGATCTTCGGTGACAAGCTTAGGCAACTCCGCCTTGAGTGCGACCTCTCCCTTTCCCGCTTTGCGGCACAGGTGAAATACGACAAGGGATACCTTTCTCGGCTTGAAACGGGCAAAAAGGCGCCGTCTGAAGAAGTGGCTCGTGCATGCGATGTCACCTTGAACGCACGCGGCGAACTCATCGCTGCGGCTCATGCTGACATCGCAGCAAACAGAGACCTCCGTCCGTGGCAGACCGCTGAGCTAATCAGTCGAATCCACAAGTCCGACACAGACGCCATCACAATCGACGCTCTGCACTCCACGATCTTTGAGCTTGGCTGCGAGTATGCCTACCGCGATGCGGAAAGCCTGCGGAATGAAGCGCATGACTGGCTGCGCCGGATCGCCGGCATGCTACGTAAGCCGGTGGGCCTAAAGGCTCACACCGAGCTGCTCACTGCCACCGGCTGGCTAGCCTTGCTGGTTGGGTGCCTGGAGTACGACATGGGCCTTAGAACGGCCGCCGAAGTCACCCGGACTGCTGCTCACAAGCTCGGCGAGGAAGCAGGCAACACAGAAATCATCGGTTGGTCGCACGAAATGTCCGCTTGGTTTGCACTCACTCAAGGCAGATACCGAGACGTTATTGGTCCTGCCTGCGCCGCTCAGGACATCAGCCACGATCACTCTGTCGTTGTCCAGCTCATCGCACAAGAAGCGAAAGCTCTCGCGCGTATTGACGAACCTCGCAAGCTACGTGCAACTCTTGAACGAGGTCACGCCGTACTAGGCAAGTTCCCAGTCCCTGAGCGCACGGATAACCACTTCATCGTGGACCCTGCGAAGTGGGACTTCTATGCCATGGACGCCTACCGACTCGCAGGGGAAGATTCTCTTGCTGTCATGCACGCAAACGCGGTGCTAGCAAGCTCGATCGGACCAGACGGAACTATCCGTGCCCCGATGCGTAGGGCTGAAGCTCAGCTCACGCTTGGAGTGGCAGCGGCCCGAGAGGGGAACCTCGACCATGCAATCTCGCTCGGAAGAGAAGCGTTGGAGTCCGGCCGCAAGTCAATTCCTTCCCTTCTCATGGTCGCCGGAGAACTGGACGCAATACTTGAGGAGCGCTACTCCAGAGAGCCCGAAACCGAAGAGTTTCGCGAGCTGCTGCGGTCGCTCCGCTAACCGCTCGGCCATCCTTGGCCACCGCTGAAAAGGGCAGAGCTGTCCTCAACCACCTCGAAAAGGCATTCCGTTCCTGCCTCCGCAGCCTCGACATAGTCGTGTGACCCCTGTGAGAACTTTCTCTACAAACTTAAAGCGGCCCTGACCGGGCCGCACGCGCCGCCGACTCGGCGCGGGCCGGGCACGTCCACTTGGGCTCCCGTGCCGTCCCGCAACACGCCGGTCGGCAGGCGCGGACGAGGCCAGGGCCGCAAAGATGGGGAAGCGCACAGCCCGGGTCACGAGGCCGAGCTCATCAGCGCAAGCGCACGTGGTCATGGCGCCGGCCTTACCGCATTGCCTCCGGCGGGGGCGCTCCGGCTCCGGGCAGGCCAAAGATAGGTCGCGTGCCTTTGTTGGTCTGGATATATGTCAATGACGCCTTGACGTCGGACCAGAACTAACGCCTTTCGGTGCTTAGCTGCATGCAATACAAGGACTTCTCTGTGAG
>NZ_JABCPZ010000343.1 GCF_013283785.1 Nonomuraea antri
GTTGTGTATAAGAGACAGCTCGTAGTATGCGTAGATTTCCTGGTCCGGGTACACCGGCCGGCCCCAGGTGAACGTGCGGGCGAGCTCGGTCAGCACCGAGCCGGCGTAGTCGAGCGGCTGGCCGGTGATCGCCAGCTTCGCGAACCTGGCCGCCAGGTCGTCGTTCTCCTTCGAGAACGTGATGCCGGGCAGTTTCACCAGCGGCGAGTCCGGCGACCAGATGTACTCCTGCGAGGGCGGGCGCCGCTCCGGCGGGCGCGGGTCGCACAGGACGCGCAGGTCGGCCGGCGGGTCGAGCACGGCGCAGTCGGCGAACGACATGGTGCGGGCGTAGAGGAACACGCCGTTCGCGCCGACCAGGCCGACGCGCTGGTAGGTGGCGTAGAACCAGCCGCCGTAGGCGAGCACCGGCACCAGCGCGGCCGCCAGCATCACCGCCGCCCGCCTGAGCCGCCCGGCCCCCGGGGTGTACAGCACGAACCAGGCCGCCACGAGCAGGATCAGCGGCTGGCCGACGGTCCTGGTGAGCGTGGCGGCAGCCAGCAGCAGCCCGACGGACACCGCCTTGGGCCGCTCGGCCAGCGCCAGCGCCACGGCGGCCGCGACCAGGAACGTGAACAGCGAGTCCGACACCAGCAGGTGTTCCAGCTCGATCTGGTACGCGTCGAGCAGCACCGGGACCGTGGCCAGCGTCGCCGCCCACCTCGGCGCCCTGGAGATCGCGGCCCGGTAGATCAGCACGGCGGTGGCCAGGCCGAGCAGGTGCTGCGCGGCCGCCACCGCCCCGAAACTGTGCAGCGGCTCGAACAGCTTGATGAACATCGAGTAGCCGGCCGGGCGGACCAGGTCGGGGCGCGGCTTGAAGACGGTGACGACGTAGGTGTAGGTGTCGGGGAACCACAGGGCGGGGCGGTAGCCCAGCATCGCGAGGGTCCGCAGCAGCGTGCCGACGATCAGCAGCGCGAGGAACCACCGGTGCCCGCGCCACCCGGCCACCGCGGCCCGCAACCGGCCCGGCCGCAACCGGTCTGCCCACAACCGGCCCGCCCGCTCCCGCCACGCCGTCATGCGCCCCCGCCACTCGCCCGTGTGCCTGTGCCCGTGCCTGTGTGCTCGTGTATGTGCCGACCTGCCGCCTGTGGCCCGGCGCGCCGGGCGTCGGCGCGGACAACGCTACTGCCGTTTCCCGGACCGCCGCGAAACCGGCGAACACCACTGCCGTTCACCGACCGCCGCGAAAGCGGGGTTCGATACGCTCGCTCACCGATGAGACTCGATCAGGCGGGCCGCGCGCTGTCACTGCTCGGTGTGCTGCCCGCGCTCGCGGTGGCCGGGTGGCTGCTGGCCGGGCTGCCGCTGCTGCTGGCGGGACGGTTCGCGCCGCTGCCCGCGATCCTGCTCGGCCTGGCCGTGGCGGCGCTGCTGTGCTGGGCGGTCGTCCGCCGTCCGGCCGACACCGGGGTGGTCGCCGGCCGCGCGCATCTGGCCGGCGTGGTCGCGGTGGCCGTGGGTTCCGGCGTGTTCAACGCGATCATGCACAGCGAGCAGCTGATCGTCCGCCGCGATCCCGCCACCTACGCCCAGTACGCGGCCTGGATCGCCGGGCACGGCTCGCTGCCGATCCCGTCCAGGGTCGAGGCGTTCGGCGGCCCCGACACCTGGCTGAAGTTCGAGAGCGTCGGCTTCTACCAGGTCGACGGCTCGGTGGCGCCGCAGTTCATGCCGGGGCCGCCGATGTTGTTCGCGCTCGGCGACTGGCTCGGCGCGCCGTTCGCGATCCCGGCCGTGCTGGGGGCGCTGGCCGTGCTGACCGTGGCGGGGCTGACCGCGCGGCTGGCCGGCGGCCGGTGGGCGGTGCTCGCGGCGCTGGCGTTCGCGGTGAGCATGCCTGTCCTGTACACCTCGCGGACCACGTTCAGCGAGATCCCCTCGCTGATCCTGCTGCTCGGCGGGCTGGCGCTGGTGCACGACGCGCTCGCCAGGGCCAGGCCGGGGTGGCCCGAGTCGCTGACCGCCGGCCTGGTGCTGGGACTGGCCGTGCTGGTCAGGATCGACGGGCTGCGCGACGTGCTGCCCGCGCTGGCGTTCGCCGGGCTGCTGGTCGCGATGCGCCGCCACGCCGGGCCGCGCGCCGCCGCCGGGCCGCCGCTGCTGCTCGGGCTGCTGGCGGGCGGCGGTCTCGGGCTGCTCGCGGCCTATGTGCTCGCCCGGCCGTACCTCTCCTATCTGTCCGGTTCGGTGCGTCCGCTGCTGCTGATCTGCGCGGGTGTGCTTGTGCTCGTCCTGGTCTGCCTGCCGGCCGCGCCGCTGCTGGCCCGGCTTCGTCCGCCGGCGTGGGTTCCCGCAGTGGGGGCCGGGCTGGTCGTGCTGATCATGGCGGGCTTCTACGCCCGGCCGTGGTTCCAGACCGTGACCCGCGTGCCCACCAACGGCGAGGACGCGCGCACCGCCACGTTCATCGCCGACACCCAGCGCGCCAACGGCCTGCCGGTGGACGGGACCAGGCTCTACTTCGAGGATTCGCTGCACTGGGTGGCCTGGTACATCGGGCTGCCCGCCGTGGTGCTGGCCACGTTCGCGGCCGCCGTCCTGGTGCGCGGGCTGCTGCGCGACGGCAAGCCGTTCGCCTGGCTGCTGCCGCTGGCGGTGATCGGCTGGACGACAGTCACCACGCTGGCCCGTCCCGAGATCACCCCCGACCACCCGTGGGCGGCCCGCCGCCTGGTGCCGATCGTGATCCCCGGGCTGATCGTGCTGGCCGTGTGGGGGCTGGCCCGGATCCGTGACCGGTATCCCAGGCGCTGGGTCGCCGTGCTCGGGGTGCTGCTCGTCCTGGTGCCGCCGGTGGTGACCTCGATCGGCACCGCGTTCACCCCGATCGAGCGGGGCGAGGCCGCCGCGGTGCGCGGCCTGTGCGCGCGGCTGCCCGGCGACGCCTCGGTGCTGATCGTGGAACGGGTCACCGCGGAACGCTTCAGCCAGGTGGTGCGCGGCATGTGCGGCCTGCCCGCGGCCCAGGTCGTCCGCGTGGACGGCGACCTGGCGCCGGAGCCCGAGGTGAAACGGCTGATCGACCGCGTCAGAGCCGCCGGGCGGACCCCCGTCGTGCTGGCCGCCGACCGGGAGCAGGCGCTGCCGTACGGGCCGTCCGTCCAGGTCGTGGGCCTGGTGACCAGACAGGACGAACGCTCGCTGGTCAGCGCGCCCAACGGAACCTGGACGTTGCGGGTGAACGTGTGGATGGTCCTGCCTTGACCATGATCCAGAAATATCGGGATAGTCGCCTCCATGGCGGACGAACTGTCCTTCGGCCCGGACGCGGAATCACGGGTGACGGGGTGGATCCGCGCGCACTGGCCGCGCACCGCGGTGGCCGTGGCGGTGCTGCTGGTCGCCGGCGGCCTGCTGCTCCACGGGCCGTCCCCGCTGTACTCGCCACCACCTGACGCGCCGTTCCCGCCGAGGGACCGGGTGCAGATCTCCCTGTGCCTGACGGGCGCGGACTGCGTGAAAGGCTCGGGCGAGCAGGCGCTGGCGCTGGTCCGCGGCATCCCCGAGATCGTCTCGCCCCGGCTGATGTCCGCGGCGGAGATCGGCGGGCGGCTCCGCGAAACCCGGATCATCGGCGAGAACCTGCCCGAGCCCGGCACGATCGAGCCGCAGATCGAGGCCGGACTGCGCCATCCGGCGGACTTCGAGGCCGTGCGCGGCAGGCTCATGGGCGAGCCGGGCATCCGCGCGGTGACCCGAGACGGGGCGGACTTCTGGGCGGGCAAGGCGCACCTGGCCGTCCATCTGTGCGGCCCGCACTCCGGGTACTACGCGTGCCGGGCCGGCGAGACCACCGAGGCCCAGCGGGACGCGGTCGTGGCGAGGCTGCGCGGCCAGGACGGCGTGGCCGAGGTGTTCCTGCAGGACAAGGCGTTCGCCGTGCGGATGGCGAAGTTCTACGACGCCAGCATGGAGCTCCAGGAGAAGGACGTGCCGGAGACGCTCTACGTCCGGATGGGCGAGCCGGCGAAGGCCCGCGCCGCAGGTAGAGCAGTGCTCAGGATGCCCGGCGTAGGCTGGGCGAGCCTGGTCCGCTGACCGGCGATGTGGACTCGGCTTCCGGCCGGGCAGAGTAACCTCAAGGCACGTGAGCACGCTTGAGACCCCCCAGAGTGGAAACGCCGTGGAAGAAGCGCCGTACGTCACCATCGTCCTGCCCTGCTACAACGAGCAGGACCACGTCATCGACGAGGTCGAGCGCATCACCAAGGCCATGGACTCCAGCGGCTACACCTACGAGCTCGTCGCCGTCGACGACTGCTCCACGGACGAGACGCTGGCCAGGCTGCAGGAGGCCGCGCCCGGCTACCCGAACCTGCGCATCCGCGCCTTCCACCGCAACGGCGGCTCGGGCACGGTGCGCCGCATCGGCACGCAGGAGGCCAAGGGCGAGATCGTCGTCTGGACCGACGCCGACATGACCTACCCCAACGAGCGCATCCCCGAGCTGGTGCAGATCCTGGAGAAGGATCAGACGATCGACCAGGTGGTCGGCGCGCGCACCTCCGAGGAGGGCTCGCACAAGATCCTGCGGGTGCCGGCCAAGTGGGTGATCCGCAAGGTGGCCGAGAAGCTGGCCGGGCAGAAGATCCCCGACCTCAACTCGGGGCTGCGGGCCTTCCGCAAGTCGGTGGCCAGGCCGTACCTGCGGCTGCTGCCGCCCGGGTTCTCCTGCGTCACGACGATCACGCTGTCGTTCCTGTCGAACCAGCACGACGTCTACTACCTGCCGATCGAGTACGCCAAGCGGGCCGGCAAGTCGAAGTTCAGCTTCGTGTCCGACGCCTACCGCTACATCCTGCAGGTGCTGCGGATGATCATGTACTTCAACCCGCTCAAGGTGCTCATGCCGCCGGCGCTCTGGCTGGTCGGCATCGGGTTCGTCAAGGGCGTCTGGGACATGATCGAGAAGCCGTTCTACTTCCCGGCCAACACCGTGATGATCTTCCTGTCCGGGTTGCTGATCGGGTCGGTGGCGTTGCTGGCCGACCTGATCGTGCGTTCCCGGGGGGAGTAGCCGGTGCGGATCGCGATCGTCGGGCCGACCTATCCGTACAAGGGGGGCGGGGCGCAGCACACGACCGAGCTGGCGCACCGGCTCGCGGCGCTCGGCCACGACGTGGTGATCGAGTCGTGGCGGGCGCAGTACCCGTCGTTCCTCTACCCGGGGCAGCAGACGATCTCGGCGCCCGAGGGCACGCCGTTCCCGAAGACGCTGCGCGAGCTCGACTGGCGGCGGCCCGACGGGTGGGTGGCCGCCGGGCGGCGGCTGCGCTCGGCCGACCTGGTGGTCCTGGCCGTGCTGAGCCCGGTGCAGGTGCCCGCCTACCTGGGCATCCTGGCCGGGCTGCGGCGGCGGACGAAGGTGATCGCGCTGTGCCACAACGTGTTGCCGCACGAGCGCAAGCCGTACGACAGGCCGTTGATGAAGGCCCTGCTCAAGCGGGTCGACGGGGTGCTGACGCACTCCGAGCAGCAGGCTGAGCTGGCCGGGGGCCTGACGGGCGGGCCGGTGAGCGTGGCGGCGCTGCCGCCGCACCTGCCCTCGACCACCGCCGAGAAGTCCGACCAGGTGCACCGGCGGCTGCTGTTCTTCGGCATCGTCCGGCCGTACAAGGGGCTCGACCTGCTGCTCAGGGCCCTGCCCGAGGGCATCTCGCTCACCGTGGCCGGTGAGTTCTGGGGCGGGCTCGACGACACGCGGGCGCTGATCGCCGAGCTGGGCCTGGCCGACCGGGTCGAGCTGCGGCCCGGCTACGTGGCCGCGAGCGAGGTGCCGAAGCTGTTCGCCGCCGCCGACGCGCTCGTGCTGCCCTACCGCAACGCCACCGCCAGCCAGAACGTCTGGCTCGGGCACGAGCACGGGGTGCCGGTGATCGCCACCCGCGTGGGCGCGCTGGCCGACCACGTCACCGACGGCGTCGACGGCCTGCTGGTCGACCCCGGCGACGTCGACGCGCTCAGGCAGGCGCTGACCCGCTTCTACGCCTCGGGCGAGCCGGAGAGGTTGCGGTCGGGGGTCAAGGCCGTCGACCCCGAGCCGTTCTGGTCGGCGTACGCCACCACGCTGCTCGGCGCCTGACGGCCGAGCAGGAACGCGACGCCCGCGGCCGTCGCGTCGGCCAGCGTGAACGCCACCCGCGACACCACCGCCACCGCCCACGCCGGGCCGTTGCCGATGATCGGCGTCAGCACCAGCAGCAGCGCGCCCTCCCTGACCCCGACCCCGGCGGGCACCACGACCGTGAGAATGCCGGTGCACCAGGCGAAGGCGTAGGCGCCGGTCGCGATCACGTACAGGTCCCAGCGGCCGGCCAGCAGCCAGGTGTGCACGCCGTACACGAGCCAGCCGAGCGTGGTCCACGCCACGGCGATCAGCACCGTGCGGCCGGGCAGCACGGTGTCGAGCGGTTCCCTGCGCGCGATGCGCAGCGCCAGGTTGAGCCCCCAGGTGAGCACCTTGGGATGCAGGCACACGATGATCACCGGCACCAGCAGCACGAAATACCAGGTCTGGCGGACCGCCTCGTGGGTGGCGAGGGTCGCGGCGGCGATCGAGATGCCCACTCCGAGGTTGATCACCAGGCCCAGCGAGATCGTCGCGAACGTGCGCCGCGGCGGGCTCCCGTGGTCGCGCCCGAGGTCCATCATGGCCGCGTACGCCCAGACCGCCCCCGGGATGTACTTGCCGAGCTGCCCGACGAACATGATCCGCCCGGCGATGCGCACCGGCACCCGCGTGCCGAGCCCGCCCAGGATCTCCCGCCAGGCCAGCAGCATGAGGAACTGCCCGAGCAGCACCGCGAAGAACGCGCCGGACGCCGCCCAGGGCGAGAGCGCGGCCAGCGCGCCGGTGGTCTCGTCCCAGTTCCTGGCCAGGCCGAAACCGAGGAAGCCGAGCGCGACCAGCGCGAGGACGATGCGCAGCAGGCGGCGGAGCATCCGCCCAGGCTACGCGCGGTTCACCAGGTATAGCCAGACGACGGCGGCAATCACCGCCAGGACGGCCAGCACGGCCGCCGCGATCTTGGCCGGACTGTACGGCCGATCGCCCTGAACCTCGCCGTTCACCCCGTTGATGAGTACCTGGTACGTCTTGCCGCCGAACGCGTAGCACCCGACCCACACCGGCAGCAGCATCAGCTTGAACGTGACGTCCGCGTAGTTCGTGCTGACCGAGTGCACCTGCTGCACGTCGCCGCCGATGTCGGCGCGGCAGTCGTCCTCGATGACCGCGGCCATCTTGACCTTGGCCGACTCCAGGCCCTCCTCGGGGCCGGCGTCGTAGCGCAGGCTGTGGTGGCCGGCCAGGTAGCTCGGCTCGTACGGCACCGCGCGCGCCAGCGGCCACGGTTCGAGCGCGGCGAGGCGTTCCCCCGGCACGTGGGCGGTGGCGTGGACCAGCACGTCGTCGAAGTCGCGCGCGACCGTGCCCGAGGCCGGGTACCAGCGGGTCTTGCGCACCTGGCGGGTCTTGGTCTCGCCGTTCTCGGTGTAGGTCTCGGTGGCCCAGTAGTGCTCGCCGCGGCGGCCGGTGTAGTCGGAGACGGTGCCGGCGTCGAACGTCCAGTGCGGCAGGTACGTGCTCTTCATGGTCTCCGCCTCGGTGACCTTCTTGAGGCGGTTCGGGGCGAACCAGCGGGTCTTCACCCAGCCGCGACACCCTCGTATGGCGTTTCCCCCGGTACGAGAACGAGATCAAAATGGGCGCCCGGCTCGTGGTCAGGGAGTCTCAGGTCGCCGTCTTCGTCAACGAGGGCCAGCTCGCCGACGCCTTC
>NZ_JABCPZ010000344.1 GCF_013283785.1 Nonomuraea antri
GGGGCGGCGGGCACGGCGCCGGAGGCGAGGACCGCCACGGCGGCGGCGAGGCGAGCGATCATGCGCCCAAGGTAGGGAGATGATCATGAACTCAGCGTGATGTTGACGTCACCCATGCCGTTTCAGGACCGACTTCATATCGCCGCTTGACACAGCCGGACCCGATCTGGTTGCCGAAAACAGGCCCCAACGTCCAGTTTTATCCGGGTTCATTGACCGTAACCACGCATTCACGGGGGTCCGAGTCGAACGTGTTCAGTTCCCGCATAGAGTGTCTTGAGTGAGTGTCGCGCTCGGAACAACCCGCCCGCTACCGGTTCGCACCACCCCCGTCGGCGACCCCGGTGACCTGCTGGCCTCCCTGCCCAGAACCGCGCCCTACGCCTGGATCAGGAACGGCGAGGGCCTCGTCGGCTGGGGCCAGGCCGCCCGCGTCGCCGTGCCACCAGGCCCGCAGCGGTTCGCCTGGGCCCGGCAATGGCTGACCTCCGTCCTCGGCGACGCCCACGTCGACGACCCGCTGCGCGTCCCCGGCAGCGGCGCCGTCGCCTTCGGCACCTTCACCTTCGACGAGGACTCCCACGGCAGCGTCCTGGTCGTGCCCCAGGCCATCCTCGCCCGCCGCGACGGCCACGCCTGGCTCACCACCATCGGCGACGCGCCACTGGAGACCTTCACCCCGGTCCGCGAGCCCGGCCGCATCAGCTACGGCGACGGCAGCCTCACCGCGCCGGAATGGGAACACGTCGTCGCCCGCGCCGCCCAGCGCATCCGCGCCGGCGAACTGGAGAAGGTGGTGCTCGCCCGCGACCTGCTGGCCACCGCCGAGCACCCGATCGACATCCGCATCCTGCTCACCCGCCTGGCCCAGCGCTACCCCGAGTGCTACACCTTCTCCGTGGCCGGGCTGGTCGGCGCCACGCCCGAGCTGCTCATCCGGCGCACCGGGCAGGAGATCGAATCCCTCGTCCTGGCCGGCACCACCCCGCGCGGCACCGGCCCCGCCGACGACGTCGCCCGCGGCGCCGCGCTGTTCGCCTCCGCCAAGGACCGCCACGAGCACGAGTGCGCCATCGCCTCGGTCCGCCACACCCTGGCGCCGCTCTGCTCGTCGCTGCACACCCCCGACGAGCCGGAACTGCTCGTCCTGCCCAACGTCCAGCACCTGGCCAGCCACGTCACCGGACGCCTGGCCGACGGCGCGTCCGTGCTCGACGTGGTGGCCGCCATGCACCCCACCGCGGCCGTCGGCGGCACTCCCACCGACACCGCCATCAAGGTCATCCGCGAGCTCGAAGGCATGGACCGCGCCGGATACGCCGGGCCGGTCGGCTGGATCGACGCCAACGGCGACGGCGAGTGGGGCATCGCCCTGCGCTCGGGCATCGTCCAGGGCCGCCGCGCCCGGCTGTTCGCCGGCGGCGGCATCATGGGCGACTCCGACCCGGCCGCCGAGCTCGCCGAGGCCCAGGCCAAGTTCCGCGTCATGCAGTACGCCCTCGAAGGCTGACCCCCGGCCGCTCGCGGCCCGCGGCGCCTGTTCGGGGACGCGCATCTCCGTGCCCCGGCCCGCGGCGGCCTATTCGGGGACGTGGATCTCCGCGCCCGGCTCGACCCGGGCGCGGCCGGCCGTCAGCGTCGCCAGCCACTCCGTGAACGACTCCACCTCGTCGTCGCCCACCGCCACCGAGAACCCGACCTGCGCGCCGTACCGCACCTCGCGCACCGCGAACCGCGAGGCCCGCAGGTCGTTCTCGACCCGCCCGGCCTGGTCGTGCGCCACCGACACCAGCATCAGCCTGGCCGGCACCATCCGCACCGCCTCGGCCCGGTCGAGCGTCTCGGTCACCGCCGAGCCGTAGGCGCGCACCAGGCCGCCGGCGCCCAGCAGCACGCCGCCGAAATAGCGCGTGACCACCGCCACCACGTCGCTGAACCCGCGCCCGACCAGCGCCTGCACCATCGGCGTGCCCGCCGTGCCGCCGGGCTCGCCGTCGTCGTCGCCCTTCTGCAGCCGCTCGCCGATCACGTACGCCGTGCAGTTGTGCGTCGCCCCCGCGTGCAGCCGCCGCCGCTCGGCGATGAACGCCGCGGCCTCCTCCACCGTGGCCACCGGCGCCATCGCGCAGATGAAGCGCGAACGCCGCGCCTCGGTCTCGTGCTCGACGCCGGATTTCAGGGTGAGGAACGGCTTGGCCATGGCGAACAGGCTAGCGCCTTTACAAAGTAGATCAGCATGAGGGTGGCGGGAGGGTAAAGCTTGCCGAACACCGCCCGCGTGCCCCGCGCGATCCGGGCTACGATCGCGTCATCCCCCAGCAGGACAGCCTACGGAGGCACCCGTGGACATCGCGGACGAGGTCATGCCCTACGTCAACGCGGCGATCAGCGCCTACGGCGTGACCGTGCTCGCCCGGACCACCGAACTGGCGGCCGAGACCGCCGTCGCCCGCGGCGCCCGCATCCTGCAGCGCATCTTCGGCCGCGGCGACGCCGCCGCGCTCCAGCTGATCGAGCGGGTCGCCACCGCCAAGCCCGACGACGAGACCACCCGCGCCGGCCTGCAACTGGCGATCATCAGGGCCCTCGACGCCGATCCGGTGCTGCGCGGCGAGATCACCGCCATGGCGCTGGCCGCCCGGCTGATCGACGACGTCCCCACCCCGGCGCAGTCCCCGCGCTGACCCCGGGCACGGAATAACCCGCGGCCCGTCCCCGCTGGGGATGGTCATGAGCGTTCGAGAACTCCGGCTGGTGGTCACCGCCGACGACTACGACGAGGCGCTGCGGTTCTACCGCGACGTGCTCGGCCTGTCCCAGCTCGCCGTCTGGTCCTCCGAGGACGGCCAGGTCACCCTGCTCGACGCCGGCCGGGCCACCCTGGAGATCGTCGACCGCAACCACGCGGCCTTCATCGACCAGGTCGAGGTCGGCTCGCGCGTGGCCGGGCCGATCAGGGTCGCCTTCGAGGTCGACGACTCCACCGCCGCCACCGCCAGGCTGGCCGAGGGCGGCGCCGAGGTGATCGCCCCGCCCACCAGAACCCCGTGGAACTCGCTGAACTCCCGTCTGTCCGCGCCCGCCGGCCTGCAGCTCACGCTGTTCGAGGAACTCGGCGACTGAGCATCGTGCACTGCCCGCCCGCCTGAGCTGTGCGGCGCGCACAGCGGCGGGCGGGTGGTGCGGTCGTACCGTTCGGCCATGAGCTATCGCGTCGCCATGGACATCGGCGGCACCTTCACCGACGTCGTCTGCTACGACGAGCGGACCGGGGCCGTCGTGGCGTCGAAGGCGCCCACCACCCCGGGAGACCTCGCGGAAGGCGTCTTCGCCGCGCTCGGCCGGGTCGTCGACGACCCGGCGGCCATCTCGTTCTTCGTGCACGGCACCACGCAGGGACTCAACGCGCTGCTGGAGCGCAAGGGCGCCCGCGTGCTGCTGCTGACCAGCCAGGGCGCGCGAGACGTCTACCAGATCGCGCGCGGCAACCGCGACCGCATGTTCGACCTGCGCTACCGCAAGCCGGCCCCGCTGGTGCCGCGCTCGGAGGTGATGGAGGTCGCCGGCCGCCTCGACTACCGCGGGCGCGAACTCGTCCCGCTGGACGAGGAGGCCGTGCGCGCCGCCGCCCGCCGCGCCCGCGCCGAGGGGTTCGACGCCGTCGCCGTCTGCCTGCTGTTCTCCTACGCCGACCCGGCCCACGAGCTGCGGGCAGGCGAGATCCTGCGCGAGGAACTGGGCGGGGACGACATCCTCGTCGTGCTCTCCCACGAGGTGGCCCGCGAGTGGCGCGAGTACGAGCGCACCTCCTCGGCCGTCCTGGAGGCCTACACGGGCCCGGTGGTACGCCGGTACCTGGCCAGGATCGAGCAGCGCTTCGCCGAACGCGGGCTGGGCGTGCCGGTGCACGTCATGCAGTCCTCCGGCGGCCTGGTCAACGCCTCGTACGCGATGCGCCGGCCGCTGCAGACCCTGCTGTCGGGCCCGGTCGGCGGCACGATGGGCGGCGTGGCCGCGACCCGGCTGCTGGGCAGGGACAACGCGATCTGCGTGGACATGGGCGGCACGTCCTTCGACGTCTCACTCGTCGTCGGCGGCCGGCCGGACGTCAGCGCCGAGGCCCGCATCGAGGGCTACCCGGTGCTGATGCCCATCGTGAACCTGCACACCATCGGTGCCGGCGGCGGCTCGATCGCCTACAGCGAGGCGGGCGCGCTGCGCGTCGGCCCCGAGTCGGCCGGCGCGGTGCCGGGACCCGCCTGCTACGGCCGCGGCGGCACCCGGCCCACCGTCACCGACGCGAACGTGGTGCTCGGCCGGGTCGACCCGGCCTGGTTCGCCGGCGGGCTGATGACGCTCGACGTCGAGGCGGCCGGCGAGGCGGTGGCCATGCTGGCCGACGAGCTGGACCTGGACCCGCTGCGGCTCGCCGAGGGCGTCTGCGACGTGGCCAACGCCAAGATGGCCCAGGCCATCCGCACGCTCACGGTCGAGCACGGCGTCGAGCCGCGCGAGTTCGCGCTGGTGGCCTTCGGCGGCGCGGGCGCCATGCACGCCGTGTTCATCGCCCGCGAGCTGGGCATCTCCGAGGTCGTCATCCCCCGCTTCCCCGGCGCGTTCTCCGCCTGGGGCATGCTGGAGGCCGACGTGCGCCGCGACCTGACCAGGCCCTACTTCCGCCCGCAGGACGCGCTCGACGGCGCCGACCTGGCCGCCACGCTCCGGACGCTGGAGTCGGCCGCGCTCGACGCGCTGGCCGGGCAAGGTGTGCCCGCAGAACGCCGCCGCGTCGAGCACGCGCTCGACATGCGCTACGAAGGCCAGGACTACACGCTCACCATCCCGCTGCGCGACGCCGCCGAACCGGCCGAGCCCGGCTTCCTCCAGGTCGTCGCGGCCCGCTACGCCGAGGCGCACACCAGCAGGTACGGCCACGCCACGCCCGAGGCGCCGGTGGAGTTCGTCATGCTGCGCAGCACCGGGTTCGGCTCCTTCCCCCGCTCGGCCGCCCGCGCCCCGCAGGCCACGGAGCCCGCGGCGGCCGACGTCCGCGATGTGATCTTCGACGGGGCCGTGCACCGCACGCCCGTGCTGCGCAGGGCCGGTCTCGACGGCGAGATCGCCGGGCCCGCGATCGTGGTGGAGGAGACCGCGACCACCGTCATCCCGCCCGGTTGCCTGGCCACCGTCGACGCCAACGGCTTCCTCGTCATCAAGGTGAACCCATGATCGACCCCGTCACCACGGAGATCATCCGCTGTGCCCTGCTGCAGGCCGCGGAGGACATGAACACCACGCTCATCCGCAGCTCCTACACCCCGGTCATCTACGAGGCCAAGGACTGCGCGGTCGCGCTGCTCGACCGCGATCACACCGTGCTCGGCCAGTCGTCCGGGCTGCCGATCTTCCTGGGCAACCTGGAGGTGTGCACCCGCGAGACCGAACGCCGCTACGGGCGTGACGTCTGGCAGGAGGGCGACGTATGGGTGCTCAACGACTCCTACATCGGCGGCACCCATCTCAACGACGTCACCGTCTACGGCCCGATCTTCGCCGACGGCGAGCTGGCCGGCTTCGCCGCCTCGCGCGCCCACTGGCTGGACGTCGGCTCCAAGGACCCCGGCGGCTCCATGGACTCCACCTCCATCTTCCAGGAGGGCCTGCGGCTCGGCCCGGTCAAGGTGTACGCGGGCGGTGCGCCGTGCCGCGACCTGCACGAGGTCATCGCGCGTAACGTCCGGTTCCCGCACGCCACGCTCGGCGACCTGCGCGCCCAGGTGAGCTGCGCCATGACCGGCCAGCGGCGGCTGACGGAGATCGTCTCGCGCTGGGGCGCGGACACCGTGATGGCCGCCCGCGACGAGATCTTCGCCCAGACCGAACGCCTGGAGCGGGCCGCCATCGCGGCCATCCCGGACGGCGTCTACGAGGCGTCCGGGTTCCTCGACAACGACGGCATCGACCTGGACACGCCGCTGCCGGTCACCGTGACGATCGCGGTGTCGGGCGAGTCGATGCACGTGGACCTGACCGACTGCGCCGACCAGGCCACCGGCCCGGTCAACTGCGGCGCCGCCCAGGCCGTCGCCGCCGTGCGGGTCGGCTACAAGCTGCTGGTCTCCGGGGACGTGCCGCTCAACGGCGGCTCGTTCCGCCCGCTGACGGTCGAGACCAGGCCGGGCTCGATGCTGGCCGCCGAGTCCCCGGCCGCCTGCCAGTACTACTACTCCCACCTGGGGCTGCTCATCGACCTGGTGGTCAAGGCGCTGGCCCCGGCGCTGCCCGGCAAGGCCGCCGCGGCCTCCTACGGCGACTCGCTGATCGTCCAGTTCACCGGCACCGACCCGCGTACCGGCAAGCTGTACGTCTCGCAGGAGGCCACCGTCGGCGGCTGGGGCGCCTGGGAGGGCGGCGACGGCGAGACCTGCCTGATCAACAACGTCAACGGCTCGCTGCGCGACATGCCCATCGAGGTGCTGGAGACGCTGTTCCCGGTGCGTGTCACCCGCTACGAGGTGCGTCCCGACACCGGCGGCGCCGGGCGGTGGCGCGGCGGCAACGGGGTGGTGCGCGAGTACGAGTTCTGCGGCGACACCTCGCTGTCGCTGTGGTTCGAGCGCTCGGTCACGCCGGCCTGGGGCCTGGCCGGCGGCCGGGCGGGCGCGCCACCGCGCGTCACGCTCAACCCGGGGACTTTCCGGGAGCGGCGCATGCTGAAGGTGAACGCGCTGCCGGTGCGCGAAGGGGACGTGCTGCGCTGCGAGTCCGGCGGGGGCGGCGGCTACGGTCCCGCCGAGCAGCGGGCCCCCGAGGCCGTCGCCGACGACCTCGCCCAGGGCATGATCACCGGCTGACCAGCACGGCCGTCAGGAGGCGCCGCCGGCGCGGGGGTGGCGGCGGCCGGTCAGCCAGGCCACGCCGATGAGCGCCCCGACGACCGGCCCCGCCGCCGCCCAGCCCATCCAGCCGGTCAACCCCGAGAGCACGCCCGTCGCCACCCCCACCAGCACGACGGGCACCAGCACCCGGCGCACGAACGAGCCGAACCACGGCCGCGTCACACTCTCGTCCGCCATCAGGACCTCCTCCGCTCCGGCCGAGGCCCCCAGCACAGCAGGACGCGGTTGCACCCCCCTTGCCACCCCCTGAACGGGACCGGGAGCGCCGAGGTCAGCGGAGCAGCACGTGACAGGCGAGCTGGAGTGCCAGCCGGTTGGCGGGGTCGTCGAGGTCGAACCCGGCGGACTTGATCCGGTCCAGCCGGGTGGTGACCGTGTTGCGATGCACGCCGAGCCGGTCCGCCGCCTTCAGCGCGCCGCCCTCGTCCAGGACGGCGGCGAGCGTCTCCAGCAGCGTGCCGTCCTTGTCGATCGCCAGCAGCGGGCGCAGCACCACCGCGGCGGGGGCGCGCAGCACGCCCGCGGGCAGCGCGCCCAGCAGCTCGGCCGGGCCCATCCGGTCCGCCCTGGCCACCGTGCCCGCGCCCGCGACGAACGCCGCCGCCTCCGCGCCGAGCAGGGAATCACCCATCGACGCCAGGTCCGCGACCGCCGCGCCGACGCCGGCCGCGCACGGCCACGGCATCGTCTCGACGCAGCGCCGCAGCCGCTCGGCCAGCTCGACGGGCGGCAGCGCGGACCATCCCGCCCAGCCCTCGCCGCGCCGCAGCACCGGCACCTGGCCGAGGGTCGCCGTGATCAGCTCCTGGGCCCGCGCGGCGTCAGGACGCTCCCCGACGGGCCGCACCAGGTAACCGGTGACCGGCCCGCGCACCGCCCACCCCAGCGC
>NZ_JABCPZ010000345.1 GCF_013283785.1 Nonomuraea antri
CGAGCTTCACCATGACCGGCACGGGCGCCGTGCTGGACGAAGGCGCCAAGTCCGCGACAGGAAAGCTCGCCAAGAGCGACCAGTCCCTGCTGAGCAGCACCTCCACGGCGCCCGTGCCGGTCATGGTGAAGCTCGACTACGACGCGCTGGCCGCCTACAAGGGCGGGCTGCCGGGTCTGCCGGGCACCAGCCCGCAGGTCACCGGCAAGTCGCTGGACGTCAAGAGCTCCGACGCGCAGAAGTACGACAAGCACATCGAGGAGGTGGAGCAGGCCTTCCTCGGCGAGCTGGGCAAGAAGGTGCCCGGCGCGGTGGTCGGCCAGCGGCTGCGCACCGTCTACGGCGGTGTGGCCCTGCGGATTCCCGCCGACAAGGCCAAGGAGGTGCTGAAGCTGCCCGGCGCGGTGGCGATCCAGGAGGACAAGCTCCAGCAGCCCCTCACCGACTCCAGCTCCCGCTTCATCGGCGCCGACGCCATCTATCAGCGGCTCGGCGGCAGCGCCTCGGCGGGCAAGGGCGTCAACGTGGGCGTGCTGGACAGCGGCGCCTGGCCCGAGCACCCGTCGTTCGCGTCGAACCCGTCGCTGCCGGCCCCCGGCCCGACCAAGGACGGCACGCCCCGCCTGTGCGACTTCGGCGACAACCCGCTGACCCCGGCCAACGACCCGTTCGAGTGCAACAACAAGCTCATCGGCGGCGGGCCGTTCCTGGAGACCTACAACGCGGTCGTGGGCGGCGAGGTCTACCCGGACAGCGCCCGTGACTCCAACGGCCACGGCACCCACACCGCCACCACCTCCGCCGGCGGCCCGGTGGCGGACGCGAACCCGCTGGGCATCAGCCGCGGCCCGATCCACGGCATCGCCCCCGCCGCGCACGTCTCGGTGTACAAGGTGTGCGGCGCGGAGGGCTGCTACCAGTCCGACTCGGCCGCGGCCGTGGCCAGGGCGATCCTGGACGGCGTCCGGGTGATCAACTTCTCCATCTCCGGCGGCTCCGACCCGTACAGCGACCCGGTGGAGCTGGCGTTCCTCGACGCGTACGCGGCCGGCGTGCTGGTGTCGGCCTCGGCGGGCAACGCCGGTCCCGGCGCGAACACCACCGACCACCGCAGCCCGTGGGTGACCACGGTGGCCGCCTCCACGCAGACCAGGACGTTCCAGTCGACGATCACGCTGTCCGGCACGGGCGGCGCGAGCGCGACGATCAAGGGCGCGTCCATCACGTCGGGCGTGGCCTCGCCGTTACCCGTGGTGCTCGCCTCGGCGCCGCCGTACAGCCGGCCGCTGTGCGACGCGCCCGCGCCCGCCGGTCTCTTCACCGGCAAGATCGTCGCCTGTGAACGCGGCCCGAACCGGCTGCTGAAGAGCTTCAACGTCAAGCAGGGCGGCGCGGCCGGGATGATCCTGTACAACGTCACCCCGCTGGACGTGATGACCGACGCCCACTGGGTGCCGACCGTGCACATCAACAAGCCCGAGACCGACACGCTGCTCGGCTTCCTGACCGCGCACCCGGGCGCGACCGCCTCGTTCACGCAGGGCACGAAGGCCACCTGGCAGGGCGACGCGATCACGTACTTCTCCTCGCGCGGCCCCGGCGGCGACTTCCTCAAGCCCGACGTCACCGCGCCCGGCCTGCACATCATGGCCGGCATGACCCCGACGCCGGAATCGCCGCTGGAAGGGCCGCCCGGCAACCTGTACCAGGTCATCGCGGGCACCTCGATGTCGGCGCCGCACGTCACCGGCGCGGCCGCGCTGGTGTTCGCGCTGCACCCCGACTGGACGCCCGGACAGGTGAAGTCGGCGCTGGAGACCACCGCCAAGCAGTCGGTCACCAAGTCCGACCGCACCACCCCGGCCGACCCGTTCGACATGGGCGGCGGGCGCATCGACCTGACCAAGGCCGGCGACCCCGGCCTGACCCTGGACGAGACGGCCGCCAACTTCGCCGCCTCGGCCACCGACCCGCTCAACCGCATCGATCTCAACCTGCCGTCGGTGAACGCCCCGACCATGCCGGGCCTCATCACCGCCAAGCGCACGGTGACGAACACCACGAACAAGACGCTCACGTTCACCGCCACCGGGAAGACCGTCGACGGCGCGAACATCGCGGTGATGCCGCCGCTGTTCAGCGTCAAGCCGGGCAAGAGCGCCAAGCTGACGGTGATCATCAGCGCGCCCGACCTGCCCGACGGGCAGTACTTCGGCCAGGTGAACCTCAAGCAGGTCGGCGGCAAGCGCGCGCTGCACCTGCCGGTGGCGTTCTACCGTCAGGAGGGCGCGGTGCCGGTCGAGCAGACCTGCGTGCCCGCCGCGATCGCCAAGGACACCGGCGAGTCCACCTGCACGGTGACCGTGCAGAACAACACGATGCAGGCCACCGAGGTCACCGCGCTGAGCACGCTCAGCTCGCGGCTGCGCCTCACCGGCGTGACCGGCGCCACGCAGGTCGGCAGCCAGATCGCCACGGCCAAGTCCACCCTGGCGGGCCGGCAGCCCGACAAGCCGACGATCGCGCCCGGTGCGGGACCTGCCGGGTACATCCCGCTGGACGCGTTCGGCGTCGAGCCCACGCCCATCGGTGACGAGCAGGCGCTGAACTTCACCGTTCCCGCGTTCGTCTTCGCCGGGAAGACCTACAACAGGCTCGGCATCGTCTCCAACGGCTACAGCGTGGCAGGCGGCACCAACGGCACCGACGACATCGCCTACCAGCCGCAGACCCTGCCGGACCCGGCCAAGCCGAACGGCGTGCTCGCGTCGTACTGGACGGACCTGGACGGCACCGGCGCGCCCGGCGTGTACGCCGCGTCGCTCACCGACGGCGTCAACGACTGGCTCGTCGTCGAGTGGCGGGTGAACATCTTCGGCACCACCGACACCAAGGTGTTCCAGCAGTGGATCGGGACGAACGGCGTGGAGGACATCAGCTTCGCCTATGACCCGGCCAACCTGCCCGGAGAGCCGCCGGCGGGCGCCGGGCTGACCGTGGGCGCCGAGAACGACGAGGGCACGGCCGGTCAGCAGATCGCCGGGCCGCCCACCCAGGACCTCGTGGTGAAGAGCACGCCGGGCGCGCCCGGCGGCACGCTCAGCTACACGATGAAGGTCAAGGGCGTCAGCACCGGCACCGGCACGGTCACCACGGCGACCTCGACGCCGCAGGTCAAGGGCATCACCGTGGAGGTGGACCAGATAACCGTGCAGTGATGTCACGTCCCGGTCTCCTCGATCCGTCTTCATGGCGGATCGAGGAGGCAGGGAAGAACATGACGGACATACTCGTGCTGGGCGCCGGATACACCGGACTCGCGGCGGCGATCAGGGTCGCCACCAGAACGCGCCGGGTCGGCGCCCGGGTCACGCTGGTCAACGCCTCGTCGCGGTTCACCGAGCGGCTCAGGCTGCATCAGAGCGCGACGGGGCAGCGGCTGGCCGACCACTCCATCGAGGACGTGATCGCCGGCACCGGCATCAGGTTCGTGCGGGCCCGCGTGGCCGCGCTCGACCCGGACGGCCACCGGGTGCGCCTGGCCGGCGGCGAGGTCCTGGCCTACGACAAGCTGATCTACGCGCTGGGCGCGGTCACCGACACCTCCGTCCCCGGCGTGACGGAGCACGCGCACACCTACGACGACCACGACGCCGCGCTGCGCCTGGCCGCCAGGCTGGAGACGCTGGCCGACGGCGGCACGGTCGTGGTGGCAGGCGGCGGGCTGACCGGCGTCGAGTCGGCGGCGGAGCTGGCCGAGTCGCATCCCGGGCTGCGCGTGGTGCTGCTCAGCCGCGGCCGGCCCGGCGCCATGCTGGGCGAGCGGGCCCAGGCGTACCTGGACCGGGCGCTGGCGCGGCTCGGCGTGCGGGTCAGGCAGGACGTCCGGGTGACCAAGGTGCTGCCCGACGCGGTGGAACTGGCCGATGGCGAGCTGATCCACTCCGACGCCACCCTGTGGAACGCGGGCACCCGCGGGCTGCCCCTGGCCGCGGAGTCGGGGCTGGAGACGGACGAGCGCGGCAGGATCGTGGTGGACCCGTTCCTGCGCTCGGTGTCGCATCCGGACGTGTACGCCGTCGGCGACGCCGCCGCGGTGCCCCTGCCGTTCGGCGTGCTGCACGGCACCTGCCAGAGCGGCATCCCGACCGGCCTGCACGCCGGTGACACGCTGGCCGACGGGCTGCTCGGGGGCAGGCCCAGGCCGTTCAGGTTCGGCTACTACCACCAGCCGGTCAGCCTCGGCAGGCGCGACGCGGTGATCCAGTTCGTCCGGCCCGACGACAGCCCGCGCAGGGGATACCTGACCGGGCGCTGGGCGGTGGCCTACAAGGAGACGGTCAGCGGCAGCCCGCTGCCCACCTTCCGGCTGCTCAAGCGGGGGCTGGTGCCGGTGGGGGCGTTCCGGCTGTCGGCCGGGCTCGGCGGTTGAGCGGGTACGCGGCGGCGGGTGTGTTCCGGCCCGCCGCCGTCGTCGGTTCAGCGTTTGGTGACCGCCTCGCTGACGGCGTTCGGGCCGTCGTACTGGCGGTCGGGCATGGACTCCAGGGCCTGGACGATCGTGTCGTCGGCGTTGTGATCGCGGGCGGCCTGGACCAGGTCGTCCCTGCTGGCCGGGTAGTTCACGCCCGACAAATGCTTCTGTAGCTGGATCGGATTGGGTTTGCTCATGCTCACCCTGTTACCCAGTGATCACGTGACGTAACAGGGCCGGTCAGCGGTCCCGTTCCACCCGGCGCCTGTCCATTTCCACCGTCTTGGGCAGTTCCCGTCGCTGGGCCAGTGCGCGGGGGAGCCTGGGCACCGCCGTGCGCAGGCCGCGCCAGCCCGCCGGGCCGGTGCGCAGGGCCTGCAGCGAGCGTCTGGCCACCTCGCGCCAGGGCCGGCGCAGCACCGCCGTCAGCACCGCGTTGCGCGCCGCCAGGGCCTGCCTGCCGCGCGGGTCGCCGGGCGGCGACGGGTGGTGGTGCGCCACCACGTCGTCCACGTACGACAGGCCCCAGCGCCGCGCGGCCAGGTCCATGGCCAGCCGCTCCTCCTCGCCGAAGAAGAAGATCACGTCGTCGAAGCCGCCCGCCTCCAGGAACGCCTGCCTGCGGACGACCGCGCCGCAGGCCAGGAAGCCCAGCACGTTCGGCCCGGGCAGGTCGTCGTCGACGCCCAGCGGGGAGCGCCGCATCCGCTCGCAGGTCGGGTCGAGCCGTTCGTCCGGGCCGACCAGGACCCGCGCGGCCAGCACGGCCAGGCGGGGGTAGGCGTCCATCACGTCGGTGGCCCGGTCCAGCGCGCCGGGCGCCCACCAGGAGTCGTCGTCGGCGAAGGCCACGTACGGGGTCTCGGCCAGTTCCACGCCCAGGTTGCGGGCCGGGGCGCCGAGGTTCTCGCCGGCCTCGACCAGCCGGACGTCGGGGAAGTGGCGGCGGACGAACCACGGCGTGCCGTCCGTGGAGCCGTTGTCGACCACGATCACCGGCCTGGGGTGCAGGGGCAGGGAACGGGTCAGGGAACGCAGGCGGTTCCTGGTGACCACGACCACGGTGATCGAGTTGCTCACCGTTCTCTCCTTACCTGCCGCCGGCGGATTAGTCCTTGACGGCGCGGCGACGGAGGCGTAGAAAGGCGGTAACAGTGTTACCGCCAAGAAACGGTGTTACCCAACGATGTCCATCACTGCTTACCAGCAGGCTCAGCAGCAGGGCCAGAGCGCCGTCAGGACCGCACTCCTCGACATCGCCAAGCACCTGCTCGTCACCGAGGGCCCCGCCGCGCTGACCGTGCGGCGGATCTCCGCCGAGGCCGGCTGCTCGACGAAGGTCATCTACACCCTGTTCGGCGGCAAGGACGGGCTCGCCGAAGCGCTCTGGCTGGAGGGCTTCGCCCGGCTGGAGCAGCGCCTGATGCGCCTCCCGGCCGAGTCCGACCTGCTCAGCCAGTTGCGCGCCGGGCTGACCGCCTACCGCGCGCACGCATTGGCCGAGCCCGAGTACTACCGGGTCATGTTCCTCGGCGCGCTGCCGGGGTTCGTGCCGGGTCCGGAGACGGCGGCCGCCGCCAAGCGGACGCTGAACATGCTGATCGACGGCGTCCAGATCTGCCTGGACGCCGGAGTGCTGCGCGGCGCCACCGCCGTGGAGCTCGCCGAGGTGCTCTGGATGGCCATGCACGGCGCGGTCAGCCTGGAGCTGTCCGGCTTCTTCGTCCCCGCCGAGGGCGAGCAGCGCTACGAGCTGCTGTGCTCCTCGGTCCTTTCGCCCTTCCTGCCGACCGATGAGAGGAACCGAACGTTATGACCACCACCCCGTTCCGTGGCGGATTCACCCCCGTCACCGAGGAGATCACCGCCTTCGACCTGAAGGTCACCGGAACCATCCCGCCCGAGCTCGACGGCCGCTACCTGCGCAACGGGCCCAACCCGCTCAGCCTCGACGACCCCGGCGCCGGCCACCTGTTCCTGGGCGACGGCATGGTGCACGGGGTGCGCCTGCGCGACGGGCGCGCCGAGTGGTACCGCAACCGGTGGGTGCGCAACGCCGACCTGGCCCGCCGCCTCGGCGAGAAACCCCGGCCAGGGCCGCTGCACGAGGGCATCGACTTCTCGGCCAACACCCACGTCATCGGCGTCGGCGGCCGCACGTTCGCGACCGTCGAGGCCGGGGCCCGGCCGTACGAGCTGAGCTACGAACTCGACACCATCGGCCCGTGCGACTTCGACGGCGGCCTGCCCGGCGGCTACGCCGCGCACACCCACCTCGACCCGGTCAACGGCGAGCTGCACGCGCTGGCCTACTTCTTCGGCTGGGACCACCACCAGCACATCGTGATCGACCCCAAGGGCACGGTCACGCAGGTCAGGAACATCCCCATCGCCGACGCGCCGATGCTGCACGACTTCGCGCTCACCGAGAAGTACGTGGTCATCTACGACCTGCCCGTCACCTTCAGCATGGCCCACGCCGAGAAGGGCGTCCCGCTGCCGTACGCGTGGAACGACGCGCACGGCGCCAGGATCGGCCTGCTGTCACGCAGGACCGGGGACGTGCGCTGGGTCGAGGTCGAGCCCTGCTGGATCTTCCACACGCTCAACGCCTACGACGACGGCGACGACGTGGTGATCGACGCGGTCCGCTACTCGCGCAGGTTTGTCGACGCCCGCCTCGACCTGGGCGGGCTGCCGACGCTCGACCGCTGGCGGATCTCCACCGCCACCGGCCGGGTCACCCAGTCCCGCCTGGACGACCGCCCGCAGGAGTTCCCGCGCATCAACGAGCGCCTGGTGGGCCGGCCGCACCGGTTCGGCTACACCGCCGCGGCCGCCGACCTGATCGACGTGGTCTCGCCCGGCGACACCGGGCTGGACGACCTGCCCGACGAGGCGTTCGACAACACGCTGATCAAGCACGACCTGGCGCGCGGCACCCACGAGACCAAGGCGTTCGGGCGCGGCCACTACGTGGGCGAGCCGGTGTTCGTGGCGGCCGGCGACGGGAACTCCGCGGCCGCCGAGGACGACGGCTACGTGATGACCTACGTCAACAACCCCGACCGGGGGGCGGCCGACCTGGTGATCCTGTCCGCCCAGGACTTCACCGGCGAGCCGGTCGCCACCGTGCACCTGCCGGCCCGGGTGCCGCTCGGCTTCCACGGGAGCTGGATCGCCGACTGACAGTGATGATGTAGATGAGCGCTTCCCGACAGGGTCTGACCCAGCGACTGACTGACCTCGAGGTCCTCAACGGGATCTGTCGGCCCTGGCCGGGAAGCGCTCGTGTGCACTCACCG
>NZ_JABCPZ010000346.1 GCF_013283785.1 Nonomuraea antri
AGAGACAGGTCGTGGGCGGGACGCAGCTCCAGCGGCATCTGGTGCTGGTCGCCGAGGTCCACCTCCTGGACGTGCCGGCGCGTACGGAGGTCCCAGAAGTGCAGCTTGTGGCCGTATTTCCGGCCGAGCAGCAGCTCGCCGACCAGCCCGTCCTCGATCATGGACGGGGTCCCCCACTCCGAGGTCACCAGCACGTCGTGGTTGAGGTGCCACCAGAAGTCGTAGGCCAGGTACTGCGGCCCGCGATCGGCCTCCCACCGGCCCTTGACCTCGAACGAGGTGTGGTCGAGCACGGCGATCCCGCCGGGCCCGTCCGCGCCGCCCACGCCGCCGAGCGCCGAGACGTACAGGCCCTCGGGCCCGCAGTGCACGGTGTGCGGACGCGAGTAGCCGGCCCGCGCGGCCAGCGTCTCCGGCTCGATCACCTTGACCAGTTCCGGGCTGAGCCGGTCCTTGGTGTCGTAGACGTGCACCCTGGACGACCTCAGACCGGGCACCACGAGGTAGCGCCGCTCGACGTGCGGGTGCGGCGCGTTCGGGCACAACGCGCTGCTGCACGCGTTCCAGCCGAAATGATGCAGCTCGTCGCCGGTGTTCGGCAGGTCGGTCCAGCCCACCACCCGGCCGTAGCCGGCGGAGGCCGGGTCGGTGTCGAGCACGGCGAGCGCGTCGGGACGGCCGGCCGCTCGGTCGAAGGCGGCGACGTAGGCGAGCTTCTCCACGGGCGCCTCGGCGGCGTCGCGCGGCGAGGGGTAGAACGTGGGGTCGGGGGTCCACAACGTCATGTGTCCAGCTATTCACGTAAATCCCTACTAGACAATAGGGATTTACCGGGCCGTTTACAGCGGTGGCGTTTCGTGATGGATTCTGGACATGACTGTGCAGGGCGCCTGCGACCCGCGGTTCACGCAGGTCGCGGCCGAGTTCGAGGCCAACTTCCGGCACCGGGGCGAGGTCGGCGCGTCGGTGTGCGTGATCGTCGACGGGAAGCCCGTCGTCGATCTGTGGGGCGGCGAGGCCGCGCCCGGCTCCCCCTGGCTGAACGACACGATCGGCCACGTCTGGTCGTGCACCAAGGGCGCCACCGCGCTGTGCGCCCACCTGCTGGCCGCGCGCGGCGAACTCGACCTCGACGCGCCCGTGGTGCGTTACTGGCCCGAGTACGGCGTCCACGGCAAGGGCGCCACGCTGGTCAGGCACCTGCTCACGCACCAGGCCGGGCTGCCCGCGCTGCGCGAGCCGCTGCCGGCCGGGGCCTTCCACGACTGGAAGCTGATGACCGGCCGACTCGCCGCAGAGGCGCCGTTCTGGGAGCCCGGCACCAGGCACGGCTACCACGCTCTGACGTTCGGCTACCTGGTCGGCGAGCTGGTGCGCCGGATCAGCGGGCGCTCGCTCGGCACGTTCTTCCGCGAGGAGGTGGCCGAACCGCTCGGCCTGGACTTCTGGATCGGCCTGCCGGAGTCGCTGGAGGGCCGGGTCGCGCCGACGATCCCGGCCGACCCGCCGCCGGTGCCGCCCGCGTTCTACGTCAAGGCGTTCACCGACCCGACCTCGGTCCAGGCGCTGCTGCTCGGCAACGACGGCGGCTACCTGGCCGAGTCCGACAGCCGCGAGGCGCACGCCGCCGAGCACGGCGCGGTCGGCGCGATCACCAACGCCAGGGGCCTGGCCGGCCTGTACCGGCCGCTGTCACTGGGCGGCGACGGCCTGATCGGCCGCGAGCATCTGGAGCTGATGTCGCTCACGCTCTCCGCCGGGACGGACGCCGTGCTCGCGGTGCCGACCAGGTTCGCGATGGGCTTCATGAAGGCGATGGACAACCGCCACCTGCCGCCGGCCGACAGCGAGGGCGCGCTGATGTCGGCCACCGCGTTCGGTCACTCGGGCATGGGCGGCTCGGCCGGCTTCTGCGACCCGGCGGCGCGGCTGGCGTTCGGTTACACGATGAACAAGCAGGGCCCCGGCCTCGGCATCAATCCGCGTGGGCAGGCGCTGGTGGACGCGACGTACCGAAGTCTGGGGTACCAGCAGGTCTATGGCGGGATATGGCGCGCGCCGGGTCATTAATCACGCGCTACCGTGACATGTCACTGTTTTTCAGGAGCGAGCGGCATGTTCTTCGGTATCACTGACCTCTGGGCCTACGTCGTCGGCGCGTTCTTGATCGTGCTCCTGCCCGGCCCCAACTCCCTGTACGTCCTGACCACCGCCGCCCAGCGCGGCGTCGGCCAGGGCTATCGCGCGGCGTCCGGCGTGTTCGTCGGCGACACCGTCCTCATGCTCCTCACTGCGGGCGGCGCGGCCTCGCTGCTGGAGTCGCAGCCGGTGCTGTACGCGATCGTGCGTTACGCGGGCGCGGCCTACCTGGGCTGGATGGGCCTGCAGATGATCTGGGGCGCGTGGAAGTCGTGGCGGTCCGGCCCCGGCATGGCGACGGCCGCCGAGACCACGGTCGCCGAGACCGAGCCGGCGCGATCGGGAAACCCGTTCGCCAGGGCGCTGACGATCAGCCTGCTGAACCCGAAGGCGATCTTGTTCTTCGTCTCGTTCTTCGTGGTGTTCGTCGACCCGTCGTACGCGACTCCGGCGTTGTCGTTCACCATCCTGGGCTCGATCGTCCAGGTGTTCAGCATGTTGTACCTGACCGCGTTGATCTTCGGCGGCACGTACCTGGCCGCGCAGTTCCGCAACCGCAGGAGGCTCAGCGCCGGGCTCACGTCCGGGGTCGGGGCGCTGTTCATCGGCTTCGGCGCGAAGCTGGCCACGGCCTCGCTCGGCTGACCTTCGCGATCATCACCGCAGGTAGAGATCTTCGTGGAACGTGTCAAAAGAGGCAGTATCGCTCCGCGCGCTCAGGTACGGTAGGCCACCGGTGCCCACCCAGGGCGTGGCGGAGCCGCCGTTCGGTTACACCGAGCGATCCGTCCGGTAAGCCTTTTCGCCCGAAGCCCGGGTAGTCCCCCGATCGTCGGCCTATCTGCGGAGCAGCCTTGAACCATCCGCCCGTGACCCTCCCACGCCTTACCGCGCTCGCCAGGCAGGCGGCCCCGGGGCTGCTCGAAGCGGTGGTGGCCCCGCTGGCCGTGTTCTACGCGGCGACGGTCGTCGTCGGATTCCAGTGGGCGCTGGTGGCGACCGCGGTCTGGGTGTACTTCGGCGTGATCAGGCGGCTGGTCAAGCGGGTGAAGGTGCCCGCCACCATGTATCTGGCCGCGTTCGCGATCACCGTGCGTGCCGCGGTCGGGTTCTGGACCGGCACCTGGGTGTGGAGCATGATCCAGCCGGAGTGCGGCACGTTCTTCATCGCCATGGCGTTCCTGGCCTCGGTGCGGCTGAACCGGCCGATCGTGCAGAAGCTCACGCTCGACTACGTGCCGCTGCCGTCGGCGATGCTCAAGCACGAGCGGGTCCGCAGGTTCTTCGTGCGCATCACGCTGCTGTGGGCGTTCGTGCTGCTGATCAACTCCACGCTGAGCATCGCGCTGGCCATCCACGAGCATCTGCAGGGCACGCTGATGGTGTACCTGCTGGTGCGCACGTCAGCGGTGGCCGTGATCAGCGGGGTGGCGATCGTCTTCTCGATCTTCGCGTTCAAGCGGCTGCTGCGCCGGATGCACGTCGCGCACGTCTGAGCCCGCCCGAGCCGGCGCACCCGCCCGTTCGACGAGCTGGAACGCGCCGCTCATCGCCATCACCAGCCCGGTGAGCATGCCGAACAGCTCCACCAGCTCCGCCGCCGGGTCGCCGCCGCCGGCCAGCGGGCCGCCCACCGAGCGGACGATCATCGCGTACAGGCCCCAGGCGAACATCGCGCCCGCGCCGAGCCAGGCCACCACGAGCGGCCGCCACAGCGGGCCGCTCCCCCGGCCCCTGGCGATCACCACCAGGGCGACGGCGGCGGCGATCACCAGCAGGCCCTTGAAGCCCTCCTGGACGGCCCACACCGCCGTCGTCCCCTCCTTGCCGCCGAACGCCCGGAACAGCCTGGTCCCGCCGAGCACGGCGGTCACCAGCAGCGCGCCCCAGGCCACCACCGTCTGGAACGACCTGGTACGACTGGGGTGGGCGAGCCCGCCGGCGAACACGAACGGCCAGCGGTCGCGGGCGTAGAGCGCGAAGGCCGCCATGAGGCCGACGCCCTGCACGATGAACCCGGTGTAGACCATCGCGTACACCCACGTCTCGATCGGCCCGCCCGCCGGGAAGATCGAGAACCCCTCGACGAGCAGCGCGAACGGCACCGTGACGATGATCACGCCGAGCAGCCCGGTGCCCACCCACATCGGCGGCAGCACCAGCCAGGCGGGCAGCCGCCGCCCCCACCGCAGGGTGAAGGCCAGGGCCAGAACCAGGGCGACGACGTCCATGCCGAACGTCATCGTGTTGAGCCCGACCATCGCCGGGTCGCGCATCAGCCGGGGATCGTTGACCCCGATGGAGCTCCCGGTGAGCCAGAGCAGCTTCAGAGTGAGATAGGGCAGCATGGCGGCGACCGCCACCACGCCCGCGGTGATCCGCCCGATACCGGCTTTGTCCGTCATGCCGCCAGCCTCGCCGGGACGGCGGCCGGTTCCCTCCCGAACGCTAGCGATCCCGCTCCCCCGCGCGGGGGAGTTCGACGGTCAGCTCGTAACCGTCGCCCGCGGGCCCCGCGGTCAGCGTGCCACCGGCCAGGCGCACCCGTTCGCGCAGCCCGGCCAGCCCCAGCCCGCCGGGCAGCGCGGTCGGCCTGGCCCGGCCGGGGCCGTTGCGCACCCTGATCAGGTGCGGCGAGACCGTCACGGTCACGGGGGCGCCAGGCGCGTGCTTGGCCGCGTTGGTGATCCCCTCCTGCACCACCGCGTGCGCCAGCTCGGGCACGGGTCCCGTCAGGTCCAGCGTGATCGCCAGGCCGGAGCTCCTGGCCCGCTCGACCAGCTCGGCCACGTCCTCGTCCACCGGTGACAGCGGCGCGGCGTCGGCGTCCTCGCGCAGCAGGCCGATGATCTGGCGCAGCCGCTCGGTGGCGTCCGCCGCCGCCACGCGCAGCTCGCCGGCCGCCTTGACCTGCTCGGGGCCCA
Organism: Nonomuraea antri; assembly: GCF_013283785.1. Lineage (GTDB taxonomy): Bacteria > Actinomycetota > Actinomycetes > Streptosporangiales > Streptosporangiaceae > Nonomuraea > Nonomuraea antri. The sequence continues at coordinate 5,064 of NZ_JABCPZ010000346.1, forward strand.
GCCCGGGCGCGAGTTCGAGCCCGGCGGCGCGCACCGCGATCAGCGCCAGGTCGTGGCCGAGCCCGTCGTGCATGTCGCGGGCGATCCTGGCGCGCTCGCGCAGCCGCGCCTGCGCCTCGGTGGACAACCTGGTCTGCCGCCGCTGCTCCAGCAGCCGCCGCCGGAGCAGGCCCAGCAGGTACGGCAGCAGGTAGGTGAACAGCAGGCCGCTGCCCATGGTGATCCACAACTCCGTGGACGCCCCCTGGGCCAGCACGACCAGCGCGCCCACCGCCGTGATCAGGCAGAACAGCGCCGCCGCCGGCCACAGCGCGCCGAGCCGGCGTCCGGTCAGGTAGGCGTACCAGATGATGAACGGCGACGTCACGACGAACGGGAAGATCTTCAGCCCGGGCCTGAGCGCGGTCCAGTCCGGCGTCCAGGTGGCCAGCCCGGTGTCGAACTGCCACGGCCCGAGCGGCACCAGCAACGCCACCGCCGCCAGCGGGTACGGCCGGCCGACCAGCACCGCCACCGCCGCCAGCCCCCACTTGGCGCCCGTCATCGCCCAGAAGGCCGCCGGGTCGAGGAACGGATCGGGACCCATGGCCGCGACGAAGACGCAGATCAGGACCCAGAGCAGCACGTCGTAGACGACCTCACGACGGCCGGCGCGGCGCAGACGATTCACCTCACCGACGTTATCGAGCGCGGCGCGTGCCACGGTTCCCACCAAAGTGCGGCGACATCCCTGACGAAAGTCAGGGGTGGAGCGAACTCGTCCATGGCGGTGGGGCTAGCACCACCTCGAAAGCGGATACCCGCACTCCTGTGCCGGGCCGTCTCAGGCGCTTTGATCGAAGGGTGTCCCACCAGGGTCGCGACCCTGACCCCGACGAAAGTCGGGGGTGGTCCGTGCCGATCGTCCGATGTGCCATGACCTGCGGAGTTCCTAACGTCGTTGGGGTACCGGCCCTGATCCGTATCGGGGAAGGGTCGGCGTTCGACCGGGGGGATCCCGGATGTCCTGAGCCATCGCACGCCGACAGGCTGTGAGAGTCCTGACGATCGGAGCAATCACACAATGACGCACGCCATCCTCGACCTGGTCCAACAGGTGATGTCGTCGCCATGGCTGTACCTGGCGCTGTTCGCGCTGGCGCTGCTCGACGGGTTCTTCCCCATCGTTCCCGCCGAGACGTCCGTGATCACCGCGGGCGTGTTCGCCGCCTCCGGGCAGACGAACCTGGCGCTGGTCATGCTGGTGGCGGCGCTGGGCGCGTTCGCCGGCGACCACATCTCCTACACCATCGGCTACAAGTCGGCCGGGCGGCTGCGCGACCGCAAGGCGTTCGTGTGGGCGCGCGACGCGCTCGCCGAGCGCGGCGGCCTGGTGCTGATCGTGGCCCGCTACATCCCCGGTGGCCGCACCGCGACCACCCTGACCATGGGAGCCGTACGGCACCCGCTGCGTTCCTTCACCTTCTTCGACGCGATCGCCACCAGCTCGTGGGCCGTGTACTCCGGGCTGATCGGCTACTTCGGCGGGATGGCGTTCGAGAACGACCCGATCAAGGGTCTGCTTCTCGGCCTGGGCATCGCCCTGTCCATCACCGCGGTGGTCGAGATCGTGCGATGGGTCAGGAAGCGACGCGCCACCCAGGCTTCCCCGGAACGTCTTCCTGCGGACACGTCCGTTTGACCCTGCCTGGCAACCATCCGTTCTGAGAGGAGTGCGCATGACTGTGCTGGCCGCGGTGATCGCGCTGGTCGGTTCGCTGTTCTTCGCTCTCGGCGCCGCCCTGCAGCAGTTCGAGGCGGTGGGCTCGGCCAAGCCGCGCCTGCTCGACCTGCTGCGCAAGCCCCGCTGGCTGCTCGGCGGCGTCTCCATCCTGGCGGGTGGCGCCCTGCACATCGTCGCGCTCGGGCTCGGCCCGCTGACCGTCGTGCAGCCGATGGGGGTGGCCAGCCTGCTGTTCGCGCTGCCGCTCGCCGCCGCACTGCACGGCCGCCGGCCCTCGCGCAAGGAACTGGCCGCCGCCTCGGTGGTCGCGGTGGGCCTGATCGGCCTGGTGCTGCTGGTGCCGGAGTCCACCGGCCCGACGCACCTCAGCCCGAACGGCGTGATCACCCTGCTGGCCGTGGCCGGCATCGCCTCGGTCCTGCTGTGGGCCGGCGCCAAGGCGGCCTCCCCGGCCGGCCGGGCGGCGCTGCTGGCGGCCGGCTCCGGCGTGCTCTACGGCGCCACGGCCACGCTCATGCGGGTGCTCGTCGACGGCGGCTGGAACTGGTGGTACCTGCTGGCGCTGCCGGTGCCCGCGCTGCTGGCGCTGGTGCTGCTCCAGCGCGCCTACGCCGTCGGGCGCTTCGGCGTCGCGTTCGCCGCGCTGCAGATCGCCGACCCGCTCACCGCGGTGGCGTTCGGCGCGCTGCTGCTCGGCGAGCCGCTGCCCACCGGCCTGACGCCGATCGCCGCGGCGGCGCTGACCGCGGCCGGCACCGTCGCGCTGGCGCGCACCACGCCGCTGGAGGCCCGTCACTGACCCCTGAAACCAGCCGTCCCCCTTCTC
>NZ_JABCPZ010000347.1 GCF_013283785.1 Nonomuraea antri
GCCCAGAACCCAACAGACCGGCCACCCAGACCAAAGAGCCCGCCACACCTTCTGCACGCCAACCAGCCGCCCCAACCGGACTCCGCCCCCGCAACCACAAGCGGGATCCCCTTAAAGACGGCGACCACCCAAAAGCCGATCGCACCAAAGACGATCATTTACGCCACCGGCACGGGCCTCCTCACCGCTCTCCTCATCGGCGGCATCCCCGGAGCCGTGATCGGCCTCCTCCTGACTCCCATCGCAGGCGCCGTCCTCCACAGGAAAGAACCGCCACAAGCCCAGCGGGACCGCCTCCGGATTGCCGCCGATCTCCCGTTCGCCGCGGACCTGATGGCAGCCTGCCTCCTCGCCGGCCGCCCGGTGAGCGCGGCCACGGAGATCGCCGCCACCGCCATAGGCGGCCCACTCGGCGACCGTCTGACATGGGTAGCCACCCAGTTGCGCCTGGGCGCCGACCCCGAACCGACCTGGGCGCACCTGGCCAGAGATCCCAGCACGGGCCTGTTGTCCAGAACCATGACCCGGGCCGCGCAGAGCGGCGCACCCGTCGCCGACGTCCTCACCCGCCTGGCCGACGACGCCAGACAAGCGGCCAGGGCCACCTCGATCGCCGCGGCCAGAGGCGTGGGCGTCAAGGCCGTCGCGCCGCTCGGCCTCTGCTTCCTGCCGGCGTTCGTCCTGCTGGGGATCATCCCAGTGATCGCCGGCCTCGCCTCCACGATCGTCCTTCCTTGAGCCCTGCCGCCGTCCACTTATCCACAGGCTCGCCCCTTCGGCCCCCTCCATCCACAGAACCCAGTTCTGCCCCCAACCAGCACCCCCGCTTCGGCCACCCTTGGAGCGCAACGCCGGGCACGGCCCACTCCCGAGCACCTGGAGGCACGATGCGTAGTTCCACCCAAACCACCGTTCACCAGACAGCTCGCGAACTCTCACCCAGCAACCAGCAAGCGACAGCCGACGCCGCTCCTCCGAATGAGCCACCAGCCGAGACCGCAGCCGAGACCGCCAAGTCCCGCTTCCGACTTCGCGCCGCCGACAAGTGGATCCGATGCGCCGCCGCCAACCGCGAGCGCGGCATGTCAACAGCCGAATACGCGGTCGGCACGATCGCGGCCTGCGCTTTCGCCGCCCTGCTCTTCAAGGTGGTGAGCAGCCCAGAGGTTCAGGAAATGCTCACGGCACTCATCGATCGCGCGCTCAAGACCAACAACGAATGACCACCCGCTTCCAGCGGGTCTCTGCCGAGACGAAGCGGGCGGCATCGCGAGGTTCGGTCACGGCCGAAACCGCCGCGGTGCTGCCCGCGCTCATAGCCGTCCTGGCCGCCGCGCTCTGGGCCATTCAGGCCGTCACCGTCCAACTGGAGTGCGTCGACGCCGCCCGTACAGCCGCGAGGGCGGCGGCCAGAGGCGAACCCCTCGACCAGGTCCGCACCCAAGCCCGCACCGCCCTTCACCAGAACGCAGAGATAGCCATCACCAGAGACCCCGAACTGACCCAAGTGGAAATCTCCCTGGAGGTACGCCCACCTTGGGGTCCCGCACTCCCCGCAGTCCGCGTCTCCGCCACAGCCACCGCCGCCACCGAACCAGACCCTCCCCTCTGACCATCCACTCACCTGCCCCGCGCACCCGCCCAGCCGCCTCTCCCGTCCTGTGCACCTGCCCGGCCACCTCGCCCAACTCGCGCACCTGAGCAACCGCCTCGCCCAACTCGCGCCTTGCCAGCCACCTCACCCGTCCTGTGCACCCGAGCAACCGCCTCGCCTGACCCGCACACTGACCAGCCGCCTCGCCTTGCCAGCCGCCTCGCCTGACGCGGCTGCGTGGCCTGGCGCGCCGGTCATCCACGCCGACCCTTCCAGCTCCGCGCCTGACCCACCCGGCTTCGCTTAACCCGCGCCTAACCACCCACCCCGCCTGATCCGGCGTGCCAACCCCTTCACGCTTGACCGCCCGCTTCACCTGACCACCCCCTGAGGAGCCACCAGACCCATGACACCTCACGTCACGCAACGCACCCGGGAGAGTCCTCGAACCTGCGAAGGAATGCGAACCTGCGAAGGGGTGCCAGGCGAAAGGCAGCCAAAGCGCGGGAGAGCGCGAACTCGCGAAGGGATACCGGCTCGCGAAGGGGTGCCGATCCGCAAAGGGACGCCAACTCGCGAAAGCACGCCGACCAGCGAGAGGGCCCGCACCCGCGAAGACGCGCGAGTCCACGAAGGCGCGCGAGCCCGCGAAGGCGCGCGAGCCCACGGAGACAAGGGCTCCGCCACACTGTGGGGCGTGGCCGTGATGGGTCTCCTCATGGCGGTCGCGCTGGCCTTCTCCCTGGTCGGTTCGGTGCGTATCGCCCGCCACCGCGTCAACAACGCCGCCGACCTGAGCGCCTTGGCCGCCGCCAAACTGGCACTCATCGACCCCGAGGGTGCCTGCGCGAAGGCCGCAACCCTGGCCAAGGAGAACGCCGTAGAACTGACCCAATGCAAGATCACCGACGACACAGCCGACATCTGGACCGCCTTGCCCATCTCGCTACCGGTCGTCGGTACGCGAACCCTGACCGGCAGGGCTCGAGCCGGCCCCGCGCAACCAGCCGCCACCCTGCCGTAGGGCCTAACCCGCGCATGTGAGCCGATACAGCCGCCGAAACCTGATCACGGAGGCGGCAACGGTCCGCCAGAGTGCCCGAACCGGCCAGAGGAACCGGCACGGGGGGATCTATGGAACCCGAGCACGTGGAGACGCTTCAGCGCCGACTCCGACTCCCGCCCGACTCCGGCCCGACTCAGACGGATGGCCACGCGGACGGCCTTCGGAACGAAAGGCTCGGAGATAGGGCGGTTGTCCCAGGTGACCAAGTGGGCGGATCGGCGTGGCGGTGCACTTGATCGACTTTCGACAATGTGATTCGACTTCGGCAATGAGATCAGGTTGTGGCAATACGGTCCTGGCTCTTCTCGGGCAAGGAGAACACGCCATGGACGATGCGGGTCAACTAACGTCAGTATCCGCGCCGCCGTCCCTTCGGCTGAAAAGGAGGATGTCGTGTTTGGGCGGGGCAGGGCCGAGGGGAATGTGATCTGTGGGACTTGCGGGGCAATGTCGCAATCAAGTTACGACTTCTTAGACGCAGTGTCCAAGAGCTGGATATCTCACATAAGGTGCCGCTTACCTCTGGTCCATGCCGTCTGCGACAAGAGTCTGGGAGAGCCCATGGCCAGTCGCTAAGGTGCGGGCCGGGGGCGGGGTGTGCTGCACTTCCGGTCGCCGTCCGAGCGCCTTTGGGCGTTCAGGCGGCGCGAGGCTCTCGATGGAGGGAAGCGTCGTGACGGTGGTTGGCAGAGTGGTGACCGTGGCGGTGATCGCGACGGGTGCTGCCGTCGCACTCGGCGGATCCGCTCAGGCGTCCGTGTCCACGCAGTCCGTCAAGGCGATCGCGTCTATGCAGTCGGCGCCGACCTTCCTGTATTCGGTCCAGCAGGCGTCTCAGGCTTCCGCGCGGTCAGCCGATGGGCAGATCACGTCCCCGTCGGACGGTCAGGTGGTCACGAACGGGTCCGTCACCGTTTCCGCGCGTACGGGCGCTTTGCAACTGAGCATGGGCTTGTACGTCGATGGGCCGTCCACGTCCAGGCAGAAGATCGCCGGCGGCGGTGCGAACCAGACGCTTTCCGGCACCTTCGACGCGGGAAGCGCGCCGAACGGCACGTTCAACGTAACGCTCAAGGGCGAGATCACCGGCCGGATCTACGCGACCAGCACGTTCAAGCTGCGGCGGCCGGCCGAGGCGCCGAGTGGCGTGAACGCGAGCATGCAGGGCACCGACAAGATCCAAGTGACCTGGAACAAGGGATCCGAACCCGACCTGCAGTCGTACGAGGTGTCGACCAGCCAGTCCGGCATCGTGGGCAGATTGCCTGCGGACAGCGCGTGTTCCGGGTCCTCGTGCAAGGCCGTGCTCGCCGTTCCAGGCAAGGCGGCTGGGCAGCGGGTGGGGTTCACGGTGAAGGCGTTCAGGGGAGACGGTGACGGCGGCTCGATCGCCTCGGCCAGCTCCGGCGCCGCGTACGTCACGCTGCCGGCGCCGGCGGCCGCGCCCACGCAGCCCAAGAAGGGCACCACCAAGACACAGCCGACCCCCAAGACCACCACAGACTCGAAGACGGGCACCAAGAAGGTCGACCCGCTGCCGACCCTCCCGCCCAAGCAGACGAACAGCACTCCCACCCGCAAACCGGTGACGACGCCCAAGACGGTCAACAAGCTGCCCGCGATGCCGAACACCGACCCCAAGGGCAACCTGCCGATCCCGACAGCCGACACCTCACTGGACGACCCCGGCAAGGCCGATGAACCCGGCAGCTCGGACGGCTTGGCTCCCGAGCAGGAGGCCGAGACGGCTCCGCTCAAGTCGGATGGGGTCAAGGCACAGTCGGATGAGTCGCCGCTCGGGAACATCGGTCAATACGGGATGTACGTCGCGGGTGGCCTGCTCCTCCTGCTGCTGGCCGCCCACGGCGGAGCGTGGGCCCGTCGTCGGGCACTCGCATCGGCTGGCACCGGATCCGGCAGCGCCGTCCCGCCGGCGGGAGGGGCTGGGGCCGCTCAGGGGCAGCAGGCCGGCAACGACAGCATTCCGCCGACGGCGACGGCGCCACGCCGACCGGCAGTGGTCCTGGCCGTCGCCAAGACCCGCACACCGGAACGCCCGTCTCACGAGCGTGCATCTCACGAGCGTGCATCTCACGAGCGTCCGTCCCACGAGCGTCCGTCCCACGAGCCGCTGTCCCGCGAGCGGTCGGCGCAGGAGAGGTCAGCGCACGAGTTGTTGGCGCACGACGGGTTGGCTCACGACGGAAAGTCGCGCACCGGCGCTGACCCTTCCGTCACTGCCGGCCACCACTCCCGCGCCGCTGACGCGGCTCGGGCCATTGATGTAGCTCGCACCGCGAACCTGGCACGGGCCGCCGACTTGGCCAGGGCCGTTGACCAGGCTCGGGCTGCCGAACTCGCCAGTGCTACCGAACGCGCCCGGGCCGCTGATCCACGCAGTGAGGATGAATCGTCCCGATCGGCGGATCGATCTGGCGCTGATGACGCGGCCCGTGGGGTGACAGGCCTTCCGGGAAGCAAGGGCAGTTCGGGCCACGCTTCCGGTCGGCGTCCTCACGGCACCGAACGGGCCGGTGCGGCCGATCGGGTTCGTGTGGCGGACGAATCCGCCGGGGCCGGTCGGGCATCTGACGTGCCCGTCGCGTTGCCGCTCTACATGAGCGTGGACGACCTGCGCGAGGCGCAGGCCGCGCGGCAGGAACCCGTGCGGATCGCACTGCCCACCTCGGCTGTGACGGACGTGTCCGGTTCCGCCGCCAAGGTCACCCCACCGGCCGTGCGGATCGAGGACCGGTGGGACGACTATCTGCCGCCGTCCCCGCGAGCCATGGAGGACAGCGGCTTCTGGGAGCGTCCGCAACCGGGGTCGGCCGACTTCTGGGCCGCCGATGACGACGAAGGCGCCTACGCAGGACGTCGACCCAGGGACGGCGAGAGCTGAGCCGGGTTGGGTCGGGCTGGGCTGAGTTGGGTCGGGCTGGGCACTTCGGTTGTCGAGTTGTCCTGCCAATCGCTGTGTGGTCAACCTTGCGGCGAGGCTGATCGAGCGTGTGACTGGCGCGATGCGTGACTGAACGAATCGGCGGCTGACCAGGACATGGGTCGCGATTCGGTATGTGTCGCTGACCTGCGTGAGTGGTTGGCATGGCTGGCCTGGCATGGGGAGCCGGCTGGCATGAGTGGCCGGCGAATGTGTGCCAGGCCTGAGTGAGCGGCTGGATTGAATGAGCGGCTGGACCGGAGGTGCGACCGGGCCAGGCGTGCGGCCGCGTGACTGTGAGGGTTGTGCGGTGCGCCGCTGGCTCAGATGCGCGACCGCTTACTTGAGCCGCTGGGTCGGCATGCCATTGCCCGGCCGTACGGCTGTGGTTTGAGCGGCTGTGGTTTGAGTTGGCTGTGTTGCCGTTGTGCTGTGCGAGCAAGCTGTCGTGAGGGCCTGTGAGCGTGCGGTTGCGTGCGGGAACTAGTGGGCAGGTCGAGCGCAGCGGCTGGTCTGGAGTGAAGTGGCTGGGCTGGCGCAGGGGTTACTGCTCGTTCAGCAGGGTGTCGAGTAGGCGGATTGCGCCGCGTTTGTCCAGTGGTTCGTTGCCGTTGCCGCACTTCGGCGACTGGATGCAGGACGGGCAGCCTCGGTCGCATTCGCAGGAGGCGATGGCTTCTCGGGTGGCCGTCAGCCAGTCGCGCGCTCGGGAGAATCCGCGTTCGGCGAAGCCGGCTCCGCCCTCGTGGCCGTCGTACACGAAGACTGTGAGCAGGCCCGTGTCGGCGTGGAGTTCGGTGGAGACGCCGCCGATGTCCCAGCGGTCGCAGGTGGCGAACAGCGGCAGCAGGCCGATGCTGGCGTGTTCGGCGGCGTGGGCGCAGCCGCCGAGGTCGAAGCCGGCCTCGGCGAGCGGGACCACGGAGGAGGCGGGGAGCGTCCACCAGACGGCTCGGGTTCTGAGGGTGCGTGGTGGCAGGTCCAGTGGCTCGTCGCCGAGCATTTCGCCGGAGTGGAGGCGGCGCTTGAGGTAGGAGACCACCTGTCTGGTCACCTCGACCTCGCCGAAGTGCAGCGTGCCGGCGCCGAGGGTGTGAGAGCGCTGGGTGGCGAGGATGGAGATGTCGGTGATGTCCCTGGCGAAGGTGCTGTAGTCCGGGTTGGCGCTGGAGACCAGGGCGACTCCGGCGTCCAGGTCGAGCAGTTCGACGAGGAACGTCTCGCCTTGGTGCAGGTAGACCGCTCCGGTGTGGACGGTGGTGTGGGCGGAGGATTCGTCCACGCTGCCGAGCAGGCGTCCGGTTGATTCCTCCACGACCTGGATCGGCGCTCCGCCGCCGCCTCGGATGTCGGCGAGGTCGGTGGCGCGTTCGCGCCGCGTCCAGAACCAGCCTGCCGGGCGCTTGCGCAGCAGGCTGTTGGAGACCAGGTCGTCCAGTACGGCCTGAGTGGTCGTGCCGAAGGTGGGCAGGTCGGACTCGGTCAGCGGGATCTCGGCGGCTGCGGCGCACAGGTGGGGGCCCAGGACGTAGGGGTTGTCCGGGTCCAGCACTATCGCCTCGACGGGCTGACCGAAAAGGGCCTGCGGGTGGTGGACCAGGTAGGTGTCCAGGGGGTCGTCGCGGGCGATCAGGACGGCGAGGGCGTCCTGGCCGTCGCGGCCCGCCCGGCCGGCCTGCTGCCAGAGGGACGCGCGGGTGCCGGGCCATCCGGCGATCAGGACGGCGTCCAGGCCGGACACGTCGACGCCGAGTTCCAGGGCGTTGGTGGTGGCCAGGCCCATGAGGGTGCCCGCGCGCAGGGCCTTCTCCAGGAGACGGCGGTCTTCGGCCAGGTAGCCGGCGCGGTAGGCGGCGATCTTGTTGGGGAGGTCGCTCCAGTCCGGGAGGTCCGTGATGTTGGGGATGTCGGGGATCGCCCAGGAGAGGGCGTCTGATGGGGGGTGGGGTGGCTCTTCCGCCAGGCCGCTCGCCTTACCCGTGGAGGGG
>NZ_JABCPZ010000348.1 GCF_013283785.1 Nonomuraea antri
GACCCCGCCCGCGCGGCGGCCGCCCCTGGCCTGGACGCTCACCGCGCTCTCCCTGTCCATGCTGCTGCCGTCGCTGAGCGTCAGCATCGCCAACGTCGGCCTGCCCGCCATGGCCGTGACCTTCGGCGCGGCCTTCAACGAGATCCAGTGGGTGGTGATCGCCTACCTCCTGGCCGTCACGACCCTGATCGTCGGCGCCGGCCGGCTCGGTGACCTGGCGGGACGGCGTCGGCTCCTGCTCGGCGGCATCGCCGTGTTCACCGTCGCGACGCTGCTGTGCGCGCTCGCCCCGAACCTGCCGCTGCTGATCGCCGCCCGGGCGCTGCAGGGCGCCGGGGCCGCCTGCATGATGGCGCTGACCATGGCCTTCGTCGGCGAGACCGTGCCCAAGGAACGCACCGGACGCGTCATGGGCCTGCTCGGCACCACGTCCGCGGTGGGCACGGCGCTCGGGCCGTCGCTCGGCGGCGGGCTGATCGCGGTCTTCGGCTGGCGGGCGATCTTCCTGGTGGGCGTCCCGCTCGGGCTGCTCGCACTCACGCTCACCTCCCGAACGCTGCCCGGCCCCGCGCCCGGCCCCGCGCCCGCGTCCGGTTCCGTGCCGGCTCGTGATGCGAGACCCCGGCGGTTCGACCTGGCGGGGGCCGTGACGCTGGCGGTCACCCTGGGCGCGTACGCGCTGGCCGTGACCGCCGAAGGGAACGCGTTCGGCCCCCTGACCGCCGGGCTGCTCGTGGTCGCCGCAGCGGGACTGGCCGCGTTCGTGGTGATCGAGCGCCGGGTGTCGTCGCCGCTGGTCAAGCTCTCGATGCTGGGCGATCCCGGACTGGCCGCCGGGCTGACGGCGAACGCGCTGGTCTCGACCGTCATGATGACCACGCTCGTGGTCGGGCCGTTCCACCTGGCCGGGGCGCTCGGACTGGCCCCGGCCCTGGTCGGGCTGGTGATGTCGGCGGGCCCGGCGGTCTCGGCGCTGGCCGGCGTCCCCGCGGGCCGCGCCGCCGACCGGTTCGGCGCGCGGGCCATGACGGTGACCGGGCTCTGCGGCGTCATCGGCGGTTCGGTGGCGCTCGCGCTGACGCCCGTCGCGGCGGGCGTCGCCGGGTACGTCCTGCCGCTGGTCGTCACCACCGCCGGTTACGCGCTGTTCCAGGCGGCCAACAACACCGCCGTGATGAAGGACGTGCCCGCCGACCGGCGCGGCGTGGTGTCGGGCCTGCTCAACCTGTCCAGGAACCTCGGACTCATGACCGGGGCCTCGGTCATGGGCGCGGTCTTCGCCTTCGCGGCCGGCACGGGCGAGCTGGCCGCGGCCGATCCCGCCCAGGTGGCACGCGGAACCCAGGTCGCGTTCGGGGCCGCGGCCGTGCTGGTGGCGGCCGGCCTGGCCATGATCCTCCTGACGACACCGCGCTCGACCCGGCCGCGGGCGAGCTGACTGCACCCGAGCTGACTGCACCCGAGCCGAACGTGCTCAGGTGAGACGCAGGTCGACCCAGGGGATGGTGTCACCGGGCAGCAGGTAACGCTCGATCTCGGCGAACCCGTGCTTGAGCGCGAACCGCAGCCCGTCCTCGTTGGACGACAGCACGACGGTCTCGATCACTTCGGCGCCGAGCTCCCGCGCCCGCTCCAGCCCGCGCGCGTAGATCAGCTCGCCGAACCCCCGCCCCCGATGGGCGGCGAGCACCCGCGCGATCACCGTGGTCGTCGCCGTGCCCTCCTCCGGCGGACGGACGGTGCTGCACCCGACGAGCACGTCACCGAGGTAGGCCACCTCCAGGTGGTGCCGCCCGGCGCGCTCACGCACGTCGTCGAGCGACAGGAGATGGGTGGGGATGATCGTGTTGTGGACGTGTCGCCAGTCCTCGAACGCGCTGTCGTCGTCGGGCCGGCTGAAGCGGAGGTCGGGCACCGCAGCAGATAACCGGAGCGCACCCCGCGACGTCAAATCCCGCCGTCCGGTGTTCGCGCCCGGCCCCCTGAGCTGCAAAAACAACGGAACGATCACGTGTTGTCGGCTAGCCGGGGCCGGTGCGCGGGTAAGCCGACCTCGGGCCCGCCGCCGACGGGCGGGCGCGCGTGCTCGACGGGGGAGTGACCAGTGAAAGTCGTCGTCGATCTGACGCGCTGCCAGGGCTACGGCCAGTGCGCCTTCCTCGCGCCCGAGGTGTTCACCATGCGCGAGGAATCGCTCCTGTACGACCTGGACCCGCGCGACGAGCAGCGCGACCACGTGCTGCGGGCCGCCGCGGCCTGCCCCGTCCAGGCCATCCACCTCGACTGGACGGAGACCAGGTTCGTCCCGCGCCAGCCCGGACCACCGGCCGGCGGCAGGACCGACGGGCGCATCGTCATCGTCGGCGGCTCGCTGGCCGGCGGACGCGCCGCCGGGGTGCTCAGGCGCGAGGGGTTCACCGGGTCGCTGACGGTGATCGGCGGCGAGCGCTACGAGCCCTACGACCGGCCGCCGCTGTCGAAGCAGGTGCTCACCGGGCAGGTGGCGGCCGATCACACCATGCTGCCCGAGCTGCGCGAGATCGAGGCCGAGTGGCTGTGGGGGACCGAGGCCACCGGGCTGGACCTGGCGGGCAAGAAGGTGCGGCTGGCCGACGGCCGCGAGATCGGCTACGACCGGGTCCTGCTGGCCACCGGCACCCGAGCCAGGCCCTGGCCGAACCCGGCGGAGGCGGCGCTGCGCGGCGTCCACACGCTGCGCACCCTGGAGGACGGCGCCAGGCTGCGTGAGGCGCTGGCCGCCCGCCCGAAGCGGGTGCTCATCCTCGGCGCCGGGTTCACCGGCAGCGAGATCGCCTCGGTCTGCCGCGAGCTGGACCTGCCGGTGACCGTCGTCGAACGCGGCCCGGCGCCGCTCGTCAACGCGCTCGGCGGCGTGATCGGCGACGTCGCGGCCGAGCTGATGCGCGCGCACGGCGTGGACCTGCGCCTCGACACCACGGTCACCGCCCTGGACGGCGACGCCGACGGACGGCTGCGCGGCGCCCGCCTGTCCGACGGCTCCACGGTCGAGGCCGAGGTGGCCGTCGTCGCGCTCGGCTCGGTGCGCAACGTCGAATGGCTGCGCGACTCCGGGCTGGCCGCCGATGTGTGGGGCGTGGCCTGCGACGCGGGCTGCCGTGCCGTCGACACCAACGGCCTGGTCACCGACGACGTCTTCGTCGCCGGTGACATCGCCCGGTTCCCGCACCCGCTGTACGACTACCAGTTCATGTCGCTGGAACACTGGGGCAACGCGGTCACCCAGGCCGAGATCGCCGCGCACAACATGGTCAGCGACCATGCGCACCGCTGGCCGCACCTGGCGGTGCCGGTGTTCTGGTCCAGCCAGTTCGGGGTCAACATCAAGTCGGTGGGGGTGCCCACGTTCGCCGACGAGATCGTCGTCACCCAGGGCTCGGTGGCCGAGCGCCGGTTCGTCGCCGTCTACGGCTACCAGGGGCGCGTCACCGCCGCCGTCACCTTCGACCAGGGGCTGTGGCTGGAGTTCTACCAGGGGCTGATCGAGCGGGCCGCGCCGTTCCCGCCCGAGTTCCGGCACGTGGACCGGCGCGAGAGCGCGGCGCCGGTGCCCGCGCGGGTGCCGGACCGGCTGGCCGCGACGGGCGGCGCCACCGTCGTCGTGACCGGTCACGACCCGGCGGAACGCCGCGCCACACTCCGCCACGCACCCCTGACCTGACCATCGCGAACAGACAGGAGTGGACATGATGACCTCGCCGCCCGACGTCCTCCAGCGGATCCTCGATCCGGCCGGCCGCGCCGACCCGTACCCGCTGTTCGGGCAACTGCGCGAGACCCCGGTGACCCGCCGCCCGGACGGCACGTACGTCGTCAGCACCTACCGCGAGATCGTCGCGCTGCTGCACGACCCGCGCATCAGCTCCGACCGCCGCAACCTGGACGGCGGTGGCACGGAGTCGCCGGACCAGGAACCGCCGTTCATCAGCCTCGACCCGCCCGAGCACGACCGGCTGCGCCGCCTGACCATGCGCCACTTCGGGCCGCCGCACTCGCCGGGCACCGTCGACGGCCTGCGTCCGGCCATGCTGGACATCACCACCAGGCTGATCGACGACCTCGCCGGCAAACGCCGGGCCGACATCGTGGACGAGGTCGCCTACCCGCTGCCCGTCGCCGTGATCTGCCGGCTGCTCGGCGTGCCCGAGGAGGACGAGTCGCGCTTCCACGCCTGGGCCGACCAGATCGTCGAGACGCTGGGGCCGGGCGAGGAGGACCGCGCCGAGCGGGAGCGGGAACGCCAGGCCGTGGGGCAGGAACTGGACCGTTACCTCGCCGGGCTCGCCGACTCCCGCCGCAGCGAGCCGGGGCAGGACCTGCTGTCCGGGCTCGTCACCTACCACGGGCCGGAGGGCGGCATGACGCCGCAGCAGGTCGTGGCCACGTCCGTGCTGCTGCTGATCGCCGGGCACGAGACCACGATCAACCTCATCGCCAACGGCATGCTCACCCTGCTGCGCCATCCCGACCTGCTCGAACGCGTGCGCGCCGAGCCGGGGCTCATCGTCCCGGCCGTCGAAGAGCTGCTGCGGTACGAGCCGCCGGTGCAGATGGTGTCCTCGCGGATCGCGCTGGACGACGTCGAGGTCGCGGGCACCACCATCCCGGCCGGGTCGCCCATCGTGCTCGCGCTGGCGGCGGGCAGCCGCGACCCGTCCCACGTGACCGATCCCGACCGGTTCGACCCCTGCCGGGCACGCAACGAGCACCTGGGGTTCGGCGGCGGCGTGCACTACTGCTTCGGCGCGCCGCTGGCCCGGCTGGAGGCGCAGATCGTGCTGGGGGAGCTGGTCCGCAGGCTGCGCGGGCCGCGGCTGGTCGAGGATCCGCCGCCGTACCGGCCCAGCCCCGTCCTGCGCGGGCCGCGCCACCTGCTGGTCGAGTACGACGCGGTCGAGGCGGCCTGAGGCCGGTCGCTTATGTTGAGGGACTCCTCAAGTTCGTGCTACCGTCACGGACACAACTTGAGGTAACCCTCAACTTAGCCTTTGGAGGCACCGCCATGTCCGCAGCAGGAGCAGCAGCAGCGCGTAGGACGGCCGTCGTCATCGGCGCCGGGCCGGGGCTCGGCATGTCCATGGCGCACCGGTTCGGCCGTGAGGGATACGCCGTGGCGCTGGTCTCCAGAACCCCGGACCGGCACGCCGCCTACGTGAACGCCCTGGCCGAAGCCGGGATCGAGGCCACCGCCCACGCCGCTGACGTCCGCGACCACGACCGGATGACCGCCGTGCTCGACGAGATCACCACCCGCTCCGGCCCGATCGGCCTGCTCTACTACGGCCCCGGCGCCACCGACCTGGACGCCCCTCGCCACTCGATCACCGAGACCACCCCGGAGGCCGCCCGCGCCGCGATGGCCATGCTGTACCCGGCCATCGACCTGGTCGGCCGCGTCCTGCCGGGCATGGTGGAACGGGGCGAGGGCGGGCTGCTGTTCGCCGGCGGGCTGAGCGCCGTCCTGCCGATGCCCGCGCTCGGCGACCTGGCCCTCTTCTCCGCGGCGCTGCGCAACTACGCGCTCACTCTCCACGCGGCCCTGGCCGAGCAGGGCGTGTACGCCGGGAACCTGGTCATCGGCGGGCTGATCGAGCGCGGCGACATCCACCGGCTGGTGACGTCCCAGCCCGAACGCTTCGGCGACGTGCCCGTCCGCACCCTCGACCCGGACGCGATCGCCGACGCCGCCTGGGACCTGTACACCAAGCGCGACCGCCCGGAGGCCACGTTCAGCGTCTTTGATTGAAAGCCCCGCCGCCTGGTCACGGGTCGCCGTCGGTCGCCGTGGCGTGCTCCTTCGCGTAGGCGGTGAGCTGTTCGTCCTCCGGCGCGTACCCGCCCAGCATCCACGTGTCCCCGCTGGCTTTCACCACCACGATGGGGCCGTAGCCGGGGCCGTGGACGTCGGATAAATCGCGGCTGCGCAGGTATCGGACCGTATTCCAGGCGAAAACGAAACACCATCCTCGATCGTCCGCGGATTCGTCTTCGCTTTCGTACAGGGCCAACGGGTCTTCCGCTGTTGAGAAACGGGCGAGATGACGTTCGGCGAGCGCTTTGGCCTGATGAAAATCCATGTCCGCCCTCCCGCCCGTTTCGTACCCGCCGTCGTCGGGGGCTACGGCTTTCTGAGCAGTTCGATCAGGGCGGCGATGCTCTGGTCGGCGCGGCCCTCCGCGACCGCCCGGCGCAGCAGGTCGTGCATGGGCTCCTGCCAGGACACGTCGATGCCGCCCTCTCTGCCCAGCTCGTGGTCGTAGGCGATGCCCTCGTGGAAGAGGCCGAGCGCGGACTCGGGGTTGTCGTAGTCGCGGGTGTCGATGGTCTCGGCCAGCGACGGCAGCAGGTGGACGATCATCTCCAGCCACTTCTGGCTGAAGCGCACCATCGTGCTCGCCTCCAGCCCGCGCGAGGTCACCAGGGCCGCGCCCTGGAAGAAGCCGAGCAGCGCGGGCAGCAGCATGCCGCCGACGGCCAGTTCGTACACCGCGGCCAGGTCGGGCTCCTCGCCGAGGTGGACGGTGTCACCGCCCATGACCCGCAATGTCGCCTCATGGCGGTCGAAAACGGTCTTGGCGCCTCCGTAATACAGCAAGGTGTCCGGCAGGCCGACCGCCGAGGGCACGTTCTTGATCGCCCCGGCCAGGAGGTCCACGCCGTGCTCGGCCGCCCAGGCCGCGGTCTCCCTGGCCCCGGCCGGGCTGCCGGAGTTCAACGTGACCAGCGTGCGCCCGGCCAGCTCCGCCGCCGCCGGTTCCAGCGCCTCCCGCGCGGCCTCGAAACCGGTGAAAGCGGTGATGATCAAGGTGTTCGCGGCGACCGCCTCCTGGACGGTCGCGGCGCGCACCGCGCCCAGCTCCTCCAGGGCCGCGGCCCTGGCCGGAGTGCGGTTCCACACGGTCGTCGGGTGTCCCGCCTCAAGGTATGCCTTCGCCACGGCGGTGCCGATGGCGCCCAATCCGATGATCGTCACTGGTGTCATGCCGGCCATGCTGCCCAGTTGCCGACAAATCAACAAGTACCTACTATTTTGTAAGTGAAGAAGACGCGCTACACCTGCGGGCTCGACGCCGCCATCGATGTCGTGGGCGGCAAGTGGAAGGTGCTGATCCTCTGGGCCCTGTACGAGCCCGGCACGCTGCGGTTCGGGCAGTTGCGGCGCGAGGTGCCGGGCGTCAGCGAGCGGATCCTGGCCGTCCAGCTCCGCGACCTGGAGAAGGCCGGGCTGGTGCGCCGGGAGATGTATCACCAGGTGCCGCCCAAGGTGGAGTACTCGCTGACGGAGCTGGGGAAGTCGCTGGTCGCCGCGCTCGTCCCGCTGGGGGAGTGGGGTGACGCCCACATGACGACCATCGAGGCCATCCCCCGCGACTGACAGTGATGATGTAGATGAGCGCTTCCCGACAGGGTCTGACCCAGCGACTGACTGACCTCGAGGTCCTCAACGGGATCTGTCGGCCCTGGCCGGGAAGCGCTCGTGTGCACTCACCGGACG
>NZ_JABCPZ010000349.1 GCF_013283785.1 Nonomuraea antri
CCGCCGCCTCCACCACCACCGCCGCCGACCCGGGAGCGGCGGGACACGGGCGGGGCGAGTACGGCAGGGCCACGCTGACCGGCTTCGCCGCGCTGCCCGCGCTGACGTACGTGCCGGGCAGCGAGCCGTCGGGCAGGCAGCTCGGCACCGCCCCGGTCAACGGCGTCACCCCGCCCTTCCCCGGCCAGCCGGTGCAGGGCTTCAGCGGCATCGCGCGCCGCCACGACGGCTCCTTCGACGTGCTGTCGGACAACGGCTTCGGCGCCAAGGACAACAGCGCGGACTTCCTGCTGCGCGTCCACCGGATCAGGCCCGACTTCCGCGGCCGCACGGTGCGCGTGCTCGGCGGCATGGACCTGTCGGACCCGCGCGGGCTGGTGCCGTTCCCGCTGACGCGGCCCGACAGGAAGCTGACCGGCGCGGACTTCGACGTCGAGTCGATCGTGCGCGGCCTGGACGGCACGTACTGGATCGGCGACGAGTTCGGCCCGTTCCTGCTGCACTTCGACCAGCGGGGCCGCCTGCTCGACGCCCCGGTCGAGCTGCCGGGCGTCAAGGCGCCGGAGAACCCGTACCTGGGCGGCGCACAGCCGAACCTGGGCCGCAGCAAGGGCTTCGAGGGCATGGCCAGGTCGGTGGACGGCCGCCGGCTCTACCCGCTGCTGGAGGGCACGGTCTCCGGCGACCCGGCGGGCACGCTCCGCATGCACGAGTTCGACCTGCGCAAGCGCGCCTACACCGAGCGGCGCTGGACGTACCGGCTGGACGACCCCTCGCACGCCATCGGCGACGCGATCGCGGTGGACCGGCACCGCTTCCTCGTCATCGAGCGCGACAACCTGCAGGGCGACGCGGCCAAGGCGAAGAAGGTGTACCTGGCCGACACCCGAGACATGGACGGCGACGGCGCCCTGGACAAGACGCTGGTCGCCGACCTGCTCGACCTGGCCGACCCGCACGGCCTCGGCGCCCCAGCCGGTGCCCCGTCCGGCGGCACGTTCCGCTTCCCGTTCCAGACGATCGAGGACGTGATCATCCTGGACGACCGCACCCTCGGCATCCTGGACGACAACAACTTCCCGTTCTCCTCCGGCCGCACCCCGGGCAGGCCGGACGACAACGAGTTCATCACCGTCCGGCTCACCCGCGGCCTGAACGCCGACCCGCGCGTCTACCTGTAGTCGGGCTGCTGCTGGGTGATGCAGTGGACGCCGCCGCCGAGCGCGAAGATGTCCCTGGCGTCGACCGACTCGATCGCGCGCCCGGGGAACAGCCCGGCGAACAGCTCGGCGGTCTCGGCGTCGCGCGGGTCGTCGAAGGCGGGCATCAGCACCAGGCCGTTGGCCAGGTAGTGGTTGATGTAGGAGTAGTCGACGAGCGCGCCGTCCGGGGTCTCCAGCACGGTGGGCGCGGGCACCTCGACCACCTCCAGCGGCCGGCCCCGCGCGTCGGTGGCGGCACGCAGGACGGCCAGGTTCTCCCTGGTCACCTCGTGGTCGGGGTGCGCCGGGTCGGGCTGGACGTGGCAGAGCACCAGCCCGGGCCGGACGAACGAGGCCAGCAGGTCCACGTGCCCGTTGGTGCCGTAGCCGCCGTAGTCGGCGGTCAGCCCGCGCGGCAGCCAGATCACCTTCGTCACGCCGAGCAGCGCGCGCAGCTCGGCCTCGGCCCGCTCCCTGGTCCAGCCGGGGTTGCGGGCGGGGTCGAGCTGCACGGTCTCGGTGACGATGACGGTGCCCTCGCCGTCCACGTGGATGCCGCCGCCCTCGCCCACCATGGACGTGCGGCGCCCCGGCACCCCGGCCCGCTCCAGGACGGACGCGGCGACCAGGTCGTCCTTGTCGTGCGGGGCCCAGCCCCAGCCGTTGAACGTCCAGTCGACGCCCATGAGCCGCCCGTCGCCGACCACGAAGGTGGGGCCGTTGTCGCGCAGCCAGCAGTCGTCCAGCGGCTGCTCGACCACCTCGACGCGGGGGTCGAGCCACTTGGCCGCCGAGTCGCGCTCGGACGGGTCGACCAGCATGGTGACCGGCTCGTACCCGACGATCGTGTTGGCCGTCGCCGACCACGCCCGGTACGACGGCTCCGGCGTGTTGAGCGCGTAGCCGACGGGCCAGGACATCCAGGTACGGCGGTGCGGGTGCCACTCCGGCGGCATGAACAGCGGCGGCGTGATCAAGGGGGTGCTCCTCAGAGGAAATAGAGACGGTTGAGCGAGACGGTCTGCGCCGGTTCGGAGTGGACCAGGTCGCCGTCCAGGCTGACGCGGCCGTGCGGGTCGACGTCCACGCGGCCGAGCCTGGCGTTGCGCACCAGGGAGGCGGGGCCGATGCCGCGGGTGCCGCGCACGCCGACGCGCCGCCTGCGGGTGGGCATGCGGTCGCCGTCGGCGGCGGCCTGGGAGACGAACGCGACCGACAGGTCGGCGGCGGTCGCGCCGTGCGCGCCGAACTGCGGGCCGAGCACGAGCGGCTCGCAGGTGTCGGTGGAGCCGTTCGGGTCACCGGTCACGCCGTAGGCGGGGAAGCCGGCCTTGAGCACGAGCTGCGGCTTGGCGCCGAACCAGGCCGGCTGCCAGAGCACGATGTCGGCCA
This sequence comes from Nonomuraea antri, assembly GCF_013283785.1. Lineage (GTDB taxonomy): Bacteria > Actinomycetota > Actinomycetes > Streptosporangiales > Streptosporangiaceae > Nonomuraea > Nonomuraea antri. The sequence goes on from NZ_JABCPZ010000349.1 coordinate 2,595, forward strand.
GTTTGCCCGGCTCCAGCGTGCCGACCTCGTGCGACAGGCCGTGCGCGATGGCCGGGTTGACGGTGAGCTTGGCCAGGTAGCGCAGCACCCGCTCGTTGTCGTGCCGCTCGGGCGCGCCCAGCTCGGCCTTCATCTTCCCGGCCATGGCGAACGTGCGCCGCACGGTCTCCCCCGCGCGGCCCATGCCCTGCGCGTCGGAGGAGGTGATGCCGATGACGCCCAGGTCGTGCAGGACGTCCTCGGCGCCCATGGTGCCGGCCCTGATGCGGTCGCGGGCCAGCGCGGCGTCGCCGGGCAGCTCGGGCTTGAGCCCGTGCACCGAGACGATCATGCCGTGGTGCTCGGCGACCGCGTCTCGGCCGAACGGCAGCGTGGGGTTGGTGGACGAGCCGATCACGTTCGTGACGCCGGCCAGCTTGAGCACGTTCGGCACGTGGCCGCCGCCGCAGCCCTCGATGTGGAAGGCGTGGATGGTGCGGCCGGCCAGCACGGCCAGGGTGTCCTCGACCGACAGGCACTCGTTGAGCCCGTCGGTGTGCAGGGCCACCTGCACGTCGTACTCCTCGGCCACGGTCAGCGCGGTGTCCAGCGCGCGCGTGTGCGCGCCCATGTCCTCGTGCACCTTGAAGCCGCACGCGCCGCCCTCGACCAGCGCCTCCACCAGCGGCGCCGGGTGGGACGACGAGCCGCGGGCGAGGAAGCCGATGTTGACCGGCCAGGCGTCGAAGGCGTTGAACGCGTGCCGCAGCGCCCACGGCGAGTTCACCCCGACGCCCCACACCGGGCCGAACTCCTGGCCGATGATCGTGGTGACGCCGGAGGCCAGCGACGCCTCCATGATGCGCGGGGACAGCAGGTGCACGTGCGTGTCGATGGCCCCGGCGGTGGCGATCAGCCCCTCGCCGGAGACGATCGTGGTGCCGGTGCCGACCACGACGTCCACGCCGTCGAGGGTGTCGGGGTTGCCGGCCCGGCCGATGGCGTGGATGCGGCCCTCGCGCACGCCGATCGAGGCGCTGCGCACGCCCAGAACCGGGTCGATGATCAGCACGTTGCTGATCACCAGGTCGCAGGTCTCCGCGATGGAGGCGGCCTTGAGATGCAGCCCGTCGCGGGCGGTCTTGCCGAACCCGGCCAGGAACTCCTCGCCGGGCAGCTGCGAGTCGTGCTCGACCTCGACGGTCAGCCCGGAGTCCCCGAGCCTGACGCGGTCGCCTTCGCGGTAGCCGTACAGGCTCATCATGCCCCCTGGAATCCGCAGGCCCGCGCCCGCTCCATCGCGGTCTCGAACGCGCCCGGCGCGTCCAGCGGACCGTCCACCAGCCCGGCGAAGCCGATCGCGACGCGGGCGCCGCCGATGGCGACCAGCGCGACGGTACGGCGCTCGCCGGGGTCGAACCTGACCGTGGACCCGGCGGGCACGTGCAGGCGGCGGCCGTAGGCGCGGGCCCGGTCGAAGCTGAGCCTGGGGTTGCACTCGAAGAAGTGGAAGTGCGAGGTGACGCTGATCGGCACGGTCGCGGTGTTGGTCACCTCGACCTCGACGGTCTCGACCGGCCGTTCGCGCTGCTCGGCGGGCAGGACCGCGCCGGGGGCCAGGTCGCCGAGCGAGCCGCCGCCGAACGGGTCGGAGATCACCGCGAGCCTGGTGCCGTCGTCGAAGACGGCCTCCACCTGGATCTCCGTCACGACGTCGGGCACGCCGGGCAGCACGTCGGCGGGGCCGAGCACGGCGCGTCCCACCTCGATGGCCTCGGCCAGGCGGGCGCCGGACCTGGCGGCCTCGCAGACGGCGTCGGAGATCAGCGCGGTGGCCTCGGGCACGTTGAGCCTCAGCCCCCTGGCCCGGCGGGAACGTGCCAGTTCGGCGGCGGTGAAGAGCAGCAGCCGGTCCCGTTCCGTGGGTGTGAGTCGCACGCCTTCCTCCCGCTGTGATGACTGAGCGGCTGGAATGCTACTCAAAATTTGAGCACAGCTCTAGACCGGGTTTGAATCCCCTTTCCCTGCCACTACGGTGATGGCCATGGCTCGGGAGTCGAAGATCCCTCTCGCACGGCCCGACATGCGGGCACACGTGCTCAAGGCCGCCCTGCTGGCGATCGAGGAGGTCGGCTTCGACCGGCTGCGGGTCAAGGACATCGCGGACCGGGCCGGCATGAGCACCGGCCACGTGCTCTACTACTTCGGCAGCCGCGACAGGATCCTCGTCTCCACGCTGCTGATGAGCGAGGCCGACCTCGACGAGCGCCGCCGCGCCGAGCTGGCCGGGCTCGACGCGGCCGCCGCCCTCGACCGGCTGGTCGAGCTGTACCTGCCCAAGGGCAGGCACGACGTGCGCTGGCGGCTGTGGGCGCAGGTCATCGCCAGGCCGCCGGACGACGAGGAGACGCTGCTGCGCCTCGACGGCTACTTCCGCGCCTGGGCCGCCGAGCTGGCCGGCGTCGCGCACCGCCTGCGCGGCCTCGACCAGGCGCTCGCCGACGACTTCGGGGCCAGGCACTGCCGCCTGATGGACGGGCTCAGCAGCGACGTGCTGCTCGGCATCCCGGGCCGCGACGCCGCCTGGGCCAAGGAGACGGCGCTCGCGGCGATGCGCAGGGAGCTGTCACCCGGCGCCTGAGGTCAGCCCCCGAAGTGGCCCGCGTGCTCGGCCGCCCACCGGGCGAAGGTGCGCGGCGGGTGGCCTCGGCCAGCGCGCGGATCATCAGGCGCGGCGTGAGCACCTCGGGCCCGGTCAGGTGGTACGACCTGCCGCCGTGCCCGTCCCCGGTCAGCACGGCCGCAGCCACCTCGCCGATGTCCTCCTCGTGGATCGGCGGGCTCTTGCGGTCGCCGAACGGCTCGCGCACCACGCCCCGCGTGCGCAGCGGCCCGGCCCAGTCGGTCAGGAAGTTGGCCATGAACTGGACGGGGTTCAGCATCGTCCACTCCAGGGCGCTCTGCCTGACGGCGGGTTCGAGCACGCCTTCCTGCCAGCCGCCCAGGACCACGGCCTTGCGGACGCCCGCGGCCGCGATCAGGTCCACCAGTTCGCGGCCGTTGGCCAGCGGCCGGTAGTCGCCGCCGAAGGTGATCAGGTGGACCGCGGTGACGCCGTCGACGGCCGGGCGCAGCGTGGCCAGGTCGGTCAGGTCGCCCGCGACGACCTCCACCCCGGCGGGCAGCGCGGCCCTGGCCGGGTCGCGGGTCAGCGCCCGCACCCGCGCGCCGCGGCGCAGCAGGTGCTGGACGACGTGCCGGCCGACGGTGCCGGTGGCGCCGGTGACGAGAACGGTCATGGTCGGGCTCCTCAACCTTCGATGGATGTCGGTGCCCTCCTGGAGTGACGGCGCGGGCCGGAGTGTGACACCGCGCCCCGGCGCTGAGACGCGGGTCACATTCGTCCCCGGCATGTCACACCCGCGCCTGCCGTACGGCTCTTGGGGGCATGATGGCCAGGGAGGAGCCCAAGATGCGCGAGGCCCCGTCGCCGGGCGCGACCGACGTGTTCGCCACTCACCGGGAGCTGCTGTTCTCGATCGTGTACAACATGCTCGGCAGCGTCACCGACACCGAGGACGTGCTGCAGGAGACCTGGCTGTCCTGGGCGGGGAAGGACCCGGCCGAGATCGGCAACCCGAAGGCGTACCTGGTGCGCATCGCGGTGAACCAGGCGCTGGCGCACCAGACGGCGCTGCGCAGGCGGCGCGAGACGTACGTGGGGCCGTGGCTGCCCGAGCCGCTGGTCGCCGGCCCTTCCGGGACGGCGGCGGACGGGGCCGAGGAGGTGCTGCGGGCCGAGTCGGTGTCGCTGGCGCTGCTGGTGGTGCTGGAGACGCTCACCCCGCTGGAACGGGCCGTGTTCATCCTGCACGAGGTGTTCGCCTACTCCCACGTGGAGATCGCCGGGATGCTCGGCCGCACTCCCCCTGCCGTGCGCCAGCTCGCGCATCGGGCCCGTGGTCACGTCCAGGCGCGGCGGCCGCGTCAGCGGGTGGACTCCCACGTCCAGCGGGAGGCGACCGAGCGGTTCGTCGCGGCGGCGTTCGGCGGCGACCTGGACGCGCTGATGGAGCTCCTGGCGCCGGAGGTGACGCTCTGGTCCGACGGCGGCGGCAAGTCCGCGGCGGCCGGGCCGCGCCCGGTCCAGGGCCGCGACAAGGTGGCCAGGCTGCTGGTCTCCCGCGCCCCTGGCGCGCTGCGCGGCCTGGACATCCAGTACCGGGAGGTCAACGGCGACCCGTCGGCGGTGATCTTCATGGCCGACGCGCCGTTCGCGGTCATGGTCGTCGACCTGACGCCGGACGGCGCCCAGGTACGCGACATCTACACCGTGAGCAACCCGGACAAGCTCGCCCACGTGTCCAAGGAGCCGCCCGCTACCAGGGCGGATGCGGCTCCATGACACCGGCCCGCACGCTCGACTCGGCGAGCCTGGCCAGCGCGGCACGCGCCCGCGGCCACGGCCCTGACGGCGCCGAGCGCACCGGGGCCAGGAAGGTCACCTCGACGACCAGCCGGCGCGTGGCGGCCACCCGCAGCAGCGAGGCCGACAGCGAGTCGTCCCCCACGTAGCAGGCGCGGGTGGAGGTCACGCCGTCCTCCTGGTAGCGCAGCGTGGCCGGGTGCACGGCCGCGCCCGCGTCGATCGCGGCCTGGAACACCGCGGGCCGGAACTCGCCCATCCCGCGTCCGCACCAGGTGGTGCCCTCGGGGAAGGCGATCACCGTGTCGCCGGCCCGGAGCGCGGCGGCGACGGTGGCCACCGCCTCGGGCAGCGCGCGCAGCCTGGCCCGGTCGATGAAGATCGCGCCGGCGCCTGCGGCCAGCGTGCGCACCAGCGGCCAGCGGCCGATCTCGCGCTTGGCCAGCGGCCGCGACGGCACGGCTGCCGCCAGGACCAGCGGGTCGAGCCAGGAGATGTGGTTCGCCACCACCAGCC
>NZ_JABCPZ010000034.1 GCF_013283785.1 Nonomuraea antri
ATTCACCCCCAGCCCCACCCTGACCTGCGTCCGCACAGACGTCCCGATGACCACACCCCCACCCATGACCCAAGCCGCAGGTTGGCGTATGGCCGTGGCATTCACCGACGGCAACCCCACCGACCTCGCCACCACGCACGACGGACAGGTCTGGGTCGTCGGCAAACGCCAGACCAAATGCGCCACGCCCAACCCCGGCAGCACGATCAGCGACAGCATCATCAGCGGCGGCCACAACACCACCAGCGGTGCCGACAACACCATCAGCGATGCCGACAACACCATCAGCGATGCCGACAACACCATCAGCGGCGCGGTCTGGCACTACAACGGCCGCGAATGGCGCTCACTCCCCGCGCCCGACTGCGCCACCGAACTGACCCGCGTCCTCACGACGACCGCGGGCGCCGTGTGGGTGCTCGGCGAAGGAAGCAAGACCGGCTGCTCAGCCCGCTGGAACGGCACCACCTGGACCGACGAGAGCACCCTGACCAGCGACACGGTCCTGGCGGCGTTCGGCACCGACGGGCTCTGGCTCAGGAAGGGAACCGCCCTCGTCCGCCGTTCCGGCCGCTCCACCCGCAAGTACGAACTCGGCATGACCCCGCAGACGGTCAGCGTCCTGGGCCCGAACAAGGCCTGGGCAGTCGGTTTCCGCCGCCCGGCCGACAAGGAGGCGGAACAGTACACGGCCGCGGAGAACGTCCCGCACTTCGCCCGCTGGAACGGCCGAGTCTGGGACCCCATCCCGTCCCCCGAACTCGACCTCCCCAAGGACGCCCGCCGCTCCTGGCTGTTCCTCACGGACCAGTTCGCGTCCGCCCCCGACGACGTCTGGGCCGTGGGCCGGGTCGGCTCCAAGATCCCGCCCCCGGCCTGCACCCCCATGGAGGACGAAACCTGCGTCCAGGCCCGCCTGCTGATCCTGCACTGGAACGGCACCACCTGGTCCCAACACCTCGGCAAACCGGTGGCCTGGGACATCAGCGGCCGAATCGCCCCGGACGGAACCGGCGGTTTCTGGCTCCCGGAAGCGGACGGCAACAAACTCGCCCACCTGTCGCACGGACGCCTGACCCCGGTCCACCTCCCCGGCGACTTCACCCGCCTCACCGCCATCGCCACCCAACCCGGCACCACCCACACCTGGCTACTGGGCTGGTCCGGCGCCGCCCCACCCAACTGGATCCTCTGGTCCACCAAATGAAAGCCACACCGTCCCTCCCGACCATCGAGCTGTAGGCCAGACGGGAGAGCCGGTAGCGGGTCAGCACGCGGTGCACGGTCGAGGGGCGCAGGTAGGCGATGCACGCCGGCCCCACCGGCGGGCCAGTCGCACCTCGATGATGCACCGCTCGGTGCGGGTGGGTGTGCGGCGCGGACGGTGGTGCGGACGTGAGGAGCGATCAGCCATGCCGGCTGCTCCGTGCCGGCGGTAGCGGTCTGCCAGCGCCGGGCGGTGGTGACGGCGACCTGGAAGCGTTCGGCGGCGCGGCACAGCGGCAGCCGTCCTCGACGATGCAGCGGGCCAGGCGCAGACGCCCGATTTCGGTCAGCGGGGCGTTGCGGTGGGGCATGAAGCCTTCTGGTTCAGGTGCAGATGTCACAATCCACACCGAACCGAAGGCCCTCACCTTTTCACAAGATCATCCGAGTCGTGTCGTCCCGTACCTAACCTCTGTGGTCAGTACGGCCAGAGCCTGGCACGCCACCGTTCAGCTCATTCAGCGGGCAAGGCGCAGCAGGCGTGACTCGCCTTCGGCCACCATGACCAGGTCGGCACCCGCGAGCGTCGGCCAGGTACGGCTGGGTCTCCTCCCTGCGAGGAGGGACCAGCAGACCAGCCAGGGGAGGAAGGAGCCAGCCGGTCAACGGCCCGTCGCCTTCGATCCCGAAGCGCTACCCCCGCACCACCGGCAGGCGTGGTCTCTCGGCCGATTTCGACCCGTCTCCGGAAAGCTACGAGACCGAGCTCCACCTCCGGGGCCGGTCACGTGGTCAAGACTCCTCATCTCAACCACGTGACCCCACTCCAGACAGCTCCTCATGGTCACGAGGCCTCCGAATCACGGGTTCTTCTTGGCTGGCGAACCCCTTTCATCAGAGACCTCCCCCGCGACCCGCCCACAACACACCCTGGCTACTCACGCCCCAAGATCAGGCTGTCGGCACGCCGTGGGCGTCATTGCCACGATTAATGACGAGTCGGGCTAGTTGAATGTTTCAGGCGGAAAGATCCTGAACCGATTATGCAGGTCGGTGCGCAGTTCGGAGAGATGGTCGTGCATGTGCTGACGAAGCCCGCTGAGTTCGTCGAGGAGCACGGCGAGGTCCTGAACCACCTCGTCGCGCGTACTGGTGAGCTCGATCAATGCCTCAGCGATTCTGGCCACTGTTGAGAGGGTGAGCGCCTGGATGGTCTGGACTCTTGCCTCCAGTACCCGAAGTCGCGTCACCAACTCGAGGATCTGTGCCTCAGCGTTCACGCATTCCTGCCTTTGTACAGCTAGGAAGGGAATCCCCGCGCCGCTGGGAGGGGCTCGGGGCTGACGATGAGCACAATGGCAGATGCTGCAGATCGTCGCTGGACGCGGCCGATCGCCAGGTGTGCTTTCTTCCCCCGGCACCCGGTGTGTTTCTCCCGTGGGAGGTACTTGGAACGCTCCGACCTCCACGAGAAAGCCGCCGTTGCGGAGAAAAGGCTGCAGACCAGGCAGGCTCAGGGGACAACATGACAGGGGTAGATCGAAGGGCAAGCACAGCCACCGCACCCGGTATCTCCTCAGCGTCCGAAAAGCCCAATGGCCTCCCAGCGTGATGCTGAGGATGTCTCGACCTCACCCCGGCATTACCGACATCGGGGTGTCGTAGGACAGCCACGCACTCCCGGCCGCGTCGGCCCGTCAACGCCGAGCCTTCCGCGCTCCACCGTACGGCTGCTCGGTGGGGCAAACCGATATGAGCCGCGGCCCGACTGACATACCGCGCCTCGACGCGATGATTCACCAGCGAGACCCCGGGAACGCCGTCTACGCTCGCGCCCATGCGAAAAGTGAGTATGGCGCTGACCGCGCTGCTGGTCCTGACCGGATGCGGGCAGAACGCCGGCGAAGATGGCCTGATGGACGCGATGGCCGCCGTGTCCGGAGAGGGACCCGCCGCCGCGTATTTCGAATACGGCGAACCGGCTTGGTGGCGTGAGCTGGGCGTCAAGGCGGGTGCCGGCGAGGCTCGCCGTTGGTTACCCGCGGCCGTCTCCGGCCTGGGCGACCTCGCCCCGGCCGCGGCGGCCCTGCCCGAGGCCACGGGGATGACCCCCGAGGCCGGTACGCGGGCGATCTCGATCGGCGTGCCTCCCCGGCAGGCGTTCCGGTTCGACGGTGACGTCGATTCGGACGCCGTCCGCGAGAAGCTGGCCGCCCGCGGCGCCAAGCCTCGCGAAATGGGCGGCCACGAAGGGCTCTCGTTCTTCCCCGGCGACGAGATCGACCTGTCCCGCGCGCTCGTTCCCGGCGTGACCAACCAGCTCAACCAGGTGGTGGTCACCGATTCCCTGGTGGCGGCGGCCTCGACCCCCGAACTGCTCACGGACGTCCTGGGCGGGGAGACGGCGCTGGCCGATAAGCCGGCGTACGCGGCCGTGGCCGCCTGCCTCGGCGACGTCGCCGCCGCCACGATCATGGCCCCGTCCCCTGCCGGTGGCACCGTCACGCTGTACGGAGTGGGGCTGCGTCGTCCAGCCGATCTGAACGACCGGCCCGTCAACGTCATCTGCGTGCTGCCGGCGACATCCGCCGCCGCCGACGTCGAACGCGCCCTGACGACCCGCCTCGTCCCGACGGGAAGCATGAGCAACGGCGGGACGTACGGAAAGCACGCCCAGGAGATCGCGCACGATCGGGTCAGCTCGGACGATCACACGGTGCTGCGGGCCGTCCTGACCCTGAACAGCACCACGAACGTGATGTTCGCCAACCAGATGCTGGTCCGGGGCGATCTCCAGACCTTGGCCACCTCATGAGGCAAGAGGCGACGAGCCCCGGCGCACGCGCGTCAAGCTGACACGAAGATGACCAGAAGGGCGGCGCACTGTCACCGGCAGGCCGGCGGCACACCGGGGGCGTAAAGCAGGCGAACCGGCGCGGCACGGTAGACAGCGACCGATGGATGGCTGAGAGCCGGGCACGTGATCGACGATCGATGGGCGCCGCCCGCCATTCTGCCCGCCGTCGACCGCGTGATTCTCACGTCGCGTGATTCGCGCCTGCGCCGAGTGGTGAGGCGTCGCCTTCCTGGTAATCGCCCCAGGCGCGAGAAATCTTTCCCCCGCTTTGAACGACTCCGAACAGGCGAGCTCAAGCACTCATGCGTGCGCTTTCCACCGAGAGTGACCTGGTGCTTATAAAGCCTGGATCTCCGCCGGACGCGTAGCTACTCTTCAACAGAGTGTGGTGATCGGTTGCGAAGCGTCACTGGAGGAGCTGGAGGTCCAGTGGAACAGCGTGACGCGCAAAGCCTCGCCGACATCCTGTCGGTTGCGCCATGGATGGAGCTCGAAGAATATGTCGACCACCTGCGGGAGCGGGTGGACACGGCCGTTCTGGCCTCCCACGAGCGGCGGGAGCAGCTCCGCGCCGAGATATTGGCGGAGAATCCAGATCTGAGCGCCCAGATACGTCGTCCGCCGCTTGAGAAGACGCAATGGGCCAAGCATCTGCTACGCACCGGAGTCGTCGCCGCCTCCGATGGGACGCTTGCCGCCGTACCCCTCCTCAGCGGCACGAAGATCCAGGTCGGCGTGGTGATCGTCACCAACACCGGCGAATCCGTCGGCCTCGTGACAAGGGTCTTCGAGCACGAGCTGACCACCACCGGCGACACGGCCAGAGAGTTCTTCGACAATCTCCGCAAGGTGCACGGCACCTCGAACCTGGCCAGCCGTGCCCTCATGCTCTTCGGCGAACGCAAACTCCTGCTCGCGCAAGAGGCCGACTGGCGGATGATCCACGGCGAGCTGATTCCCTTCGAACTTCGTACCGGCGTGGGACATCCGGGCGGGAATCTGCCGCCCGTCTTCGATCTCGTCCGCCACTACATCAAGGACCAGCGGTTCATCGCGGTCAGTGAAAGCCCCGAAGACCTGGACGTGCTCAACGCCGGCATAGTCCTGGAACCGGGGGAGTTCATCGAGCTGCGCACGCTGGCCGACGACCTCACCGGCTTTTTGGACGGCGACGAGAGGTCGGGAGGGACCAAGGCCCTTTTCAACCGGATGGATCAGGCGAATTTCCGCTCCTTCATCGCGGAGGTCGGGCCGGAGGTGACCATTCTGCTGATCAAGGCCGGGCATCGTCCGTTTCTCCTGGAGTGTCACCGGGAGCGGGTCGAGGAGGCGGCGGCGCTCTTTCTCGCCGACGCGCTCTGGACGCGAGGCCTGCCCGACACCGGCGCACCCGCGACCGCGCGCGGCTTTCCCTTCCACATCGACCTCGCCGACAACGTGGCCCGCACGATGTTCAAGGGCGGGGAATTCCGGACGTTCATCGAAACGCGCTTGATGGAACTCGGAGTGGAGCACGGACTCACCGATCTGGACCCGCGGAGGACACGAGGATGAGCTCGGACACCGAGATCGAAGCCGAGGTCGAAGAATCGCTGGAAGGGCCGGAAGACCAGCACGACGCGCCTGCCCCCGCGGAACAGGAGATTCCTGCCGAAGACGTGGAGGCCGCCGAAGCCAGCCTCGCCCGATCGCTGATCACCCTCGGTTTCGTCGCCTTCGACGGGCCGGGAACGGACAACACCAGCAGTGGCGTCATGGTCTCGGAACAACTGCGCCGCCATTTCCGCCGCGACGCATACGTGGGCGTTGACGACACCGAACAAGGCATCGTCTTCCTGGGACGCGTCGTCGAAGGCCCCTTCCACAGCCCACACGAGATCAGCCCCGATTCGGCCATCAGCCGTACCACACTGCTCCATCCGGAACGCACCCAGTTCCGGCCCACCTACTACGCCGCCGGCACGATCGAGATCCTCGGTGAGGTCACGCCTACGGAGAACGTTCTCCCCACCTCGACCCGCCCCCGCCCGTACTCCCAGGTGTTCATCTATCCCAGCGACCGGCTGCGCCGGATGCTCGGCATCGAAGGCGACATGCAGTTGGGCTCGCTGCTCGGCTACGACGATGTGAGAGTCGAGGCGAATTCGGCGAACAAGGGTTTCCTGCCGCGTAACGCCGGCATATTCGGCACCGTCGGATCGGGCAAGTCCAACACCACCCAGGTGCTGATGGAGGAAGCCATTCGCGCCGGCTGGGCGGTCGTCGCCATCGACGTCGAGGGCGAATACGTACGGATGGACGAGGGAAACGACGAGCCCCACCTCGCCCGCCTGCTGGAGGAACGTTTCGACGAGCGGCGTCCGCGCGGCATCCCGGACTTCCGGGTGTACGTGCCGAACGCCGGCATGACGGACGCACCCGATCCGCTGCCTTTCAAGGTGCCGATCGCCGACGTGCCCGAGGAAATAGTCGCCGACGTTCTCGAATTCACCGAACCCCAGGTGAGAATGTGGGGTGCCATCACAGGCCAGGCCCGGCGCAACGCGGAGAGGACCTCCCGGCCGGGCAAGATGGGCGCCCTCGCCGCCCCCGCACCGCCTTCTCCCGCTCGCCCCTACGATCTCAGCGACCTGATCGACGGCTTGCAGGAGGACCCGACCACGGGCGGCATGCCCCTGCTCTCGCCCGGGCTCCTTTCGATGGAGAAGGCCACCGCGTCGACGCTGCGGAACAAGCTGTACAAGCTCGGCAGATCCGAGATGCTCGACTGGCGGCCCACCAGGAATACGCCGTACCTGGACGTGGACGAGCTTCTCGTGGAGCGGCGCCTGAGCGTCTTCGACGTGAGTGAGACCAACGACAGCGCCCGCAACATCGCCATCTCCTTCCTGCTGCAGGCCCTGTTCGACCGGGTGATCGCGGTGGCTCGCGGCGAACCCATCGGCAAGGACGGCCGGCCGCGGCCGCCGGTGCTGGTCGTGATCGAGGAGGTGCACACGTTCGTCTCACGGGCCAGCGCCGGCAGGATGCGAGCGGTACTGGACCAGTTGCAGGTCATCAGCCGTCGCGGCCGCAAGCGCTGGATGGGTCTGGTGCTGGTGTCGCAGCAGCCCGGACATGTGCCGGAGGAGTTGTTCGAGCTGGCGAACACGCGATTCATCCATCAGCTCAAGTCGGCCGGAAACCTGGCTCCGGTGCGTGCCACCACGGGCGGCGTGCACGAGGCGCTGTGGTCGACGGTTCCCGCGCTGGGGCAGGGACAATGCCTGCTGACGGGCTCGGTGTTCCGCAACCCGGTCTTCGTGCAGATGCGCCCGGCGCGTTCCCGTCGCATGCACACGGCGTGACCAATCCGGGGGCGCCGCAGGCGGCATGCGCTTCGAGCATGCCGGCAGATTGATGGCATACGGGCATAGGACGGCTGCTTGAGCGGCGGCGTGACGTGGGCTCATCATCGGTCCGATAGACCACGTTGTTGAGCGCATGACCACGGGTGCGAATCTCGGCGTTGCTGACCCTGCTCCAGTACAGGCTCAGTCATCCGGGAGGCCCGCGATCAGGAGCGCCGGCCTGAGGTTCTACTGCGTCTTCCGGCCGATCTTCTCACGGATCCCTTCCATGACCTGCTCCGCCTCGGCTTCGCTGATTTCAACGAGATCTCGGCCGGGGGGGAGAGAGAAAGGTCGAGAAAGTGTCTCCCCTGATGGCGGCGAAGTGCGAGGAGCTGTTTCCGCCGGACCCTCCGGAGTTCCGCACACGCAATCAGGGCTGCCACAGACTCTACGGCGGCTGAGGCATTGAAGGCATCAGGAACCCATGACCCTCCGTTCCTAGCCATCCTGGCTTGCAATCTCAGGGAATGTTTGGAGGGGCCACAAGATTGGGTGGAAAGGACTGGCCTCTTGCCGACCTAGCCGAACATCGTCCGAAACCGCTCCATGACCCGCTCTGCCTCTGCTTCGCTGAGTTCGACAAGCCTTTCTGTCGACTCGCCACGCCTCCAGCTATCGATGATGTCACTTTCACGCCATTGGAGATCTCTCCGAAAGGTTTCGTCGATGATGCCGCCATCCGACAGGATGCGTCGCCGTGCCAGGCCGCTCGGAGAATCGCGAGTGTCGTCGGTGAACAAGAGGCCGTAGTACGTGACCTGCTCTTCCATGGTCAATCACTTTCCGTGTATTCGGGGATGTCTCTTGCTCCGCGTGGTACGGGGACAGCCTCGAAGATCTGCTTCTCGTACTCCTCCAAGCGTGCCCGGTCCTGAGGCGATAGCTTCTTCTTGTACTCGTAGACTTCGTGCGTCACTTCCTTCGCCCACAGACTCGATGGCGTGTGTATCTGCAGTTCGAATAATTGCCCATCAGGTCCCCGCCACCTCGTGTTGACCCCCTTATACTTGCCGGGCTCACTCCAGTTCGGGATCTGCTGGACCAACTCGAACCCACGCTGCTCCAATGCCTTCTTTGTATCCGCGACGCCCTTCGCGTAGCGATCTTCACTGAAGGTGAAGGTGTAGCGGATTCCGTCGTGCAGTTTGGCGCTGAGATCCTCCGGTGTCCTGTGAGGGTTGTTCTCCATCGCCTTCGCGAGCTTTTCCTTGAATCGGTCCGGGCCTTTGAGCACATGCTCGGGGAAGCCCGACATTTCGGCTCCGAGGTCACCCGCCGCAGCCTGCACCCCCGACGATATCTGTGGCTCGACCGCCCGCATCTTGGCGAGCCTGCGGTCTGCCACACGGTTGGCCTCCGGGCTCAGGGTCAAGTTCTTCCACTCCCAGCTGCCATCCGACTTGATTCGGGCAGGGGCGACGGCTGAGCCTGCGTTGGCCTTGGCAACCTTGAGAAGCTCGTCCATCTTGCTGACGACCCGGGCCATCCTGCTCGCCACGGAGGCGGCGCCGCCGAGGCCGCCGGTGGCGGCGCCGATCAGAATGTCGGGCCCAAGCCTGCCCAAAGCGCGGTTGGGATTGTCGACCCAGGTCTCCCAATCCACGATCCCCTTGAGGAACTCCCAGGGATTCTGCACCCCGGCGACGATCCCGTCCTTGGTGTCCTGGGCTTGGCGCAGCCATCCGTCGCGGTCGATGAGCCGACGTAGTTCGGAGTAATCCCACATCGTGCCCGCGAGACCGGCTGTGCTTTCCACCGCGCCCTTGGCCATTTCCGCCATAGGGTTGCCGGAGTTCTGATCCAGATCGAAAGTGGACTGCACGTCCTGAAGGAGCCGGTCCCACACGCCGCCCACCGTGGGCAGCGGCCGGCCGTCGAACATCTCGGGTTTGATGAACACCGGCAGGTCGGGCTTGACCTTGGGATCGTGCGCCACCAGGCGCTCCAGCAGCAGTACGCGCCGATGGAGGTCGGGCATCTTGGACCCGGCCCAGCCGCCCATCCTGCGAATCGTGTCGGCATGCGCGGTGGCGAGCCCGACACCCAGCAGCAGGCTCCACAATTCGTTGCCCGCGGACTCAAGGGTGCTCTGCGCTTTGCTCAGTTCGTCCTTGAGTGCGCGGACGCCGTCAGGGACCATGCCGTCGAGGGCCATGCCATTACCCCTGAGTTCGGGCCAGCAGGCCACGTAGGTCGTCGACCACGCCGGTGCACGCGGTCAGCAGGGCCTGCCTCTGCGCGGCCAACTCGGCGCCGAACTGGTCGGCTGCCGGCCCGGTCCACACCGGCTGGCCCATCAGCCCGAGAGCGCGGTCCAGGGAACCGCGTACCTGATCGGTCAGTTCTTCGGCTCGCCGCAGCGCCTGCTCCACCTGCTCACGCGACATCGGCATGTCAGGGATCCCTTGTTCTTCATGGGCAGCTATCCCGTAGACCCACGTGACGATAAAGGGAGAATTGCGGCCGGTCGAGTGAACTTGCCGAACTGGCATACGGCATGAACCGAACTGACCGCGCGTGCGTATCCCCTGATGGTGGCCGCGCCGCGTCGGCCTATTGTTCGTCTCTCGCTGCCTTCCGGGCGAAAGATAAATTCAGGAAGGGCATGGCTGAGCTTTGCCACTAGCGCTGAACCTGTGCCAAGAGAAGTTAGATGGTTGGGCCAGGTCGCCCAGACTGTTTGTGGTCAGACGCCCTCGCGTTTCTCGGTGGAGTTGCGCCCGGAAACACATCAATCTTCAGATGCTTCTTGATGAGGTGTTTGAGCTCGGCTCGGTTGATCAGAGTGATCCTGTTGCGCTGGGCGAACTGCTCACTGGCGCGGCCGAACCACGACGTGGTGACCAGGACGCCGATGGTCGCGTTGTGGTCGGCCATGACGCCGGTGAGCGCGTGCACCGCCTCTAACCCGACCAGCCTTGACCACCGCTTGGCCTGAATGAGGCAGACGCCGCTGAAGAAGAGGTCGTCGCCGGTCGCCACGGCGTCCACGCCACCGTCCTTGGACGGGATGGTGGTCCAGGCCTCGGCGTCCATGGCCACGAACAACTCCCGTACCAGGTGCTCGAACGCGGTCGGTGAGAGCTTGAGCAGGTTGCGCCGCGAGTCCAGCCCCGACAGGACGTTCATGTCCTCCGACAAGCGAAACCGCTTGAGATCGACGGTGATGAACGGCTCGATGGCTTCGAGATTGTAGGGGTTCGGCGAGACGAGCGCGTTGAGCCGTTTCAGGTAGGCCACTGGGTTGACGTCGGCCCGGACGAGGTCCTGAAACTCGGCCCGCTCGGCCTCCATTCTCAACAGGTGGGGGCTGCCGGCCGTCCCGTACCTGGCCGAGTGCGGTCGCCGCCGACAAGGCCTACTCCTCCCGCGGTGACCGAGCTCACCTGCGCCGGCGCGGCATCAAGGCGGTGATCCCGAAGAAGAGAGATCAGGCTGCCAACCGCAAGAACAAGGGCTCCGCGGGCGGACGGCCTATCGACTACGACGCCGATCTCTACAAGGAGAGGAACACCGTTGAGCGCCTGATCAACAGGCTCAAGGCATGACAAGACTCCGGACAGCTACCTGGCCGGCCTCCACCTGCGCGCCTCAATGATCTGGATCAAAGACCTCACCAGGACCACGTCTTGAATACGACTCGATACGCGGCCTAGAGCCTGTACGGCGATCAGAGGGATTGCCTGCGGTCTGCGCTGCGAGACCAAAGATCGTCAGGCCCAGGCTGAGGAATGGAGCTGGTCGGCGAGAACGGGCTGATGTAGGTGGCGTATACGCCTGGGTTCGAGGTCTGACGGCTACCAGAACGGGTTGATGTATGGACGATGTTTTATCCGGTCATAGATGCGGCGCAACCACGGCTGCTGAACCGCTGGTAATCGCTCCAGCGTGTTGAGGAACACCCACGCATTAGTACTCCAGCTGCACTTCTCCCCGGAGTAGGTGTGCTTAGGCATGCCTGGGCAGACCCAGTACTGCCTGGGTCTGCCCAGGCAAATCCCGGATTAAAGGGGAACGGCCACCGCTGTGATCATTCAGGTGTGATGGATCTGAAGATCATGCGGTGGCCGCGATGGCCAGGGTAGAACATCTCGACGCCACCCGTCTGCAAGCCGGTCTGGATGCCGCGTTCGCGCTGGTGGCGGGACGCTTCAAACGACCCGAGGTGCGGCGGCGGGCACGTGCTTGCCTGGAGGGCCTGCTGTCCGGGCTGGAGCGTAAGAACGGTTGGTCGCTGGCCGAATACGCCGGCGAGAGCACTCCTGATGGCATGCAGCGGCTGTTCAATGCCGCCAAATGGGATGCCGATGGCGTGCGCGACGACATCCGCGCCTATCTGATGCAGCACTTGGGCGAAGCTGATGGAGTCCTGGTCGGCGACGACACCGGCTTCGCCAAGCAGGGGGCCTGTTCAGCGGGAGTGCAACGGCAATACACCGGCACGCTGGGCAAGGTCGCCAACTGCCAGATCGGGGTGTTCCTCGGCTACGCCTCCGGCCGCGGCCGGGCCGTGCTGGACCGGGAGCTCTACCTGCCCAAGGACTCCTGGATCGCCCAGCCCGAACGCTGCGCCGCCGCACAGATCCCCGAGCAGACCGGCTTCGCCACCAAACCCCAGCTGCTGCAGGCCATGATCGAACGAGTGCTGGCCGCGGGGGTGCCGTTCGGCTGGGTGACCGCCGATGAGGCCTACGGCGACAACGGTCCGCTACGCCGCTACCTGGAAGAACACCAGGTCGGCTACGTGCTCGCCGTCTCCCGCGCCCACCAGATCACCACCGGTGCCGGCAAGGTCCGCGCCGATGTCATGGCCGCCAAGGTGCCCAAGAGCGGCTGGCAGCGCCTGTCCTGCGGGCCGGGCGCCAAGGGCGAGCGGCGCTACGACTGGGCACTGATCGCCACCGCTGGCCCAGCCCACCGCCTGCTCATCCGCCGCTCCCTCAGCAATCCCACCGACCTGGCCTTCTACCTGTGCCACACGCCCCGACCGGTGCCGTTACAGCGCCTGGTGCAGGTGGCCGGAGCCCGTTGGACGATCGAGGAATGCTTCCAGACCGGCAAGAACGAGGCCGCCTTCGATCACTACCAGGTCCGGCTCTATCCCGCCTGGTATCGCTATGTCACCCTGGCCATGCTCGCCCTGGCCTTCTTGGCCGTCACCCGCGCCACTCTCCGTCCCGAACCTGCCTCACCTGCTGGCACGGGTCAGCTCGTCGCGATCTCTTCCAACGAGATCCGCCGCCTGTTCGCCCTGCTGACCCGTCCACTCGTCGACGTGGAGCACATCCTGCATTGGTCGCGCTGGCGACGACGTCATCAAGCCCGCGCCCGGCAAAGCCACTACCAGCGACGACCGCTCAAAGATCGATAAGTGCGGCTGGAGTATTAGGGCGGAAAAGAGAGTTCGGCAGTAGTGGGGGCGGATCGTCGCGGCGAACGCCGGCGGGCATCCCGTACGCCGCCGGTAAGAGCCGCCGATCGTCGTGGAAGGCCAGATACGTCCACACATCTGCGGCCAGCGGGACCACTGCTCCTGCCTCGCATGGCCATACCTCGCCGGTCTGCGGATGCCGTGGTACCAGGGCGATGTCGGTGATGGCGGCGGGCAGGCCGGGCCCGGCCAGGACGAGGTGTAGTTCCGGTGGCCCAGGAGGGAAGAGAGCGTCGATCGCCTGACGAAACACCTCTGCGACAGGCCCATCGGGGACGGCCACCTGTTTACCATCCGAGACCGTCAGCAGGTGCGCCAGTGCCACCGCGACCGAAGCCTCCCACTGTGGACTCCAGTAACCACGCTGGTCAACGGGTGGCGTGCTCGATAGGTCCTCCCAGTCCATCACGCGCTGGACGGGGCCGGCGACGGCGACGGGGCGCACGGCGTCCGGCTCCAGCCACACCACCTGCCAGAACCCGCAGTCGTCGACACGGGTCGCCACCGGATGGCCGCACTTTGCGCACGCGAGGTTGGGGCCGTATTGGCCGTCCCACCCGCAACAGCAGCCGCCCAGCCGCTCCCAGATGAAGACCGTTCGCCGGACGTCGCCCGGCGCAATCCCGATCCTGTCCGCCGGGCCCGTGATGCAGTACCTCATTAGCCGGACGCCATATATTTCCGGTTCGGGCTGCAAGGGTTGCCAAGGCCGGCCGTCTCCAGGGTCCACGGCGTATGTTCCTGGCTCCAGAAGACTGGGGAGCAGGCCATAGCCGTACTTCTGGCCGGCGTGGTCGGGAAGCGCCACTCGCGCCACTCGCGTGGTCACCACGGCGCCACATTCTGCGCAGGCGAAAACGACCAAGCAGCCTCCCCTTGCCGAAATGATGCGACAATCGTGGCATAAATCTCGCTCTAGAGTTCAGACTTATGAACGCGGATGATCTCGATCGTCAATCGCGTCTGTAGACGCCCTCGGTAACGTCCAGCCGGCGCTCGGGAATGGGGAAGACGGGCGTGGTCGACCAGGGCGGACGGGTACGGCCCGCCAGGATGGCGACGATCCCGGCCCCCAGATCGAGGTGGCTCAGCAGGCAGCGCAGCCACTCGTCCCGCATCAGCTTGTCGGCGTGGATCAGGCTGTCCGCGTCGCCGATGGCCTCGCCGAAGAAGGCTTCATGGGTGTCGAACAGCAACACGATGCGCGCATGCTCTTCGGCGGCGTCGTTCAGATCCTTGGCGAACAGGCGCGGCAGCTCGTGCAGCAGGTCCGGTTCGGGCACCAGCGTGAGGATCTGCTCGGCATCCTCCTGCGGCATGCGGCGCTGCATCCGCCTCCGGGTAAAGACCTCGTCCATTCGTGAGTTCACCAGCTGGAACAGCTGCTGGCCCACGCGCAGGACAGGAAGCGTCATGACAGCGTCGGCGAGATCCAGGGCGATGCCGGTTTCCCTCCGAGGGAACAGCTCCGGAACCCGGTGCGCGATGTCGAAGCCGAGCTTGTGGAGGTAGGTGATCGCGGCGAAGTCGAATCGCGGAGTCGTGATCCGGTACCGGGCGAGCTGGCGTTTGATCATGAACAACGCGGAGAACGCCTCTTGCGGCCGATTCTCACCCCCCGGCCGCGCCCCGAAGTCGATCCTGGCCACCGGCACCTGCTCGCCGTGCTCGCCCAACCGCTCCAGCAGCTCAACGTCAGAAGCCTCGCGAACGGCCGTCCACTGGTCCGTGCGCAGGCAGCAACGCTGCTCCAGGTGCCGCAGCAGCAGTCCTGTATTGCACCTGTACAGGTTGTCCTGGGAGTCCGGTCTCTGTTCCCGTCCTGGCAAATTGGCTAGAAAGTATGCGTGATGTAGTGGATGGTCCTTGCCAGAGTCATTCTTTGCGGTATATGTCATACCTGCCAGGTCGGATCACTCGCTGCCACGGAAAAGCCTTTGACTCGCTGCATTCCGGATGGCGGGGCCATATGGCGTAGCAGGACGGCGACGGATCCCATGTTGGGGTTTTGATTCTGGTAGAGGCCGGCGCAGACGTCTGAAAATGGGCTCACGAGAGAAGAAGCGACCGCAGCTGTCGTGCGAATTCGATGACGTCCGCTCGGTGATCTCTTCCTGGTGCCCCGCGAGCTATGTAAATAGAAAGAAGCTTCTTGCCTTCTTGTGTCCAAGCTAGCGCTTTTGCTCCAACGACATTCCCGTCGGCGTCTTTTATGGGAGCGCTGTAGCCAGGGCCTGCGCCAGAGGGGAGGTCGATCCCTTTATCCTTTTCCTGCGTGTATTCTAGGCTTTCCAGTGTGGAGTCGAATGGGTTGTACAGTTCGATGGACATCAGTGCGCTGGTGTCTGGCTCTGGAGATTTGTTGATGATGCAGTGCGAAAAACGGGTTACTGACGTCGAACCACTCGCGAGGAAGTTGTTCAGTCCCAGAGCGCGAGCTATGGCTTGGCGGGAGACGACTCCACATTCCAGTGGCGGCACTGTCACGCTCGCCAAGGGATGTTGATCCTTAGGGAGAGGCGAAGAGGAAGGCGTGCAGGCTGCTAGGGTGGTGACTAGAACTACCAGCATTACCCCTGTCGTACGACAAGGTTTCAATCTTTGGCCTCCTCGTACTTTGGAACAGGCCTCTGGAACCCCTGCTCGACATTCTGGGATACGCTGGCGAAGATGCCCGAAGCCTTCGAGTGCTTCAACCACTCCTCGTACGCGGCCACCTCGGTCTCGGTCATTTGGCTGCGCGGCTTGATCAAACCTCCCTCGAGAAAATCGCCTTCCGAGCCCTTTGCGGAGTTTCCGAATGCGTGAGGATGGGTTCCATCTGATGCGGCTTCCTTTCCAAACAGGCCGTATCGCATCATGATGTTTGCGGTTACATCCTTGAAAAGATTCTGACTCTGGAGCAGCTTGCTCTCTCCTTGATCGCGCGCCTTATCGCCTTCGTTGAACTTTATTTTGTCACTGACAAACCCTTCGGCAAACTCGAAGATCGCGGCGGGCGCGTTTCCGAACGGCGTGAGCGCCAGCTTGGTGGTTCTTGCAAGGCCTTCTGAGAAGGCTTTGTTTCGCTCATCCTTTCTATCGGCATCGTTGATGCTGGCCATATTGCCGGCGTCGGTCACGAAGTAGAGCGATTTGCTCAAGGAGAACACTTGGGCCTTGAAGAAATCTCCCGGGCTGCCGGCCATGCTGTCCTTCAAAATCTTCTCACGATAGGCACTCTGCTCGGCTTTCGTGGCTTCAGGGTGGCGTCTCAGCCAGGCGGTGAACTCGCCGTTCACTTCTTTCGCGACCGCTGCTGCACGTGCATCCAACAGCTTGAGGCTGTACTCTCCGTGGCCTTCAACGATGGCACTGAATGCCTTCGGATCCTTTGCCGCCCAGGTCATCGCCTTCATTAGGTTTTCTCTGTCGAAGCGGGCACCATGAGGTTGGTTGCCGGGGAGGTTGGGGTCCGTATCTGGCAGTGGATGAACCCCTGGCTTCTCGGAGGTAGTGCCGTTGGCGACACGATGAACGTCGCTCATATAGGTGGAGAAGATGCGAGCGGCACTCTGTCGGCTATCGGCAAGGGCGGCCTGAGCTTTTGGATCCGACCAGAAGTGGCCGGCCCACGATGCGATGAGCGCCGACTTGTATCCGCGTGAAGTACCTGGAGGCTGACCATGGTCGCGGTATGTCCGAGTGGCGGCCTCGATCGCACGGCCGAGCGCCGCACCACGGTCGCTCCAGTGGGTCTCTCTCATCAGGAAGGCCAGGGGCTTACGCACAGGATCGGTGAAGAAATCCTGAGCGACCCTTGGATTCCTCGCCAGCGCAGTCGCCAGTCCGGAACTGAACGCGATGACGTCCGCGCGTTCCGAGGCTGGCTTCTGCGCGTTGTCGAAGACTTTGTTGGCGATGTCGCGAAGAAACGCGTCGTCGAAGGTGCCGTACTGCAGGAGCTTGTCAACGATACGGCCGTCTACCGCAGCCACAGATCCGTCGGTCGCTATCAGCTCATCGGTGTACCCCTTGGGCAGCCTCATGTCGCCGACGCCTCGCGAGGCTGTTCCGAGGGTCACACTCAAGGTTTTCAGCAATCGATCCAGGTCTGAAGACTGTGGTCCTGCACCATCCTTGACCATAGGGTTGCGTACTGAGCCATGAAGATCACCTAAGAGAGCCTTGAGTTCCTTGGGAGGAATCTCCTTCATGAGGGCGACGGCGAAGTACGGATCGTGCTGGTGCCGCTCCAAAAGATCAAGGGTCTCGCGGCTCAGTACCATCGGGCCCCCGGCTTCCGTAGCGTCCTTCCTCGCCTTCCGCAACTGGTCGGCGACGGACTTGGCCGCTGCCGCACCACCCGCAGGCGAGTTGGATGCCCAGAGCGTTTCGTCTGCCCAGACCACTCCCTTGTCCAGTCCGATCTTCTGGGTATTGATGATGAGGTCGAGGCGTTGCTGCAGCCTGGGTACCTCTCTCGCGACCTGGAACCCGATGTCCTTCAGAAGACCAGGGCCGGAGATCGTCGTACCGATCGAGCGCAAGGCATTGTGGATTTGGACGTCAACATCAGACCATGATCCCTCTAGGCGCTTCATCTCGGCGATGAGTTGCGTCATCAGCGCCGGATCTATGCCGACTCGGTTCGCCGGCGAACTCATCGGCGAACCCCGTCAGGGGGTGGAAAGAACGGAGGCCCGGTCCAATCAAGCGGATTCTTCATCTCCGGGCGCGCGGGGATGGATTCGACTTGTGCGAGCGCCCGACGAAAGACATCCCGGTAGGCAGCTTCCCAGCCCTGGCAATCCTGAATGAGCTTGTCCGCGGCCTTGCCCTTCATCGCTCCGCTTTCGAGCAGGCCGATGAGCTTGCGCACGTCGTTCGCGTGCTGGTCACGTAAGAGCTCGATCGTGCGTCGAGCTGCATTGATCTCTTCCTGCGTCGCCATCATCCGGGTTCCTCCGGACCTTAAGACGGCTATCCCTGGGATCAATGTGACGATATGGGGTGGACGCAACCTCGTCGAGGACAACTGCCGAACTGGCATGAGCTCACAAGTTAGGTGCCAGGCTTGATCAGGTTTGACGGAGATCCGAGATCAGGGTTTCGTCCTCGGGAAGGAATCTCAATGATTGAGTCAAGCCGTCTGTGCGAGTGGCGGGGAGGGGTGTAGAGCCGCTTGTCGCAGCATGGCCCACAGCATGCTCGGCGGTAGGCGCCGATGGCGTGATCCCTCTTGACGCTCCATGGCCGGGCCCAGTCGCCGATGACGACATCGTTGACGAGCGTGCCATCTGGGTGGGGGTCGCTCCACGGCCAGCAACAGCCGACGGTCACGGGCGGTGCCAGCCCCGAGGCGAGAATGGATTCGAGCTCTTGCGCGCCTCGGCACGTGCCCAAGCTCGCAGCCTCCCGGTTGGCTCCTGACATTCAGCAAGCGGATTTCACGCTGGCGAAGGCGTGGGTGTCACGCCAGGTAGAGCCGGTTACGGAACGCGCCGCGTTCCTCTCTCTTGGCCGCCGCCACTTCTTCGACCGCCGTCCAGTCATGCCCATGTACCGCGGCCAGCGCGCGGAGGACCTCGTACACGTCGGCGATCTCTGCGGTGACCCCGGCGGGGGAGGCTTCGTTGAGCTCAGTGGCCTCTTCGAACAGCTTCGTCAGTAGGGCTTTGCGGTAGTCGGCTTCGTCGAGCACGGTGACGATCGGTTCTTCGCCGTTGCGACGGATGATGTCCGGAATGTTGTCCCGCACCAGCTTGCCCACGCTTCATATCCTTCGCTCTTCCAAGGTCTCCCCGTAGAGCTCAAAAGCCTATCCAGGCTCAGTGACATCGCCGGTGATCGCGAACTACTCTGAACCGGTCGATATCGCGATCAAGACTGGCATATACGGATGACTCTGGAGTTCTTCCGCGAAGAGCCCACCGCCCGCTCCTCCTGGCGGCTGGCCGTGCTCATGGGCGCCAACGTGCGTACCTACAAGTTCGCCCTGGGCGAGGCGTTGCTGGGGGCCGCCGCCGAAGGCCGGGCCGACATCCTGCTCAGAGACTTGGCCAAGCCGTACGCGATGAGTCTGGTGGAGCATCTGGCTCATGCGCCGCAGGCGTCGACGAGGGGCACCCCCCGCGAGTCGGATTTTCTGTCCGTGGCGCAGAAGGAGGCCGCCGAGTCCGTCCGGCTCGGTTCCCCGACCGAGAAACTGCTGGCCGCTGCGATGAAGTCGATGCCCGAGATGGTGATGCAGAAGTTCCACAACCTGCGCGGCGAAGGCGCTGAGGTGCCTCACCGCTTCTACGAAGTGACTGGCACTTCCCGGGAACGGGTGGTCAGGTTGACCGCTCACCTTCGCGAGGTGGCACTGTCGGAGCAGCAGTCCGGTTTGCAGGCGGAACTGGTCGCGCGATGGAGCATCGTCGAGACGTCCTTCGCCGCCGGAGTAGGGCGAAGCCTGGTCGAGGAAGGCGTCGCCGTCGACCTGGAGGCGCTGCAGATCACCGACAAACAGCGCCGACGCTCGGTCACAGGGGTTACCGAGGCCGTCATCGGGTTCCAGCATGGCCGATGCATCATCTGCGCTGAACCGCTCATCCTTGGTGTGGACGAAGTCGCCGTGGACCACGTGTTCCCGTATTCGTTCAAGCGGCTACTGCTTGGCGCGGACATAGATCTGGACGCGATCTGGAATCTGGCACCCGCGCACAGGGACTGCAACGGGCAGAAGAGCAACCGTCCGCCCACAGACGGCCAGCTCACCCGTCTAGCTCTGAGAAACGAGGCGATCATGAAATCGCCTCATCCGCTGAAGCGAACCCTTCAACTGTCCTTGAAACGCCACGGCGTTGCAGAAGGACGCGCCGACGGATGGTGGAAATTCATCCAGGAGGTGCGCCATAAAATGAGCTAGCGCATCTGATAGAACACGTGCGCATCACAGATTCACATATCGCGTCAGATAGTGGGCCCAGGGCGGCCGGTTTGCTTATTGTCGGAGGCTCTCAAGTTGCGTGGGGGTGTGGTGCCTGGAATGACATCGATGTTCAAGTGTTTCTTGATGAGATGTTTGAGCTCCGCACCGTTGATGAGGGTGATCCTGTTGCGCTGAGCGAACTGCTCGCTGGCCCGACCGAACCATGAAGTGGTGACCAGGACACCGGTAGTTGCGTTGTGATCGGCCATTACGCCGGTGAGGGCGTGAACAGCTTCGAGGCCGACCAGATTCGCCCATCGCTTCGCCTGGATGAGACAGACACCTCCGAAAAAGAGGTTGTCGCTTGTTGCCACGGCGTCAACACCGCCGTCTTTCGAGGGGATGGTCGTCCATGCCTCGGCGCCCATAGCCACGAACAGCTCTCTCACCAAATGCTCGAACTCCGTGGGCGAGAGTTTGAGCAGGTTACGCCGGGAATCGAGCCCCGACACGACGTCCATGTCCTCGGAGAACCGGAAGCGCTTGAGATCGAAGGTAATGAATGGCTCGATGGCTTCAAGATCGTACGGGTTCGGTGACACGAGAGCGTTGAGGCGTTTCAGGCATGCCACCGGATTGACGTCGGCGAGGACGAGGTCTTCGAACTCAGCCCGTTCGGCCTCAACGCTCAGCAGGTGAGGGCGAACCTTCTTGCCTGTCGCCTGATCGACGGTGTTGAGGCGTCCGTTGAACACGACCGCTTCGACGAGTTCACGGGGTGTCGAGGTGAAGATCTCGTGCAAGGTGCGGAGCGCAACGTCGGCGAGGAGCTTGGCGTATCGCTGCTTCACTTCCGTCTGCGGCCGCGGAATCGGGTCGATGGTGTCCCGAGCTTTGACGTACTTGTACGCACGTACCTCCGGCACGACGCTCTGCGGCGGTAGCTCGAATTCGACGACCAGATCGCGGTTCTCGGGGCGATATGCCACCTGGAAGAGCTTGGGGAATCCCGGCGGGTACGTCGATCGTTCCAACACCTTCGTCGCGAACCACTCCAACGCTTCCGGACGGCCAGCGTCGAAGTCTGCACGTATCTGGTTGAGCTGAGCGTTGGCTTCTGCGACCTTCCTCTTCTCCTCGGCCACCCGGCGGTCGTAGGCGCTGCGAGCGGCATTCAACTCGCTCAGCCGTTGTTGCACACGCTGCTGATAGCTGTCAGTTGCTCTGTTGTAGCGGGCGCGGGCTTCGGTCAGGGCTCGTTCGTAGCGAGCCTTGCCTCCGAGGAGCTTGCCCACGCTGGATGGTGGGGAAGGTTGGTAAGCCGCCCAGTCGGGAGCCGACTCGGAGACGGTCAGGCGGGGATCTGGCGCGAACGGCGGTATGGAGCTGGCCACTCGCATCTGATCGAAGGAGAGAGGGCGGACTCCCAGCGCCGAGACCAAGACCTTGTCTAGTTCTCCAATGCGCTGGGCGACCTCGGCGGACTTCCGCTCGGTGCTGGATTGCTGACGTTCGAGGTGTTGGCGTTGGCGCTCACGTTCCTGCTCTTTGGCGGCCTTCGCAGCTTCGCGGGCTTGTCGTTCGGCTTCGCGGCGAAGAGCTGCCTGGCGCCGTTCCCACTCGCTGCGACCACTCGCCACCTCAATCAGCCCTCCGCTCTACACCGGAACAGCCGGACACGGTCAACCCATCGGCAGGCCGGCCCGCGGTCCACCCCTGTGACGTTCAGTTCAGAGTAGATCGACTGTTCGTGTTCGTCACGGGGATTAACCGGCAAGGTGGCGTCCGCGCTCGACCTGGTGCAATCGCTGGGCTTCATGGAGGCGGTCCGGCTGAGACAGGGACTCGACGTGCGGAAACAACGTCAAGATCATCCCGTGCATATCCCGTGATCAAGGTCCTATGGCTGCATGCGCCTGCTCTCGGTGGCCTATCCGGGTCTGGAAAGCAAAGACCTGCGGCTGAGAAACCGCAGGTCAGAAGGCGAATCGCTTGGTGGAGAAGAGTGCCCCCGGCAGGATTCGAACCTGCGGCACCCGCTTTAGGAGTCAGCCAAACAGCCTGGCCGTTTCCCCAGGTCAGAGGGCTGAGCAGAGGCGAGCCGGACGAGAATTGCGCACGTATTTGGCACGGCTCGGTCGTTCATCTACTGCACTCGATCAACGATCGATAGCCGGGGAGCACACCTTGAAGGGGACGAACTCGCGGTTGCGATTGGGACCATCCCCGCGTGCGCGGGGAGCAAGCCGCCGGCCTGATCGACCCGCGCGCCCCCAAGGGACCATCCCCGCGTGCGCGGGGAGCACAAGGGCGCGGAGAAGACCACGATCCCGTGCGAGGGACCATCCCCGCGTGCGCGGGGAGCACCAGTCCGCGTTGGCTCTTGTGCCGGAGCCCGAAGGACCATCCCCGCGTGCGCGGGGAGCACGGTGCGGGTGTCGGTCATTAGACGGTCCTGACGGGACCATCCCCGCGTGCGCGGGGAGCACCCGTCCGTGGTGAAGAAGAACACGCCGGGCTCGGGACCATCCCCGCGTGCGCGGGGAGCACGGCGCGGCGGCGGTCGAGTTCGGCGAGGTGCCGGGACCATCCCCGCGTGCGCGGGGAGCACAGGCGGACCGGCCGGGCGACCCTGATCACACTGGGACCATCCCCGCGTGCGCGGGGAGCACGGATGGATCTACACCGAGCGCGGCATGGGATCGGGGACCATCCCCGCGTGCGCGGGGAGCACACCCGGTAGGCGTACCCCTCCTCCACGTACACGGGACCATCCCCGCGTGCGCGGGGAGCACACCGGCGAGGTGACCCTGCTGCGCTGGACGTCGGGACCATCCCCGCGTGCGCGGGGAGCACGATCCTGTGGCGCGCGGCAAGGCGATGTACATGGGACCATCCCCGCGTGCGCGGGGAGCACCAGTTGATCTCAGGAAAGTGTCACAGCCCGCTAGGACCATCCCCGCGTGCGCGGGGAGCACCCAGCCCCCTGTCATTCGGTGGCGCCGACGGCGGGACCATCCCCGCGTGCGCGGGGAGCACCGGGTTCGGGCGTGGAAGCTGCCCTACGACGTGGGACCATCCCCGCGTGCGCGGGGAGCACATGGCGTTGTCCAGCGTGGTGATGAGGACCTGGGGACCATCCCCGCGTGCGCGGGGAGCACGTCGCCGTGGTGCGCGCCCTGCTGGACTTGCTGGGACCATCCCCGCGTGCGCGGGGAGCACCCCGTACAGACTTTTCCCCTGGTGGAGCGGGGGGGACCATCCCCGCGTGCGCGGGGAGCACGACGGCGGCCAGGCCCTCGGGGCTGAGTTTGCGGGACCATCCCCGCGTGCGCGGGGAGCACAACACCGCCGCTCAGGTGGCGGAGCTGGCCAAGGGACCATCCCCGCGTGCGCGGGGAGCACGCGAGCGGGGAGGCCCGGCGCGCGCTGCGGGGGGACCATCCCCGCGTGCGCGGGGAGCACTCTCCCTGACCTGCGACGTTGTCAGCGTCTGGGCCTGAAAATGAGCACTTTCACAGAAAAGGACATGGCTGGACATTTCGGTTATCAAGTTGACTATCTAGTCGTTCCAGGCTGCAGTACCTAGGAGTGTTGGGCAACCCGGCCCTGCTCTCCAGGGGCCGGCCGACTCTCGTTGGAGCTTTGTTGCCGAAAAGATGGCAACGCAGCGAGTCTCATGCACTTTAATAGCTCTCGTGCTCAACGAAGAGTCGCAACCCGCCGCATTCGTTGATGGTTTGTCCGTATATGCCCGTACTGTCTGGGCGAAGCATGATCGGGACACCGATGGGTGGTTGCCGTTGTGGCGGCACTTCGCTGACAGCGGCGCAGTGGCGGGGCTCCTCTGGGACCGATGGCTGCCATTACAGGTTAAACGAGTAATCGCCGCAGGACTTCCCGACGGTTTGAAAGACGGTCGTCGACTGGCGATATGGCTGGCGACCATTCACGACATCGGCAAGGCCAGTCCGGCTTTTGCGTGTCAGGTGGAATCGCTCGCCGACGCGATGCGAGCGGCGGGTTTGGAAATGCCGCCCCATAAAGCATTCCTGGATCGGAAACTAGGTCCGCATGGTCTCGTCGGTCAGGTGCTCCTGCAAGCATGGCTGATCGAGCGGTTCGGCTGGTCACGGTCTGAGACGTTGCAGTTGGGTGTCATCATCGGGGGTCATCACGGGGTTCCGCCGACGGCCTCGGACATCAAGGCGCTGAATGACCACCCAGACCTCGTACGGACCGCGGAGTGTGCTTCTCTGTGGCGGGACGTGCAGTGGGAACTCTTGGACCGCTGCGCAGAAGCGTGCGAGGTGAGTGCAGCCCTGGTCGGCTGGCGGGAAATACGACTCTCGCAGCCCGCCCAAGCACTGCTGACCGGCCTCGTCATCGTGGCCGATTGGATCGCCAGTAATCCGGACCTGTTTCCGTACTTCCCCGACGCCGAGCACGTCAGCGACCGAGACAGGGTGGAGTCGGCGTGGCGCGGCTTGGACCTGCCGAGTCCGTGGCAAGCATCCGAACCGAAGGGCTCTGTGCAGGAGGTCTTCGAGTCACGGTTCCGGTTGCCGGTCGGAAGTCGTATCCGACCCGTGCAAGAGAGTGCGGTGCAACTGGCTCGGAGCATGCTGACGCCCGGGCTGCTCATAGTCGAGGCGCCCATGGGAGAGGGAAAGACGGAAGCGGCACTGGCTGCGGCCGAAGTGTTCGCTGCGAGGTCTGGCGCTGGTGGGTGTTTCATCGCCCTGCCCACCATGGCCACGGGCAACGCGATGTTTCCACGGATGCTGGAATGGTTGAAGCGCGTTCCGGACCTGCAGCCGGCCCCGGGAAGGCGGTCAGTTCTGCTGGCGCACTCCAAGGCTGCGCTCAACGACGACTTCGCCGCGTTGATGCGGGCCGGCAGTCGAAACGTGCGGGGTGTCGAACTGGACGGTGAAGCCGGTCGATGGCGGCCAAATGCCGACCAGTCGGTGGCGCCGGCCGAACTCGTCGCGCACCAGTGGCTCCGCGGACGTAAGAAGGCGATGCTCTCGTCGTTCGTCGTTGGAACGATTGATCAGCTTCTGTTCATGGGGTTGAAGAGTCGCCATCTCGCGCTGCGCCACCTCGCATTGGCGGGCAAGGTCGTCGTCATCGACGAGGCACACGCCTACGACACCTACATGAACTCCTACCTCGATCGAGTGTTGTCGTGGCTGGGCTCGTACCGGGTACCGGTCGTGGTCCTGTCGGCGACGCTTCCGGCCATGCGCCGCCGCGAGTTGGCCAAGGCGTATGCAAGCAAGGGGGCGGATGCCGATCTCGACGCGGTGGCGGAGGCCCGAGGGTATCCACTTCTCACGGCGGTCGAGCCGGACGGCAGGATTCTGCCTGAGACGCCCGCGGCATCAGGCCGCGCTGTTCGCGTCCATTTAGATCGCCTGAGCGATGATCTGCCCAGCATGGGAGACCGGCTTAACCGGGAGTTGGCAGACGGAGGATGCGCGCTCGTCGTTCGTAATACCGTAGATCGTGTCCTGGAGGCTGCGGCATATTTGCGTGGCTTGTTCGGCAGCGAGAATGTCACCGTGGCACATGCCCGTTTCGTGGATATCGACCGTGCCGACAAAGATGCAGATCTTTTGAACCGCTTCGGACCTCCCGAAAAAAGTGGAGTCCGTCGGCCTGCCGGTCGTCATATCGTCGTGGCGAGCTCCGTGGCGGAGCAATCCCTGGACATCGACTTCGACTTATTGGTTTCCGACCTCTGTCCCGTGGACCTTCTCCTACAGCGGATGGGACGGCTTCACCGGCACGTACGCGGCCTGAATCAGAGCGATCGCCCGAAGAAGCTCCAGACAGCGCGTTGCCTGCTCACGGGTGCGGATTGGGATGTGACACCGCCCAAGCCGGTGAGGGGCTCCACGCTGATCTATCGCGATCACGCCCTGCTGAGATCGGCGGCAGTCCTCGAACCGTTCCTGTCCGGCGAAGCCGAGAACGGGCACGTCATCCGGTTGCCGGAGGACATCAGCCCTCTGGTTCAGGCCGCCTACGGCAGCGGTGCGGTGGGGCCTGACGAGTGGCAGGACGAGATGGCCAAGGCGGCGGCTGCTCAGGAACTGCATCAGGCCAGACAGGAAGAGGCCGCGCAGGACTTTCAGATCAAGGATGTCGGCCGGGCCGGTCGCTCGCTGCTCGGCTGGATCGATGCCGGTGTAGGAGACGCGGACGACACGCGACGAGGCCACGCCCAGGTGCGTGACAGCCGCGAGACGCTCGAAGTGCTTGTGGTGCAACGCCGGGCCGATGGCACCTTGGCGACCTTGCCGAACCTGTCCAGACGGCGCGGCGGGTTGGAGCTGCCGACGGACGTCGTCCCGGAGTCGCGCCTCGCCAGGATCGTCGCAGGTTGCGGGCTGCGCCTGCCCTACCACTTCTCCTTCCCCGCCGTCCTGGACAAGGCCATCGACGAGTTGGAGCGCCACTACATCCCCGCCTGGCAGGCCAAGGAGAGCTACTGGCTGGCCGGCGAACTGATCCTCGTCCTTGACGAGAATTGTCGTACCTCGCTGGCAGGCTACGACCTGCGCTACACGTCCACGGACGGTCTGGAGGTGTCTCGTGCCCAGTGAGGAGCCCACTGCGGCCTCGTTCGACCTGACCCGGCAGCCATGGCTGCCGGTCCAGCGCCGCGACGGCAGCGAGGACGAGCTGTCACTTCGCGAAGTGTTCGCGCAGGCGGACAACGTGCGACGGCTGGTAGGCGACGTGCCGACCCAGGAGTTCGCGCTGCTGCGGCTCCTTCTGGCCATCCTGCACGACGCTGTCGACGGGCCCGCGGAACTCGCCGACTGGCAGGAACTGTGGGACGACGGGTTGCCCATCGAACGCATCACCAACTACCTGGACGAGCATCGCGACCGATTCGATCTGCTCCATCCCAGCCAGCCCTTCTACCAAACGCCAGAGCTGCGGACAGCGAAAGGCGAGGTGAACGCCCTGGACCGGATCGTCGCCGATGTGCCGAACGGCCTTCCGTTCTTCACCATGCGTGGACGCGGAGCAAACCGTCTCACCTTCCCGGAGGCGGCTCGCTGGCTGGTGCACGCGCACGCCTTCGACACCTCCGGTATCAAGACGGGCGTCCTCGATGACCCCAGGGTGAAGGGCGGACGGGCGTACCCGCAGGGTGTGGCATGGGCCGGGAACCTGGGCGGCGTCTTCGCCGAAGGAGAGACGCTGAGACAGACGTTGCTCCTCAACCTGATCGCGTTCGACACGGACAATCTCCGTACCAAGCCGGATCAGGACCGGCCGGCCTGGCGACGCCCGCCGGACAAGCCAGGCGAAACCAATGTGCTGGAGCTGAGCCGCAGGCCAGCCGGCGTCAGAGACCTCTACACCTGGCAGTCCCGCCGGGTACGGCTCTTCCACGACGGCCAGGCCGTCACGGGAGTGATCCTCACCTACGGCGATCCGCTGACTCCAGGTAACAAACATCAGCATGAGCCGATGACGGCTTGGCGACGCAGTCCGGTTCAGGAGAAGAAGCTCGGGCTCGCCCAGGTCTACCTGCCCCGTGAGCATGACGTCAGCCGCAGCGCCTGGAGAGGTTTGGGGGCCCTGGTCGCCGGTCGTGTGGCTGGTGCCGAGCAGCGTGCTGAAGCTGCACGCATCGTCCGCCCTCGGATCCTTGACTGGGTCGCGCGCCTCACTGTCGAAGGTGACCTGCCGACCGGCTACCTCATCCGGGCGCACCTGATCGGCGCCCGATACGGGACCCAGCAATCCGTCATCGACGAGATCGTGGACGACTCTGTCGCCATCCCCGTAGTGCTGCTCCATGGTCGGGATCAGCCGCTGGGGATGGCGGCGATCGATGCGGTCTCCGACGCGGAAAGCGCCGTCACAACCCTCGGAGACCTGGCGGCCGACCTGGCCCGGGCCGGCGGCGACGAGGCGGAGTCTCGGAAGGAGATGGCACGCCACCGAGGATTCGCCATGCTGGATGGAGCGTTCCGCACCTGGCTGGCCGCCATAAGGCCTGAGGACGATGCCAAGGAACGCAGAGCGGCATGGCAGCGGGAGGCGCACGAGATCATCAGCCGTCTTGGGAACGAGTTGCTCCGTGAGGCAGGGGATGCGGCCTGGGAGGGGCGGGTGATCGAGACAAGGAAGGGTCAGAGTCTGTGGCTGACCGCCTCCCACGCCGATCTGCTCTTCCGCGCTCGGTTGCGGTCCGCACTGCCGACAGTGGTGCCGAAAGAACCTGAACCCCTTCCGGCGAGCACCGAGGCCATGGAGGCCACATCATGACGACCGCATCTCCATCACAGACGGCGACTGCGCCGCGTCCGGTCCAAGACCTCGTCGGCGAGGCGGCTTCCACCTATGTCAGCGCCTTGCAGAGGGGCTACCGGGCGGACACCAGCGCCGCCGTCGCCGCATTGGCGCAGCTGAGACGAGGAGCCGGGAAGCTGCCCGAAGAGGTGCCCGAGCTCTGGGGCATGGCGGGGACGGAACAGCTCTACGGCGAACAGTCGCTGTCGGAGCGGGAGGCGCTCAAGGCCGAGTTCGCGTTGTTCTCGGCCATCACCCTGTACGCCCTCCACCAGCAGTCCAAACCCGGCCAGGACATGCATCAGACGGGAACGGAGTTGGGTACCGCTGTGCGCCGGCTCATGCCCAGCGCGACGCTCGACGAGCCGATCCGCCGCCGCTTCGTCCGTCTGGGCACCGCGACCACGCCGAAGGTGCTCACCGAACGCCTCCGCGAAGTCGTCATCCTGCTGCGCAACGCCTCGATTGCGCTCGACTACGGGATCCTGTCCCGGCAGCTGTACCAGGCGCAGGACCCCGATGGCATGCGGCAGGTGCGGCAGCGCTGGGGCGGCAGTTTCCACTCCTACCGTCCTGCCGCTCCACGAGCCGATGCGGACCCGGCAGCTACCCCCGACAAGGACACCTGATGACTCGGACCATCCTCGAAGTCCACGCGCTGCAGACCGTCCCTCCGAGCTGCTTGAACCGCGACGACACCGGGACGCCCAAGACGGCGACGTACGGTGGCGTGCGCCGGGCCCGGGTATCGAGCCAGGCGTGGAAGCGAGCGACCCGGCGGGGCTTCCAAGGGCTCCTGGATCCGAGCGAGCTCGGCGTGCGAACCCGGCGGGTGGCGGAACTGCTCGCCGAACGCATCCGCAAACTGGACGGTTCGATCGAGCAGGCCGATGCGTGGTCGCTCGCGGCGGAGACCGTTCAAACCGCTACAGGGTCAAAGATCGAGGTCCCGAAGAGAGGTCGTAATGACGCGGCTGCGGGTGCCGCGGCTCCTGAATCGAAGTACCTCATGTTCCTGAGCGCTCATCAGCTCGATGGTCTGGCAGAGCTCGCGGTCAAGGCTCACGGTTCGGGCAGCAAGGACTACTTCAAGGACAAGGCCGTCAAGGACCAGGCCAAGCGGATCGCGAACACGCACCACTCCGTGGACATCGCACTCTTCGGCCGGATGATCGCGGACGGAGCGGACATCAACGTCGATGCTGCGGCCCAGGTGGCGCACTCGATCAGCGTCCATCGGGTGGACAACGAGTCCGATTACTACACGGCGGTCGACGACTACAAGGAACGCGAGGACGACGACCTGGGCGCCGGCATGATCGGCACGGTCGAGTTCAACTCCGCCACCCTCTATCGCTACGCCGCGGTGGACGTCGACCTGCTCCGCCGCAACCTCGGTGCCGGACTCCGAGACGACGAGCCGGTCACTGAACCCGTCCGCAGGGCGGTGGAAGCGTTCGTTCAGTGCTTCCTCACATCGCTGCCCACAGGGAAGATCAACACCTTCGGTAACCACACCCTGCCCGACGCCGTCGTCGTGAAGCTACGAAGCGTACGGCCCGTCAACCTCGTGGCGGCATTCGAGGAGCCCTGCCGGGCCGATCCGGAGACGGGCGGCCACATGAAGCAGGCGACCGAGGCGCTCGTCTCCTATCTCAGCGACGTCGAGACCGCGTACGGCATCGGAGACAGCGATCCCACGTGGGTTCTGCGGGTGGGCAAGAGCACCGAAGCCCTGACCAGGCTCGGCTCCAGCATGCCCATGCCCGATCTGATCGCCGCCGTGGGCGCGGAAGTCGCACGGAGGCAGGGCGAGGCATGAGCGTCCTGCTGTTGCAGCTCGCTGGACCGCTTCAGTCCTGGGGATCGACTTCGCGCTTCGCCCGCCGGTCCACAGAAGCTGCGCCGACCAAGAGCGGCGTGATCGGGTTGCTGGCGGCCGCCCTCGGGCGAGAGCGCTCGGACGACCTCGACGACCTGGCGGCCATGCGCTTCGGCGTCCGAGTGGATCAGCCGGGCACGATGCTGCGCGACTTCCACACCGCCCACCACTTCGTCACCGGCGAAGCCGCGCCCGTGTCGGAGCGGTTCTATCTGGCGGATGCGGTGTTCGTGGCCGGGGTCGAAGGCGACGACACGCTCATCGACATGCTCCGCTTGGCGCTGCATGCGCCGGTCTTCCTGCCATACCTGGGACGACGCTCTTGCCCGCCGTCCCGGCCGGTCTATCTCGGAGTTCGAGAGAACGGCCTGGTGGAGGCTCTGCGCCGGGAGCCGTGGCGCGCTGCTCGCTGGTACCAGCGACGGCGGCGCAACGAGCACCAGGTCAAGCTCGAAATCCTTGTGGAAGCTGTCGAGGAGGACGGGCCGGTGGACAGCTTGCGCGACCAGCCGGTGAGCTTCGACCCCCTGCACCGCCAGTACCGGCTTCGTGGTGTCCACCGGCCCCGCCCTGCCACTGTGACCAATCCCGCGGCCGGCCCCGCCCACGATCCCATCGCCGCTCTCGGGGGCGCATGATGTTCCTGACCAGGTTCCGCTTCAAC
Source organism: Nonomuraea antri (assembly GCF_013283785.1). Taxonomy (GTDB): domain Bacteria; phylum Actinomycetota; class Actinomycetes; order Streptosporangiales; family Streptosporangiaceae; genus Nonomuraea; species Nonomuraea antri. The sequence continues at coordinate 30,650 of NZ_JABCPZ010000034.1, forward strand.
ACCGCGCGGCTCGGCGCCCGACGCCTGCTGTCCTCGCCACAGCGGTTGCACGCCGCGGTCATGTTTGCGTTCGCAGAGCCCCTGCCTCAGGACGGCGGCTCCCGGGTTCTCTGGCGGATCGACCGCAACAGCCGCTCCGAGACGTTTCTCTACCTCGTAAGCCCAGACAAACCGGACCTCACCCATCTGGTGGAGGAGGCCGGCTGGCCGGAGACCGGGCGATGGCAGACCCATGACTACAGTCCCCTGCTGTCCCGGCTGGCCAAGGGAGACGTCTGGTCGTTCCGCCTGACTGCGAACCCTGTTCACAGCATTCGCAGAAACGCCGATGAACCGACCAAACTCACAGCGCACATCGGACAGCGTCATCAGATGCACTGGCTTCTCCAACGACAGGAGAAGGCGGGCTTCGCGGTCCTCGAAAAGCCGCAGGAGCAACGCCTGCACGATGAACTCGATCAGTACGAACTCGTCGTGCGCGATCGCAGGCAACTCGAATTCGCCAAGACCGGCCACCGAAAGCCCGTCACCCTCGTCACCGTCACCTTCGACGGCCGCCTGCAGGTGACCGACCCTGACGCCTTGCGCCATACCCTCACCCGCGGGCTGGGCAAGGCGAAGGCCTACGGCTGCGGTCTGATGACTCTCGCTGAGGCGTGAAAGATGGCCACCGTAGGCCAGCGAGGCCAGTCCTCGCCTCACGAACTCGTGCGAATGGGAGACCGCATCTCCTTCATCTATCTGGAACGCTGCGTCCTGCACAGAGAAGACAATGCGATCACGGCCGAGGACGCCCACGGCACCACTCACATCCCGGCCGCGACGATCGGCACCCTGCTCCTGGGCCCAGGTACCCGAGTGACTCATCAGGCGATGAGCCTGCTCGGCGACAGCGGAGCCGGCGTGGTCTGGGTAGGTGAGCAGGGCGTTCGCTTCTACTCCGGCGGGAGATCGCTCAATCGTTCGTCGTCCCTCGTGGAGGCGCAGTGAGCTTGCTCCGCTTTGACGGACACCATCGTTGTGGTGGTCAGGCCGCGCGGGCGGCCTCGTAGTCGGCAGGGCTACGGTAGCCCAGGCTGCTGTGCAGCCGGTGCAGGTTGTACCAGCTTTCGACGAACTCGAAGATCGCTCTGCGGGCGGCAGCTCGGGTGGGCCAGGGCCGGGTATCGAGGAGTTCGCCCTTGATGGTGGCGAAGAACGACTCGGCCAGCGCGTTGTCCCAGCACTGCCCGGTCCGTCCGACCGACAACCGCACGCCGAGCCGTGTGGCCAGCTCGGCGTAGGCGGCGCTGGTGTATTGACAGCCGCGATCGGAGTGGAAGATCACCGGCCCGGCCGGGCGGCGGCGGGCGCAGGCCTGCTGCAGGGCTTCGGCGACCAGGCCGGTACGCAGATGATCGGCCGTCGCCCAGCCGACCACCCGCCGGGAGGCGATGTCGATGACGGTGGCCAGATACAGCCAGCCCTCCTCGGTGGCGATGTAGGTGATATCGCCGCACCAGCGCGTATCGATAGCCGCCGCGTCCGGTGTGAAGTCACGCTCGATCAGGTCCGGCCGAAGGCTCGCCTGCGGGTCGGGGACCGTGGTCTGCCGCCGGCGTCGCTGATACCGTCCGGCCAGGCCCAGCGCGCGCATCAGCCGGGCCACCCGCCGCCGTCCGCACCGCTGCCCGTCCTGCCGCAACTGCGCGTGCACCCGCGGCACCCCGTAGCTGTCGCGTGAGCGCGCGTGCACCACGGCGATCCGCTCGGCCAGTTCGGCATCGCGCACCGCACGCGGACCGGGCACTGCGGTACGGCGGGCGTAGAAGGCGGCACGGGAGACTCCCAGCAACTCACACGCGCGCTTGACGCTGTGACCACCCTGCTTCTCCGCCTCGATGAACGGGTGCACGCTCACCGGGTCTCCCTCACGAAGAAAGCCGTCGCCCGCTTGAGAACGTCGACGTCCTCGCGCAGCCGCCGGTTCTCCCGCCGCAACGCCGCCAGCTCCTCCCTCTCACTGCTGGTCAGCCCATCCCGATGCCCCTCGTCGACCTCGGCCTGGCGCACCCATTGCCGCACCGCCGTCTCGGTCAGGTCGAAGTCCTTGGCCACCTGGCCGACCGAGCGGTCACCACGTCGGCACAGCTCGACGATCTCGGCCTTGAACTCCGGTGTGAACGAGCGGCGAGGACGCGGCTTCTTCTTCCCCATGCTGTCCATCATGGGCATCCTTTCGGGGGCGAACCCCTGATCTCGGATGTCCGTCAAACCGGATCAAGCCCACAGGCGGCCAAGTGGGCCAACCGCCGAACCCGGCTTGAGGTAGCTCGGGAGATGTACCGCATGCGTTTTCCGGGAGAGGATCCGTCAGCGTTGACCCGGCACGAGCTCCTCGGGAGAGAGGGACGCCGGGTCAAGGAGCACTACCGCAAGGAAGCCGACCGCGTCGGGCTTCCGTGGAACGGCAGGGTCTACATCCCTGGCGACTTCAACGCGGGCGACCCCCTGAATCAGGCGATCACGGCTGCGGCACAGTGCATGTACGGCGTGGCTCAGACCACGGTGGCGGCGCTCGGTTGCTCGCCTGGGCTGGGCTTCATTCACTCTGGGCATGAGCTCGCGTTCGTCCTCGACATCGCAGACCTCTACAAGACTGAAATTGCCATCCCGGTCGCCTTTGAAGAAGCGGCGCACAGTCCGGATGACGTCGGATCACGAACCCGTCGTGCCGTCCGCGACAGGATCAACAAGGTCGGTCTACTCAAGCGGTGCGTGGGCGACATCAAACGCCTGCTTCTGACCGGCGATACCGCTGAGACAGGCGCCGTCGACGAGGACGTCGACCGAGTGCTCCTACAGAGCGATCACGGCATCGAGCTGGAGTCAGGGCGCAACTACGCGGATGAGGTGCCCTGGTGACCGTCATCGTGCTCACCCGATGCCCGGTCGGTCTGCGCGGGTTCCTGACCCGCTGGCTCATGGAGATCTCTCCCGGCGTGTTCATCGGGGGACCGTCAGCGCGTATTCGAGAGCAACTCTGGCTGCAGGTCCAGCAGTACGCCGACACCGGCAGGGCACTTCTTGCGTACACCACGGACAACGAGCAGGGGTTCGCCTTCGAGACACATGATCACAAGTGGCACCCCATCGACCACGAGGGACTCATCCTGCTGCGCCGGCCGAAGGAGCGGCAGGAGCGGACCTCATCGGAAGCGCCTCGTAACTGGAGCAAGGCGGCGAAGCGCCGTCGATACGGGAGAGCTGATCAATAGACGTAGCGAAGAGTGGCGGTGCCCGCACGAGTTGGCTGGCGATCTCCGGGTGCTCCTTGTGTGCGCGGGAGCACTTTGGCCAGGAGTGCAGCTCGCAAGACGGAACGGGACCATCCCCGTGTGCGGGGGAGCGCAGGACAGCGGGACAAGCTGCGCGACCTGGCCGAGGGACCATCCCCACGTGCGCGGGGAGCACACGGCCGGTACGAGGGCGCGGGGCCGTCCTTGGGGACCATCCCCGCGTGCGCGGGGAGCACTCCGCCATCGGCAAACCCTCATCCAGCAGCACCGGACCATCCCCGCGTGCGCGGGGAGCATCCCGGAAGCTCGACCACGTCACCCCGCACGTAGGGACCATCCCCGCGTGCGCGGGGAGCACATGGAGAACCTGTCCCTGGGCGTGGCGGGCGCGGGACCATCCCCGCGTGCGCGGGGAGCACCGTGCCGGGCGGGTATTTCCCGTCTTGGATGCGGGACCATCCCCGCATGCGCGGGGAGCACGAGGCGGTGAAGGTGTGCGAGACCCGGCGCGCGGGACCATCCCCGCGTGCGCGGGGAGCACGACCACGAGGACACCCCCGGCAAGGTGCACGAGGGACCATCCCGGCGTGCGCGGGGAGCACCCAGAGAAGAGCCTCTTCAGGTACTCGTACGCGGGGCCATCCCGCGTGCGCGGGGAGCACACCCGGCTGAGCTCGTGCTCAGCCGGGTCAACGGGACCATCCCCGCGTGCGCGGGGAGCACGGCGTGCCCGAGGAGCGCGGCGTGATCGAAGTGGGACCATCCCCGCGTGCGCGGGGAGCACCTGCGGGGCGGCCGGTCGACGGAGCATCCGGAGGGACCATCCCCGCGTGTGCGGGGAGCACACCCGGCTGAGCTCGTGCTCAGCCGGGTCAACGGGACCATCCCCGCGTGCGCGGGGAGCACACGACCTGTCGTTTCGGGCACGCGATCACCGTAGGACCATCCCCGCGTGCGCGGGGAGCACACCTCGTCCTGCAGCTCCAGCCGACGCCACTCGGGACCATCCCCGCGTGCGCGGGGAGCACTGAGCTCGACGTGAAGCCAGATGCCAAGCCGACCAGGAGGGACCATCCCCGCGTGCGCGGGGAGCACTGCGGAAACTCTCGCAGGCGATCCAGGGTCAGGGGACCATCCCCGCGTGCGCGGGGAGCACAGTCCGCGATGCGCGCCATCATCCGCTCCACTGGGACCATCCCCGCGTGCGCGGGGAGCACTCCGACATAGGTGTGGTTCAGCACCCGCCCGGAGGACCATCCCCGCGTGCGCGGGGAGCACCGTCAGCGGCAAACTCAGGCGCTTCCAGGCATGGGACCATCCCCGCGTGCGCGGGGAGCACAACCCCAGGTTGAAGCCCTGCAAGCGCGCATCAGGACCATCCCCGCGTGCGCGGGGAGCACGTCTCCCGCAGCGCCACGCTGGACATGTACGGGGGACCATCCCCGCGTGCGCGGGGAGCACGAATAGGCGTCCGCACCCTCGCGCGTTTCCAGGGGACCATCCCCGCGTGCGCGGGGAGCACCGCTCAGGGCCATGGTGAACAGCTCGGGGATCGGGACCATCCCCGCGTGCGCGGGGAGCACGGGGCTCGTCTATACCAAGCGGAGTCTCGGCAGGGACCATCCCCGCGTGCGCGGGGAGCACAGCGATGCCGACGGCGACGGGGAGGAGGGCGCGGGACCATCCCCGCGTGCGCGGGGAGCACCCGGTCGACCCGACGACGCTCATGGACACGCTGGGACCATCCCCGCGTGCGCGGGGAGCACAGCGTTCTAACAACCCCCTTAAGCAAGTCCCTGGGACCATCCCCGCGTGCGCGGGGAGCACGCGGTGATGTCCACTGCGGCGCCGCCCAGGCTGGGACCATCCCCGCGTGCGCGGGGAGCACTCGCTCACGGTGCGCGGGCGGTCGTGCAGGTCGGGACCATCCCCGCGTGCGCGGGGAGCACTGCTGGTCCTCGCGCGGCATCTCGTGCTGGTAGGGACCATCCCCGCGTGCGCGGGGAGCACTTCTCCGCTTCGGGCACGGCCGGTAGCGCCACGGGACCATCCCCGCGTGCGCGGGGAGCACCTCTCCTTCAGCTCCCGCAGCGCGATCCGCGAGGGACCATCCCCGCGTGCGCGGGGAGCACACGCGGACCGAGGCTCTGCGCAGCGAGGTGCGGGGACCATCCCCGCGTGCGCGGGGAGCACGATTCAATTTCGAGCACGGACCCCTTGCTGAGGGGACCATCCCCGCGTGCGCGGGGAGCACACGGCCACCACGGGCACGACCACCCCGGCCACGGGACCATCCCCGCGTGCGCGGGGAGCACACGCGCTCGATGTCGGGGAGTACGTCGCGAGCGGGACCATCCCCGCGTGCGCGGGGAGCACATCGTCCTGCCGCCCTTCGGGGCGTTCATCGCGGGACCATCCCCGCGTGCGCGGGGAGCACGGCTTCACGCTCTGACTTCAGCTCTGCCTGAAGGGACCATCCCCGCGTGCGCGGGGAGCACTTCCCCCCGTTCCCCCAGACGCCGCATGATCGGGGACCATCCCCGCGTGCGCGGGGAGCACTCTCGCCGACCTGCATGTTTACTGGGAGCCGAGGCCGTTTTGAAGCACTTTCGTGAAATCGGACATTGCGGGCTCCCCGGGGCCGGATGCGGAGGCGGCGGCTTAGCACATCTGAGTGTGGCACGCTCCGAGTGGGATGCAGGCTGTCTACGGTGCCATCGATAAATGATCATGTCACGCGATGGGCAAGCTTCTCGGCAGCGCGCAGGAAGCGCGCTATGGCACGGCTGTCCAGGACCACGGTCTTGGTCCACGCTCGCCACGCAGGCACGCCAGCCTCAGCACCGCCTCGTCGCGCCGGGCGGGATTCTCTGCTGCCACCTGGGCGGCCATGCAGGTCATACGGAACTCTCGGATGTCCCGTAGGGTCTCGAAACCAGCCCACGAGGTGACGTCGTGCCCGTACGCCCGGACGAAGGCGTCGTAGTCCTCGGTCGTGATGCCGGCCAGAGTGAACGCCTTCACCGCCGTGGAGGTCAGGTCCCATTCGGGTGGGCCGGCTGAGCAGCGCTCCAGATCCAGCAGCACCGCCTCGCCGTCGTCCGTCCTCACTACGTTGCCGATCCACGCGTCCCCGTGCACGACGGTTTTCGGCAGGCCCTTGGGCAGCTCCACCCACCGGGCCTCCAGCTCGGCGAGGTGGGCGCGCATCCAGGAGCGGTCCCGCTCGTCGAGGGTGACGGCGCGGTCGATCCGCTCCGCCAGCCGGACGAACGGGTCCAGCTGGCCGATGGCGAAGCCGGTCGGCGGTGGGAGGTCGTGGAGGCGGCGCAGGGCGGTCGCGACCAGCGGCGCGGTGCCGTGCCGGTGGAGTGGCAGCTCTCGCCACCAGGTGACCGCCCGGCCGTCGACCTCCACGGGCTGGTCGACGTCCGGCCATGCCCGTACGGCCGGCACGTGGTTGGCTTCGAGCCAGCGCGCCACCGCCACCTCCCGCGCCGCGGCGGCGAGTTGGCCGCTGCGCGATACACGGGCGACGATGCCGCCGGGCAACCGGTACAGGGCGTTCTCGCCGAGCCGCATCAGCTCGGCGCCGGCCGGGTCGAGTCCAGCACGGCGGCAGGCCGCATCCAGCGTGGTCCTGACCGTCGTCTCGGCGCTGCTGGTCTGCGTCATGTCTGGACGGCCTCCCGGATGCGGTGGCGCAGGACGGCCACGGGCGTTCGGCTCCGGTGGGGGAGGGCGAGGCGGGCGAGCTCCTTCATGTCGTCCTGTGCTCGGCGGGAACGTACCGTCCCCGCGTCCGTGACTGCCCGGCCGCCTATGGAGGCGGCTTCCTCGGGATCTCCTGCGGCCATGGTGAGCGAGGCGAGCTTGATCCCGCTGATCGCGCGGGATCGGACGTAGGCCGCGGTGTGGCCGGCTACCGCGCCGGCCAGTCTGGTGGACGCCTCGTCCAGGTATCTCCGATCGACCGATGGGCCATGCACATCGATGACCAGGTCGAACAAGGCATGACCGGTGTCTCCTGAGTGCTGGGCGGCGTCGTAGTACCGCATCCACGGCTTCTCTTCGCCGGGGCAGATGCGGCCGAACTCGGTGTCCGCGTCCTCGACGGCCCGCCACGCCTCCGCCACCCTGCCGAGCTTGGCGAACGCCCGCGCCTGGGCCGACCGGAGCATGGCGCGCTCGCCCGGTGTCAGCCGGTCCGCCCGCACCATGGCGAACTCCACCAGGGTCAGCCCGTTGTCAGGGTCGCCGCACCAGATGGCCTGCCGCGCCATCGCGGAGAGCACCTTGGCGCGCAGGTGCCAGTCGTTCGCCTGCTCGGCGCAGGTGAGAGCGAGGGTGAACATCTTCCGGGCGTCGTCGTGCGCGTACGCGTCGAACGCCATGAACGCCGCCGTGTGCGCCAGCCAGCCGACAGCCGAGTACAGGGGATCGTGCAGCTTGGCCGGGCAGCGAGACTGCTTCAGCAGGCCCACCGCGAAGCGGAGTTGGCCGGCGACCGCTTCACGGACGAGGCAGCCGCCGTACGTGTGATCCCACGTGGTGAAGACGTTGGCGATGGTGCGCAGCTCGGCGATGTCGGAAGGGTGGACGACCGCGGGTGGGGCGATGGCCTGGGCGGGCAGGGCCAGGTCGGCGAGCGGGACAGCGGCGACCGCGCCCAGGGCGGTGCGGATGAAGCCTTTCCGATCCACGTCTGCCACGGTAACGACCGAGGTCGCGCGCCGTGATCGGGTGAATCCAAGGTCCCGGTCACGTTCCGCGCCGAGAATGGTGCGGAACGCCTCGCGGTAGTCGCGGTTCGGCCAGCGCACTTCGCCGCGCTCCAGCTTCCCGACGTACTCCTGTGTCAGGCCGCCCTGACGGTTGCGGTTCTCGTACAACCAGGCGTTGACCAGGTCTGCCAGCTCCTGGCGCGAGGCGTGCTCACCTGGAACGCCGGGGGACGGCAATCGTTCTCGCGCCTGCTGCAACAGCAGGTTGGGCTCGGACATCGGCTGTCTCCCTCCGTCCGCATCGTCGCACAGCGGCCTGACTGAAAGGCCGCCGAACTGACCGTGATCTGACCGCGGGCTGACTCTTGACTGCCTGGCTCGCTGGTGTTCCCGGCAGAGCCGTACGAATCCAGGGTGGAAGGGAATCGTCACCGTACGTGAGGAGCGGCACACGATGCAGGCTCTGGATGCGGATCACCGCCACGCCTTCGCCAACCCCGCCGGAACGCCCGTGTTAGCGGGCCGATCGGTCCTGCTCGCCCTGCGCGTCTCGACTGACAAGGGGAGGACGTGGCGGGCCAGCGGCGCGCTCAACCTGCCCACCGACCGGTACGAGGCCGCCGCGCGGCTCTTCCTCATGACGGCGATGAGCACGACGCCCGAGGACCTCGGCGCGGACGTCGTGTGGCAGGTGCAGGCATGGCTCGTCGACGAGGGCGAAGACGTCGCCGCCGGTGCGCCTCCGCTCGTGTCGCTCCGTAGTGACGGCCGGCTCCCGAGCGCGGACGTCTCTCAGCCGCTTCCCCCTCCCTGACAACCATCCGAGGCACGCTCATGACCACCGACTCTCCACGGCTCGGGCTCGTTCCGGACGAACTCGGGGCCGCTCACCTGCAGTGGCACCTGCGCAGCCAGTGGCTCGTGCTCTGGGAGCCGGGCAGCCGGCAGTTCACCGCCTTCTACCTCGGGGACACGGTCGAGGGCGGCGCCTGTCGCAAGGCCGGCACTCTCCGAGGGCTGGGGGAGCGGATTCTCAGGTTCGACCCCTTGCGTCCGCACCCGGACCTGGCTGCATCAGCCGGTCCCGTGGTCACCCCTCCGTCCACACAATCGCGTCCGGACCTCTTCGCAGACCGTACGAGCGAGGTCCGCAACCGAAGGAACCCCCCATGACACCTGATCGCGCAGAGACGTTCCACGAGGCGTACATCGAAGTGTTGCGGCAGGTAACGACGAGCCCCGAGTACCGCATCTCCACGCGCGGAAACACCTCGCTGGAGCTGCTCGACGTGTCCTTCCGCATCGCCGACCCGACGCAGCGCGTGCCCTACCTGACCAGCCGGCCGATCAACCTCGCCTACAACTGGGCGGAGGTGCTCTGGTACTGGTCCGGCCGCGCCGACCTCGACATGATCGGCTACTACGCGCCTATGATGCGGGCCGGCAGCCACGATGGAAGCACACTCACGGGCACGGCCTACGGTCGCAGCCTGTTCACCCCCGGGCCGGACGGCCGGACCCAGTGGCAGCGCGTGCTCGACCTGCTGGGCAAGGACAACGACACCAAACGCGCCGTCCTGTCGATCTTCAGTCCAGCCGAGCTGGCCGTCGACGACAACCCGGATGTGTCCTGCACGATCGCCGCCCAGTTCTTCCTGCGCGAGGACCGGCTGCACCTGACGTGCTACATGCGAGGAAACGACGCGTTCATGGGTTTGCCGAGCGACGTCTTCTCCTTCACCGTCCTGCAGGAGCTGGCTGCCCACCAGCTCGGCGTCCAGGTCGGGCACTACAGCCACCACGTCGGGTCGATGCACGTCAACCTGCCCAACCGGCCCAAGGTCCGCAAGATCCTCGCCGAGGTCGGCGCGGACGGCTACCAGCCGCCGGCCTTCCGCTTCGCGGCCATGCCCGCCGACGCCTGTCTCACCTGGCTGCGCCTGCTCGCCCAGGAGGAGGCCGGACTGCGGACCAACGCTCATCAGCACACCGTGGCCAGCATCGCCGCGACCGGCCTGGCACCGTACTGGCAGCAGGTCCTGCTGGTGTGGGAGGCGTACCGGCAGATCTCTCACACCGACCAGCCCGTCAGCACGGAGATCCTGCAGGCGCTGGTCCCGAGCTATCGCTGGCTGGTCGAACGCCGCTGGCCGAACCGGATGCCGCAGGTGGCGGCATGACCGGGCAGCCGACGACGCCGCCGGGTGGCTGGGGCTACTGGACGGTCGTCATGTGCAAGCCCGACGCCACCGAGCGCGGGCTGGTCGGGCCGATCCTCGAATGGATCGCCGGCACCGTGACCATCGTCCAGACCCGCGAAGTGGTGGTCACCGCCAGGCAGATCCTCGCCCACTACGCCGACATGCTGGAGCTGCAGCACCGCTTCCCGTTCGACGTCCGCGCCGACCTGATCGACCACTATGTGGGCTCGACCGTGACCGTCGCGCTCGCCCGCGGTTGCACCGACGACACCGCGCAGCGCGTACGGGACCTGCTCGGCCACTACGACCCGTCCCGGGCACCGGCGATCACCATCCGCGGCTACTACGGCAATGACAGCGCCGAGCAGGCCGCGGCCGAGGGCCGGTTCATCCGGAACCTCGTCCACGCCAGCGACAACGTCGCCGACGCCGCGGCCGACTTCATGATCTGGTTCGGCGAACCGTACCGGCACATCCTGACCCAGGAGGCGCACGCACGATGAGCAAGCCCCTCTTCACCGGCCCCGGAAAGCTGCCCCTCATGCCCGCCGCCCAGCAGGCGACGCTCGACCCGTACATGGCGCAGATCATCACCAACCGCAAGTCCGGGCTCAGCCTGAACCACATCATCGGCTGCCCGCTGGACTGCGCGTACTGCGTGCGTCACTTCTGGGGGAACTTCGACCAGAAGATGCCCCAGCTCCTCGTCCCCACGGACGAGGCGGTGCAAATGCTCACCGCGCATCCCGAGTTCGTGCCGCACACCACGCCGGTCCAGCTCTTCAACAAGGCCACCGACCCGATGCTGCCGGGCGTGAAGCCGCACACCTTCGCCGTGCTGGAGGACCTCGACCGGCGCGGCCTGACCAACCTGGTGCTGGTCATCACCCGCTTCCACGTCACCGAGAACGACATGGCTCGGCTGGAGCGCCTCAAGCACGTGCGGCCGACCCTGCTGTTCACCTACTCCGGCATCCGGGACGACCGGGTCGAGCCGATCGCCAAGTCCACCATCACCGTGGACTCCATCGTCACCGCGGCCCGGCACAAGCGCCGCACGAAGGTGATCCTCTACTGGCGGCCCATCGTGCCCGGCTGGAACGACGACTGCGCCTCGATGGCGCACGTGCTCGGCGTCGCCGCCGACGCCGGCGTGGACGCGCTCGTGTTCACCGGCTACTACCACAAGGAGGAGAACGCGGCCCACCTCAAGAGCCTGGGCGTCCCGGTGCCGTACGGCGAGAACTGGCAGCGCCGCAAGATCCTCCCGCAGGAACTGGACGCCCGAGTCGTTCAGGCATGGCGCGAATCCGGCATCTCGATCCCGCTGTTCCGTAAGACCTCGTGCGGGGTCACGTACGGCTGGCAGCTCCCCGACTACAACGGCCACCTCGGGGTGCCCGAACTGTGCGACATCTGCCCGCCCGAGCAGGTGGCGCGCTGCGCCGCGGCGCTCTCGCCGCCGACGACCGAGGAGATCCGGGTCGCGCTGGACTCGTTCGGGTTCGACCCGGACACGCCGTTCCTGATCGAGGACGGCCACGTCCTGACCGCCAAGCTGGGCGAACAGCGCCGATACGCCCTCCAGCACCTGTTCGGCTTCCAGTTCTGGGAGGTCGAACACCCGCACGTGCACACCGCACACGGCCGGGCCCTGGAAGGCTACGAGCTGAGCGCCGAGGACCGGGCGCTGCTCGACGGCGCTCGCGAACGGCTGGCGTCCGCCGCCCGTCACGAAGACGACTGAACCGACCTCTGGAGCACCCCATGCGAGACCAGACGTGGACGGCCGCCGAACTCGTCGCGCTCGACCTCGAAGGCACAGGCGCGCAGGACCGCCAGGACGAGGCGATCCTGGAGATCGCGGTCGTCCCGCTGGCCGAGGGCCGGCCCGACATGGGCGCGGCCTGGCACAGCCTCATCAACCCGGGCCGCTGGATCCAGCCCCGCCCCTGGATCTCGCCCGGCCTCTCCGGTGCCGCCCTGACCGGCGCCCCCAGCCTCGACGCGGTCCGCGCCACCATCGCCGAGAAGCTGAACAACCGCATCCTGGTCGGCCACAACATCGGCGTCGACTGGCGGCTCATCCACCTGCGCCTGCCCGAGGTCGAGCCCGCCGGCCTGATCGACACCGCACGGCTCGTCCGCCACCTGCGCCCGGACATCAAGCGGTGGAACCTGACCGGTCTGCTCGCGCAGCACGAACTGGAGGGCGAGGTGAAGGCGCTGGTCCCGGACGGGCAGCCGCACCGCGCGCTGTGGGACGCGGTAGGCGCCGCCCTGCTCCTGGCCGAGCTGGTCGATCAACTCCCAAACGCCGGTATGGCGACCCTCCAGCGCACAGCCGGTGTCCCTCACCAGCCGGAACGGGGCAACGACGATCAGCTCGCCCTTGATCTGCAGGGGGAACCATGATGGCCGCGACGCCTGGAGCGGTGGATGACGACCCACGCTGAATCCAAGAGGCAAGGGTGCGAACCGACGAGTCCGGAGACGGACACCTGGTCATGTCCCGGGCACTCGCCGCACCCGCCCCTCCGAGCCGGTCGCCAGGCGCCTTCCCTCGACTGGACCACCGACGAACCCTCCCAGAGCCGGACGCTCAAGCACACGTGCCCGTGTCGGCCCACCGTCTACGAGTTCCTCGCCACCGGCGGCTGCTATCGGATCCGCCGTACGGATCGGGACACGTTGCCTCGGGAGGTCTATGCCGGCCCATGGCGTCGCCGGGTGGCAGAGGACATATGGGAATCGATCCTCACGGGCGACGTCGGCTTAGGTCGCCTGCCTGACCACTGAAGCCATCGGTCAGGCAGGCGCCCGGACCCAAGCGGACCCTGCTCATGACCGCGTCGTCCTAGCCTTGGTCTGATGTTGCTCGGCAAGGGAGCCCCATGACTCAAGGCAAAGCTCAGCCCACGTACGTCACGCTGGCCGGCGATCTGCGCAGCCGGATCGAGGCGGGGGAGTACCCGCCTGGATCGATGATGCCGTCCGAGTCTGCTCTGACGGCCGAGTTCGGCGTGGCCCGCGGGACCGTACGGCAGGCGCTCGCCGAGCTGGAGCGCGAGGGCCTGGTCGTCAGCCAGATGGGCCGGGGCCGCCGGGTGCAAGGCCAGCCCACGGCGGACACGCCGGCGAGTACCCGCTACGAAGACGTGGCGAACCAGCTCCGCACCGCCATCAAGGCCGGCGAGTTTCCACCCGACGTCCGACTGCCTGGTGAACCTGTCCTCGCCGCAAGGTTCGGCACGGCACGCATCACGGTACGCAAGGCCCTGGAACTGCTTCAGCAAGAGGGCCTGATCGTCGTCGTCCCCAGCAAAGGCCGCTTCGTGGCCGCCCAATCACCACCTTCGGATACGAACAGCGAGGGCTAGTCCATGACGGAGACCCACACCGCGCGAGGCTTCTCCCTGCAAGATGCCCACACGGCGCTCGTCGCGGCATGCGCCGAGGTCGGGCTGGACAGCCGGGACGCGGTCCCTCTGCGTGTGGGTGAGAACAAGCTGTTCCGCCTCACGTCCGCGCCGGTGGTGGTGAGGATCGCTCGCAGCGTGGATCTTCTCGCCGACGTCCGCAAGGAGGTGGCGATCGCGGCCTGGCTGGAAGAGGCGGGCTTCCCTGGCGTGCGGCTCTTCCCGGACTGCCCCCAGGCGCTCGTCCACGAGGGCCGGGTGGTGACGTTCTGGCAGCTCGTGGAGAGCGCCGATCCAGCCCCGGGCTTCAAGGACCTCGCGGTGATGCTGCGAGAGCTGCACGCGCTGCCCAAGCCGGTGGATCTGGTCCTTCCGCTGTTCGACCCGCTGGGCCGGGTGGAGGACCGCCTGGACTGCGCGCCGAGCGTGCCGGACAAGGACATCGAGTTCCTCCGGCGGCGGATCAAGGAGCTTTACGCGGAGTACAACGCGCTGGAGTTCGCGCTTCCCGCCGGCCACATCCACGGTGATGCCCACAAGGGCAATCTGATGCGACGGACGGACGGGAACGTCATCCTCATCGACTTCGAAAGGTTCGCCTTCGGCCCACGCGAGTGGGACATCAGTACCGCGGTCGGGATTCCGTACCAGGGCTTCCGCTGGATCGAGGACGAGGCGTACGCACAGGCTGTGGACGCCTACGGCTTCGACATCGCCCGGTGGCCTGGGTTTCACACATTGCGCCGCATCCGGGAGACTGCCATGACGACATGGCTCATGCAGAACGTAAACCACGGATCTGATATCCGCGTTGAGTTCGACCGCCGTATGGCCTCACTGCGACATGATGTCCTGCCGCGCGCTTGGCGGCCCTTCTGACTGGCTACGCCAGGATCACGAAGATCGAAGCTAGTCCAAGAAGTCCATTCCTTCATTTCCGGTCGGATCGGCGCCGAGGAGACTCTCATGCAATCCGCCCATTGATCGGCCGACAGAATTCCTATCACTGTCTACCTCTAGAAGCCTCCATCCCGGCATACCGCTCATCGTATCATCATGGCCGAGATCCAGCAGGTAAAGTAGACCGAACACAGTTTCGTAGGAAATCTCTTGAGCGAGGCTCTTCAGATCGTTCAAGTCTACGCCCTGGTCCACCAAGCGCTCAATTGCTCGCAATCCGCGTAGGTTATCATTTTCCGACCACGATCTAATCAAAGTCAGCCAGATTCTCCTGAGCAGGAGAAATCGTGCAAGCTCCGGAGCGCCTTGATCCAATTCGCTCCAGATAACTCCCCGTAGGTCTTCCGTAGAACCCAAATCGGCGACCTTTATCAGCATTGCATGAGCAACTTCCCGCTCCTCGCGAGGGAGTGCGGCGCACCACTCTTCCCATTCGGATTCGTTCATTGAGCTGGTACTCCCCTTTCCTGTGTATTATCCGATGGAGGGGAGAGTTCGCAGTCCTTCGATGAGGGAAATATAATCGCAACAACACGAACCCCGTTCAGATCATAGCAGAGCAGTCATACCTCTGCATCCTGTGGCAGGATGTGATGGATCCCGCCCTGCCGGCGATCCGTGAAACGATTTGCTGTCATTGGCATTCTAGGAATTGGTGGAAGTCGCGGGGGCTCGAGAGTGCTTTCTGGGGTTCTAGCCCAGGAGTCCGTCTCGTAGCTCTCGCCTCAATTGTGCCAGTATTTCGATTGCCTCACTTCGTGATCT
Source organism: Nonomuraea antri (assembly GCF_013283785.1). GTDB lineage: Bacteria > Actinomycetota > Actinomycetes > Streptosporangiales > Streptosporangiaceae > Nonomuraea > Nonomuraea antri. The sequence continues at coordinate 45,997 of NZ_JABCPZ010000034.1, forward strand.
GGCCATGCTCAGCGCGTCGTTGACGGAGTCATAGTAGGTGTTCGTGTGAACCCTGGAGTGAGGAATGGATCCTCCGGGATTTGGCTTCTTTGATCCACCAGGGAGCCAGACGCCATTTACTGCGTCATTGATATCGATACCGAATTTGTCCAGCGCCTTTCTCGCTGGAGCCGCTCTGAGGTCCTTTCCCGCTACGATATGGTGAGCGGCTTCCCCTGGTCCGCCTCTATGTCCTGCCTTTTCAAGGTTCTCACCAAGAGTTTTCGAGCAAGGCCCACTGTTGTGGACCAGAACCGGCGTAGCGTCTGCCAGAACATAGTACGTTTGCAGGTGCTCGACTGTTATGTTGTGGACCCGTTTGACAGCAGTCCACCGCTTGATGGCCGAAATTTGAACATGGGTTCCCGCGGAAGTGCGTAGCCACATGCCTCTCTCGAGGTCCCCGGCGCGGATCCACTTACGGAGATCGCTCGCCCAGAAGGGGTGAGCCTCTGTGGAGATGACCACGCGGACCTTGCTGTCGCTTGTGCTGTCCGTGGTGACGGTCACCTCGACCAGGTTCTTGGCGCCCTCGCCGCGAATCAGCGCCTCGACGCGTTTCGCAGCCGACTTACCGTTCGCTGGGTCTGTCGCGAGAACCTTATCTCCGACTTTGACGGTCTCGATCGCCTTGCTGGTCCCGTCAGCCATGAGGATTTGAGTGCCGGGAACGAAGCTGTTGCATTTCCCGAGCGCCTTCAATTCACCTGCCAGGCTGTCCAGCTTTTGCTTGGACAAGGCCCGATATTTGGAGATAGATGTGTGGAACACCGGGAGAGTTCCGAATCCATTGTCGGATATCCCGCCCTGCTCCACCTCGCCCAGCCAGCGGAGCGCTTCAGTGTTTTCCTTTCTAACCCCTGGGTTTTTGTTCCAGTCCCTTCCGCCGAGGATCTTGCGGATGAGTTCGTCTCGTTTGCGCTCGGTTTCGCGTTTCCGCTTAAGATCGTCGTACTCCTTATGGCGCTTCTTGTAAATGTTGCGTTCGCGGGCGGTCTTCTTCTTGCCGCTGGTGTGGTGGGTTTCGGCGAACCTCGCGTCAGATTTCCGGCTGCCGGTGTCGACGCGGCGGCCGTCGGGGTCGGACATGTCGATCGGGTTGTTGGCAGCGTAGGAATAGGGGTTGGCCCATTCGGGGGTGCGCAGGTCGAGTTCGGGGTCGACGGAGATGAACCGGGCGATGGCCGGGTCGTAGTAGCGGGCACCGAGGTAGGTCAGGCCAGTGGAGGCGTCTTCGGTCTTGCCGAGGAAACCACGGTCGGTGAAGGGCAGGTCGTCGCCGCCGCGGCGCTGACCGAAGGGCAGATAGCGTTCACGGCTGACGGTGCCAGTGGCGTCGTTGATCGCCAGTTGGGCGCTGCCGTGCATACCGGCGAGCAGCCAGGTGACGCCGCTGGTCTCACGCAGAGCGATCAGGGAGCCGTCGCTAGCGGTGTAGTAGCGCTTGGCGGAGACCTGTCCGGCGGACAGGCGTAGTTCCATAAGGCCGAGGTAGAGGATTGTGCTGCCGTCAGGATCACGGCGGAGGAGCCGTTCGCCCTCCGCGTCATACACCATGCTGGTTTGCTGGCTGTCGATGGTGGCTCGGTCGAGTTGGCCGAGCGGGTTCCAGCCGAAGGTGGCTTGTTTGTCGGCGACGGTGCGGGCGGCAAGTTGGCCGGCGTTGTCGTAGGCATAGGTGTCTGTGCCGGTGGGGCGAGTGATGGTGGTGACGGCATTGGGACGGACCGCGGTCGGACCGGGGGCGGGATAGGTGTAGGTGGCGGTCTGGCCGTTGTCGGTCAGACTGGTGAGGTTGCCGACCTTGTCGTAGGCGTAGGCCTGGCTGTAGGGGTCGGCGCCGTGGGCGTCGCCGGTTCCGGTGCACGAGCTGGCGGTGGTGGTGTAGGCGGTCTTGAGGCGGAGCAGGCCGTCGTAGGTGAAGCATTCGGACTGGCCGTCGTTGCTGCCGGGGACGGCTGAGGCCGCGTCTAGGACGCGGGCGATGTTGCCGGCGATGTTGTAGCTGTAGCGGTCGTCTTGGACGGTGTCGGGGCTGGGCGTGTCCGCCTTGGTCTGGGTGGTGACCCGGGACAGCCAGTCGGTGGTGGAGTTGCGCTCCAGGGTGCGCTTGAGCTGGCCGTTGCCGCCCAGCAGACGGCTTTCCAGCTTGCCCGTGGCCGTGAAGGCGGTGTCCTTGACGTAGATGGAGCCGCCGAGGTCGCTGGTCAGACTCTTGGCGAAGCCGAGGTCGGTGTAGCTATGGGTGAGCGTTTCGGCAGCCAGGCCACCGGCTGCGGGCAGGCCTTGTTGGCGAAGGTTCCCCGCGGCGTCATAGACGGAGGTGAAGGTGTATTCGCTGGCCAGAGCGCCTTCAGCAGCCGGGATGGTGACCTTGGTGGTGGTGGGCCGGTAGTCGCTGTCGTAACCGGTGACCGTTCGGGTGTAGGGCTGGCCACCGGTGTAGCGGATGGCGGCGCCGGGATGGCCCTTGGCGATGGTGTCGTAGGTCCAGTCGGCGAGCTTGGTGCCGGTATTGGGTTCGCCGGCCCATTGGCTGGTACGGCGGCCGAGATCGTCGTAGGTCGTGGAGATCTTCTGGCCGTTGCCATCGATGCTCCAGATTTGGCGGCCAGCCGAGTCGTAGCCGTGGCTAGAGGTGCCGGCGTCCGGGTCGGAGGAGGCGGTGCGCCGGTCCAGCCAGTCGTAGGTGTAGGTGCGTACGTTGCCGTTGGCGTCCGTCATACGGGTGAGGTTGTCGTTGAGGTCGTAGCCGTAGCTGCTGTCGGCGTGGTTGCTGGCGTCAGACCATTCCTCGACCTTGACGACCCGGTCGAAGACGTCAGTGACGGTGGCGGTCTTGCCGCCGACGGGCGGAGTGGCCTCGGTGCGCTCAACGCCGGGGTAGGCAGTGGTGGTGCGGCGCAGTTCGGTGCCTTCGTGGTAGGCGATGGCGGCTGTGGGCCGTTCCAACCCGTCGTAGAGGGTCTTGGTCCACTGCGGCAAACTGGTCAGCGTCGGATTGAGGAGTCCGCTGCCCGGAGCCTGGCTGTTGTAGACCGGTTCGGAGACCGCTTCGGCGAGGCCGCGCGGGTTGTAGGTGGTGGCCAGGACGATCCGGCCACCTCCCGGGGAAGCAGTCTGGGACTCGCGAGCGCGGCCGAGGCCGTCGTCGTAGCTGTGAGTTGTGGTCCATTTGGCCGCAGTGCCGGTGCCGGTCAGCAACTGCTTGATCGTGGTTTTGATTGGCGCGGTGGGCTGGCCGAGCGAGTTGTCGAACGGAATGTCGTAGGCGACTGTGGCGCTGGGAGTGCCGCCGCTGCGCGGCTGGCCCGGCCTCCACAACGCGGTGGTGCGGCCCAGCCCGTCGTAGTCGGCCTCGGTGATCTTGCCGTTGGCGTCGGTAACCGAGGCCGGTTCGCCCAGCGTGTGCGAAAGCCGGGTGGTGACAATGTGCTGAAGTGGGTTGGTGACGGTGATGCCGTCCTTGGGCCAGCCAACGGCCGGGATGTAGGTGGTCGTGGTGGTCTTGTTCAGCGGGTCGGTCGCAGTCCGTGTCCGGCCGTAGTCGTCGAAGGTCGCCTTGGTGGTGGAGATGGTGGAGGCGTCGGCGTAGGAGCGGATCTCGGTGGGGTTGCCGTCGCTGGGCTTGTTGGTGGCTGGGTCGGAGCCCCCGTCGTACAGGGTGACGGCCTTGCCGACCAGGGTGCCAGTGGTGCAGTTGTCGCCGGAGCGCCTTTCCACCACTGAGGGGAAGGCGACGAGCCATTGGCCGGGGTCGGTGTTGCGGGCGTATGTGGTGGTGGTGCAGGAGTTGTCGGTAGTGACGCCATCCTCGCCGTAGTCGTTGACCTTGATAGGTAGCCCGTCGGCGTTGTAGGCAGTGCGTTCGTCGGTGTAACGCCAGGTGCCACCGGTGACCTTCTGCCGGGAGCGCTCTCGGGTCTGCAGGACGTAGGCCGGATTCTGCCCGCCGGGGCCGGTGCCGGTGGATTGGAGCGTGTACTCCCAGCGGGTGGAGTCGACCTCGGTATAGGCGCGCGGGCTGAGGGAGGTCATCTGCCAGGTCTGCTCCTGCAGCACCTCGCCTTGCAGCAGCGGCGCGTCGCTGATCGCGGTGCCGTCGAAGTCCATGACCTGCAGCCCGCTGCCGCGCAGGAACGTTTGCGTGGTGACGGTGTAGCCAGTTGGGTCGCTGCCTGAGCCCTTCACGGTGCGGACCTGGCCGTAACCGCGCCAGTCCGAGCCTGAGGGTGCCAGGCCAGGCTCGGCGGTCTGTGTCGGGTTGGCCCAACGTGGGCTGCCCAGGAACTCGTAGCTGTGCACCACGTCCGGCGAGCCGGCAACCATGTCCCGCTCTATTACCTTGGTCGCCAGTTGCTTGTAATAGCGGGCCCAGGCCTCATAGCCGCCTTCGGGGTCGCTGCCCATATCGACCTGGTAGCAATCACCGCTCTGGTCGCTGTGGTAGTTGGAACCGTCGCGACCCTTGCCGCCCCCGCAAGGGTCGGCTTGGCCGTAGGTGACCTCGATCCGGCCGCCCATGCCGTTCTTGATCGCGGCGATTCGCGGCACCATCCGCCACGACAGCTGATCGGGCCAGTCGGAGTTGTTGATGTAGTCCATCCGCCCGGCCAGCATTACCGCGTCGAAGTCCAGCGGCGGCAACACTACGTTCGGGCTGGCGGCTTGCCCGGTCTGTTGCACGGTGTCCAGCCACATCGCCGCGTCCCAGGGCAGGCCCTGGTCGGTCCGCTGATAGACCCAGGTGTGGGTTAAGTCCAGCCGGTCCACCGGATCCCAAGCCGCTGAACTCGGGTTGCGGGATTCGGTGCGGATGGTGGTGAGCTTGCGGGTGGAGTAGAACGCGATCGCGTCATTGACGCATCCGGTCGGCTGCGCGCAGTGCAGGTCGGTCGGCACGTCATCGCCGTCCCGGGCGAGGGTGGTGAACAGGGTGCGCGCCGTCGGCGTGCTACCGGTCACCTGCGTGTTGTGTCCCCATGAGACTGAAGCCAGGAAGCCGCCCCGATCATAGGGAAGTACCTGGTAGACCTCATCGACGCAGGAGGGCAGGCAGAAGTAGTTGGTCTCCCGGTTGTAGGAGTAATCGATCACGTTCTCGTTGCGGTCGACCTCTTGGTCCAGGTTCCACCGCCACACCCCCGTGCAGGTGGGCGGGATGGCGTTGTTCCAATACCGGTCAAAGCACGGCTCGCCGTTCTCGTCGCCAACATAAGGGACCTGCCACTGGGCGTCCTTAGTGGCGCCGAATCGCCAGATCTGCCCCTCCCGATCGGTGATCCTCCAATACGCGTTTCCGTCCGCGCCCCCGGCCACCTGCTCGATCTTCCAGCCGAAGTCCGGTACCGTCCTCCAGGCCCCCGCAGTGGTCTTCACGATCTGCGCCGACCGCCCGCCTGCGTTCAGCACCAACTCCGACTGCGTTCGGTCGGCGCCGACGGCGGTCTCGTCCGGCGACTCCCAGCACAACGCGCGCCCGACCTTGCTCTCATCGGCGATCCAAATCAGCTCGGCTGTGTTGTCGTCGTAGTAGGTCCACACGTCACAGCGGCGGAAACGCCGCTCATGAACCCCGCGCTCAGATCCCAGCCTGCTCCCACCACACCGGACTGGTTGTTGGTCCACGATCCCTGACCGTCCACCGACGAGGCACTGTATTGAAGCGACAAGCTCGGACCGCTACCAGCTGGCGACGGCGGCTCTGGCAACGGAACGTCATAGTCGAACCCACCACCCGATGTACCCGCCTGCCACGTCCCCGACGGCTTGAGATCGGTCGCGCCCCAGTTGCCGTCCGGCCCGGTCAGATCACCCGCCAGCAGATACACCGAGCCTGCCGCCAACTGCGCTGCCAGCACCGCCTCAGATGCCTTGATCGCATCCGTCTTACGGTCCTTGCCTAGCGTCGGTGCCTTGACCGCTGTCATGGAGGCGTTGGCGGGGGACACCTCCACCTCCGCGATCAATGTCCCAGCCTTGCGATCGTTGACCGTCGGCACCACCGATGGCCGCACTACACAGCCGCGTGGACGCGGCTGCTGCACCACGCACGCGGGCAGCCTCAGCACCTGCAGCCGACCCGAGAACTGGCCGCCGTAGGCATCACGGAAGTCGGCATAGGAGAACGCAGCTCGCACCTTGCCCGGTGTAGTCCCGCCATCGGCCCGCACTAGCCGGGCCACCATCCCCACTCCGCCCAGCTTCGCAGTGGCCTCCGGGGAGAGAGTCTCCACCATGACCTTGTCCAGCCCGGCACCCTGAGCTCGGCCCACCTGCACCGGCAACCCCCCCTGCCGCAGCCAGTTCGCCAGATTCGGGCACGTTCACTTCAGCTTTGCCCGGCCGTGGCCATACCGGCTTGGCCCGCGTCAGCTTCGGCGTTGTCTCCTCCGCGCCCTTGGCCGCTCGTTTCGCTGGCACCGGCTGGGCATCCACCGACTGTTCGGGATCAGGCGCAGCCGCCGCGGCCATGGTGATCAGTTGATCCGAAACTCCGACGCTGGCGATCAGTACCATTGCCGCCAGCCCGACGACGAAAACCACCAACCGCATCCGTAGACGAGCGCGCATCCTGAACTCCTTTGTGGCACGCTGACGCAGGCCCCGGGCAAGAGGGCCTCCAGGCGCCTAGGCAGGCATAAGGACGATCGCTCTGTTTATGATCGAGGAACGACGACCGGTCAACGATGGGAGCGTCGCTTACCCAACACGCCCAGTCAGGAACTGTTGAAGTCCTTGCCAGTCTGGCCTGGTCAAGTCGGATGTCAAGGCTCCGTTTAATGACACCGGCAAGGGGAGTGTGATCTGCATCACATGTCTAACTTCGAGATGGATGGTTCGTGCTGTGATCTTTCTCTTTTTTCGTGAGGCTATCGGAACCAAGTGTGACGGACCGCAGCACAATCAACCCTGGCAGGTCGGAAGCAATCGGTGGCTCGGAGAGGGCATGGCTGGCCTCTGCAGTCGGGACCTGGTGGCTCCTGTTTTGGGTACCGGCTCCTGTGAAATGAATGTTGCAGTTATAGTTGCGAATATTTCGGCCGCTGAATCCGTTGTCGTGTCCGACTACTCGCATTACTTTGCTGCTTCCGCCTCTGAGCGGGCTCGGGCCAGCCTCGTCTCGGCGAATGTTTGAAACTCGTGCACCCTTTGATCGTTCCTGAAGCGAGCGAGTTGCTTGACGAAGTCCCGTACATAGCGTCGAGTCCGAGCCGATCGCAGGTCGGCCACGGTGGTCACTACCTCGCGCGCTACGGCAAGTCCATGTTCGAGCTCGCCGCTGGCGACGTGGCTCGTGGCAAGAATGGTGCGTACGAAAGACAAGCTTCGGACGTAGAGACTGTCGGCAAGTTGAACGCTTTCCATCACGCAGTCGCGGGCACGGCGGTGGTAGCCGAGGTCGTGAAAACAGTGTGCGAACTCGGCCGCCAGCTCGGCCTCGTCGAAGTACCTGAGCCACACCGGATCGTCCTCGGGCCTGCGTCGCTCGAACCACCGTTCGGCCTCGCCCAGTGCGCGGCTGCAGCCGGCCTCGTCGCCCTGTGACGCCAGTGCGCGGGCCTCCATCGCGTTGAACAGCGCCATGGCGGTGGGCGTGGCCGCGCCCTCGGCGCCCATGCGGGCCGACCTCGCCAGGTTGGCGGACATGCCGTAATGGCCCAGGTAGTTGGCCTGGTGGCTCATGCCGGCCAGGATGCGGCCGCCGAGCATCCGGTCGCCGGCTTCGCGGGCCAGCGCGAGGGCTTTGGTCATGTACTGCTGGGCCAGGCCGTGGAGCCCCGTGTCGTACGCCATCCACGCGGCCAGTCGCAGCATGGCCGCCGTCTCCGAGAGAAACTGCCGGCCGAGCGCCGTGTCCGCGCGGACGTGCTTGAGCAGCGGTTCGATCTCCATGGCGATGTACTGGACGACCGTGGAGCGGGCGTGACCGCCGCCGAACCGGTAGTCGAGCTTGGCGAACAGAGCGGTCGTCTCGCGCACGGCTTCGACGCTGCCCGCAGTGATCAGCTGTCCGGCGGAACGTGACCGGGCCGAGGCGCCAGGGGCCACCAGCCACGTGACCATGGAGTCGTTCCAGGCGTTCGAGGACACCTCGCTGTCGACCACCCGAGGGTTGGCCGACAGGTCTCCCGAGATCAGAACCGAAACACCGGCAGCGCAGCTCTCGGCGCGCTGCGAGGACCGGGCGACGAAGGGCGTGGCTTCGGCGTACATCATGCCGATGTCGCGCACGCTGACCCGTTCTCCGAGGCGGCTCAGAGCCTCGGCGATGAAGTGTGGGGTCATGCCGCGGGGGTGCATACCGTCCAGCCAGCGTTTCACCGACACGTGATCGCAACGGATGTCCACGCCGTGACGTGCGGCCATGTCCTGCACCCGGCGCGCCAGCCCCTTGTTCGACGTGCCTGCCCGTGCCATCACCGCCGCGAGCTGGTGGTTCGGCTCTCGGAGCTTCATGGCACTCCCGGCACTACGGGGGCTCTGCAACCCACAGTGATCACTTCGTCGCTGTCAGTTTGCACCCCTGCCCGGCGGTCGTGCACCCCCCTTTGCTGAATTGCACCGCCTTTTGAACACTGCCGCACCCCCTGACCTGCGCGGTTTTCTGGTGCCACGAACACGGCGGGTCCCGAAAGGAGCTTGACGGACTTGCAGGACCTGTTCTATACCTGTACAGGACAGAGTTTCCACTTGGAAGCCTGCCACCAGGAAGAACAGGCCCGACCAAGACCAGAAGGGATCACCACGACATGCCTGTTCTTCGACCTCGACGCTTCCTTCCCACGGTGCTGATGATCCTCGCGGCCTTCTTCGTGGTGACTCAGCCGCACAAGGCCGCAGTGGCGGTGAACGCCGCCGTGGATGGCATCCAGACGATCACCAAAGCCCTGACCACGTTCAGCAACGGTCTCGGCTGACCTGCCAAAACGAAAAGCCGGGGCGTGGCCCAAAGTCGCCAAACCTGATCCACGCCCCGGCACCCCTTGAGAGAGGTATCTCCATCATGCCCTTCGGGCCTGACCACGTACTGCCTGAGTCCGATCTCCAGCCCATCACCGTCCTGTACGCGCAGTGGACCTGCCTGGTCTGCGGCGGCATGGAAGAAATCGCCTCCGATGAGGAGGCGCCGACTCCGCCGATCTGCCCCTCATGCCACCGGCTCGCCGTGGCCGAGGCGCTCGCCGCTCTGGCGGTGGTGCGGCGATGACCAAGAGGAACGCCGCTCGCCTGAGCGACAGGCAACTGTCAGACCTCCGGGACGAGGTGCTCAACTCCGACCCGGCCTGCGAGACCGGCGACGCCGAGCTGTTCACCGGTCCCGATCTGTTCGAGGAGGAACCGGAGGACGAGCGGCAGGCCCGCGAGGACCGGGCCAAGGCCGTATGCGCCACGTGTCCCGCCCAGACCGCCTGCCTGACGTACGCGCTGGCCGTACGCCCGCAGACGGGCATCTGGGCCGGCCTGACCGCAGCCGAACTCCGCGCCGTCCGGAGGCGGGCCAGCCGCAGGGGAGCTGCCTGATGGCTCGCTTCCAGTGCTCTGACTGCGGCAATCGCTCGCGCAGCGCCATCCGCTGCCGCCGCTGCGGCACCAGCCGCCAAGTGGAGGTCTGCACCTCCCACGGCACTCGCGGCCTGTCCGGCTGCCGCCGGTGCCGCATCCTCGTCCGTTCCCAGTCCGGCCGCTGAAGGAGGAGCCATGCATCACTCGCCTTGGCCGACCACGCGCTGTCCACGTTGCTCGGCACTGCTCGACGGAGGACCCGTGCAGTTCTACTGCTCGCCCTGCCGGCGAGCGGTGTTCGCCGCGGACCTCGACCACGAGACCCACGCCCCATCGAGGAGGGCCGCATGATCTCAGTCCTGCTCTACCTGTTCACGTTCAGCGCCGGATGGCTCGCCTGCGAGCTCGTGCGCATTGCCCAAGAACGCCACCGCCTGCGTCAGGCCGCACGCTTCACGGTCCAAGCGGCGGGGTCACCGGACATGGTGCTTCGCGCCTGGTCCAGCCACGTGGCGAACCGGTGCAACCGGCCGGGCTGCCCGCAGTGCCGGAGGCGGTGGGGCCGATGACCGCGGCCGAAACCATGAGCTGCGGGCCGCGCCCGCTGACCGAGGGGGAGCACACCGCCGTCTCGGTCACGACGGCCGCCGTGGCCCTCCTGGGACTGTTCGGATTCGTCATCAGCTTCGCCACCGTGGCCAGGGCCGCGGCGCCGTCCTTCGGGGCGATGGCCTGGATGGTGCCGCTCGGCATCGACCTGGGCATCGCCGTCTTCTCGGCGCTGGACATCGTCCTGGCGCGGCTCGGCATGCGGATACGCGTGCTGCGGCTCGTCCCGTGGTCGCTGACGGGGGCGACCGTGTACCTGAACGTGGCGAGCGAGAGCACGCTCTTCGGGATGGTCGCGCACGCCATGCTCCCGCTGCTGTGGGTGGTGGCCGTGGAGGTGGGCGCGTACGCGGTTCGCAAGCGGGCCGACCTCGCCAAGCCTGACCGCATGGACTCCATCCGGCTTTCCCGCTGGCTGCTGGCCTTCCCGTCCACGCTCGCACTGTGGCGCCGGATGGTGCTCTGGGAGATCCGTTCCTACCCGAACACGCTCAGGCGCGAGCGTGACCGCATCCTCGCCCGCACCGACCTTCAGGACCAGTACGGCTGGCTGTGGAGGTTCAAGGCCACTCGTCGCGAACGTGCCCTCTACCGGCTCGGCGAACTCGCACCTGAAGGCGTACGACTCGTGCCCGAGACCAAGCGGGCAGCCTTGCCGAAACCCGTCATCACCAGGACCGGACGGAAGGGCCGGCGGCGCCCGCCCGCGGCTCGCGGTGACGTGGACGACCTGATGCAGCTCGGCTGGCAGATCGCCACCGATCACCAGGCCCAGGGCGTGCAACTCACCCGGGACCGGCTCCGCGACGCCATCCGGCAGACCGGCCGGTCGATCTCCACCGACCGCGCCGGAACCCTCCTCGCCCGCCTGCGGACCGAGGCTCCACCGGACCGGCTCCCGACCGCTGACCCTCAGGCGGACGGACCGCAGGGCTCGACCGCCGGTCCGCTGCCGGACGAGCAGCGGTCCGACCACTCACCGCAGGGCGCGGCCCCCACTCCGCCAAGAACAGTGGCCGCGCCCCGCACCCCGGCAACCGTCAAGGCACACGAGGTGTACTCATCATGACCCACGATCCACACGAACCCGGCAGGCGGCCGGTCCCCGGACGCGAGCTGGAGGGCTTCGAGTGGCCCGACGCGGAAGATGAGGGCACGGCCGAGGTCGTTCCGCTCGACTCCCGTCGTCGTGCCCGGCCGGCCGAGGAGGTCCAGGACGAGGACGAGTTCTTCGACCGCGAGACGATCGCTGTCACCGATCGCGTACTCGGACCGCCGGTGGACCCTCCGGACGAGGACGTCATCCCGCAGGCCACCCGGACCGCACAGCGCAGGGCGCCGATCGTCCCGGTCTGGCTGCGCACCTGGCAGTCCGTCCGAACCATGGTCGTCTGGCAGGCCCGCGACGCGGGCTACGTCCTCGGCTACCACTGCGTGCGCGCGCCGAAGTACCTCGCCAAGGTGCTGTGGTACGCGATCCCCGGTCTCTTCATGGGCATCGGCCGCGCGCTGCACTGGGCGACGGCGGAAGAGGGCAACTGGGCGCTTCGCCAGTACGCCGCCGATCGCAACGACGCCGAGACCTGGCTCAAGCTGGACAAGCAACGTCAGCGGCAGTCCCGCTGGCGCTGGACGGTCCTGCTCACGCTCAGTGTGCTGGCCCTGGTCGGGTTGCTGGCCTTCCTGGTGGCCGACCTGCCCGACTGGGTGTGCCTCGCCACGTTGCTCGTCGCCGTACCGGTGCTGGCGCGGTTCGGCCGTCCCAGCGACAGGCCCATCACGGACCGCGTGAGCGAAGCCCCGCGCTATCGGAAGCTCACCGCCGAGCTGGTCCGCCGGGCATTGCTGGCCTGCGGCATCTCCGGCATCACCCAGGCCGTCAGCAAGGATCCGAACGCGATCAGCTTCCCGCAGGAGATCCACCGGGACGGCCCCGGCCACCTGGCCATCATCGACCTGCCGTTCGGCGTCGAGGCCGCCGAGGTGGTGGCACGCCGAGGCCGCCTCGCCTCGGCCATGCGGCTCCCGCTGGACCAGGTCTGGCCCGAACCGGCCGCCGGCCACCCCGGACGTCTCGCCCTGTGGGTCGGCTACGAGCCCGCCTCGCAGATGAAGCAGCCGCCCTGGCCGCTGCTGCGAGACGGCCAGGTGGACGTGTTCAAGCCGTTCCCGTTCGCCACGACACCACGCATGGAGACCGTCGACGCCGAGCTGGTGTTCCGCAACTGGCTCGTCGGCGGACAGCCCGGCTCCGGCAAGACGTTCGGGCTCAGGCTCGCCGTCCTGGCCGCCGCCCTCGACCCGCGCGCCGAGCTGCGCATCTACGAGCTGAAGGGAGTAGGAGACTTCAAGGTCCTGGAACCCGTCTGCACCGAGTACGGCAACGGCTTCGATGACGAGACGATCGCCCGGTGCGCGGCGATGTTCGCCTGGCTGTACAAGGAGTGCGAACGCCGCTCCAAGCGCATCGCCCACTACCACGGCCTCGGCAAGGCGCCCGAGAACAAGGTCACTCCTGAGCTGGCCTCGCTCAAGGGCTCGGGACTGCACCCGCTGATCGTGGCCGTGGACGAGGTCCAGGAGCTCTTCCTGCACCCGCAGTACGGCAAGGAAGCCGGGGAGATCTGCGAAAAGGTCATCAAGCTCGGCCGCGCCCTGGGCGTGATCCTGCTCCTGGGCACCCAGATCCCGGACAAGGACAGCCTGCCGACCGGCATCACCCGCAACGTCAACACCCGCTACTGCATGAGCGTCGCCGACCAGGTCGCCAACGACATGATCCTCGGTACCTCGATGTACAAGCAGGGATACCGCGCGACGGTGTTCGAGCCGGTGACCGACGCCGGATGGGGCATCCTCGTCGGCCTCGGCAAGGCTGCCGCCCGCCGCTCGTACTACCTCGACACCCGCGACGCCGAGAAGGTCATCGCTCGCGCCATGCGGCTTCGCGGCCTGGCCGGCACTCTTCCCGAACCCGGCACCCAGGCCCGCGAGGACGCGCCGGTCTTCGACGTCCTGGCCGACCTCGCCGAGATCTGGCCCGCCGGGGAGAGCGCGGCCTGGAACGAAGCCCTGTGCGCCCGCCTGACCGAACTCCGGCCCGACGTCTACACCGGCTGGAAGTCCGAACAGCTCACCAGCGCGCTCAAGCCGCACGGCCTGCGCGTGGGCGACATCGGACGCCGCATCGACGGCAAGCCCGTCACCCGACGCGGCATCCGGCTCGACGACCTCACCGGGGTCATCGCCGAGCGTAACCGCCAGAAGCGTTCCGGCTGACCCATCGCCGGGCTGCTAGCGCTAGTAGCCGACCCTGCTAGCGCTAGCACCCCCGCTAGCACCCGAAAATATGCCCTGGCCAGGCCGTTAGCGCGCTAGCGGCCCTCCTCGACCACGCCAGAAAACCGGCCCGGGAGGCCATCGTGCACCCTGCCCTGCTCGCCACTATCGCCCTGTTCGTCAGCACGCTCTGTTACGCCTCGCGGTGCTACCTGAGCCCGTTCGGAAGCTGCCGCAAATGCCAGGGCAAGCGCCGTCGCGGCCCTCGTCACTGCCGCCGCTGCGACTCGACCGGCCTGCGCCTGCGCGTCGGCCGCCGCCTCTGGAACTACGTCCGCCACCTGCACCACGACGGCCGCTGACCGTGAACGGCCCCGGCGCACAGCCACCAAGCACGACGCCGGGGCCCTTGCCCCAACCGATCAACGGCCCCGCGGGGCCGACTCAAGGAGCAACCACCAGCATGACATCTCGCCCACCCCATCAGCCGCTGCCCTATGCGCTGGCTGCCGCCGCCCGTGGCTGGCACGTCTTCCCGCTCACGCCGGGGGACAAGGTGCCGCTCAAGGGCTGGAAATGGAAGGAGCACCACACGACCGACCCGGACACCATCCGCCGCTTCTGGACCGGCGCCGCCTGCAACATCGGCATCGCCACCGGCCCGTCCGGCCTCGTCGTCATCGACCTGGACACCCCGAAGGACGGCGAGCAGCCGCCACCACCATGGGACCTGCCGGGTGTCAACGACGGCGCGGACGTCCTGGCCCTGCTGTGCGAGCAGGCCGGCCAGCCGCTGCCGCTGGAGACCTTCCAGGTCAGGACCCGGCGTGGAGGCACCCACCTGTACTTCACCGCTCCCGAAGGGCTGACGCTCGGCAACACCTCCGGCGTCAAGGGCCAGGGACTGGGCTGGCTGATCGACACCCGGGCCTGCGGCGGCTACGTCGTCGGGCCGGGCAGCTTCGTCGACCTCCCGGACGGCACGGGCTCCTACGAAATGATCCACACCGCCGATCCAGCGCCGCTGCCGTCCTGGCTGGCAGAACGACTCACCCGCTCGGACCACGACCACCAGCCGGTTCGAGTCTCCGACGTCCTGGCCGCTCTCGGAAACCAGTCCAAGGGCTACGCGACGACCGCACTACGCAACGAGCTGCAGCACGTCCTCGACGCCCGGCCAGGCACCCGCAACCACACACTCAACGCCGCCGCCTTCGCCCTCGGCCAGCTCGTCGCGGCCGGCCTGCTGCCACACCGCCTGACCGAGGACGCCCTGCACACCGCCGCCCAGGCCATCGGCCTGTCCTCCCGAGAGGCGGCAGCCACCATCCGCTCCGGCCTGACCGCCGGAGCACGCCAGCCACGCCGGGGGATCGCATGACCAACCCGCTCGACGCCAACACCATCCTGGAGAACCTCGACGCCCATGCCGCCATCACCCGCCTGCACCGCGACCAGTCCGGCGACCTGACCATCGGCCTGCCGGTCCCGCCCCCGGCCGCCGATCCGTCGATGTTCTACGGCCTGCCGGGGGAGCTGGTGCAGGCCGCCGATCCGTCCACCGAGGCCGACCCGGTCGGCGTCCTGATCTCCGCCCTGGCCGCCTGCGGCGCGGTCATCGGTCCTGGCCCGTTCGTCCAGATCGGCAACACCCGTCACCCGCTCCTGATCTGGCCCTTGCTGTTCGGCCGCACCGGCTCCGGCCGCAAGGGCCAGGCCACCGACACCGCCGAGATCTTCCTGCACCACGCCGGCATCGGCTACGCAGACCTCTGCGTCACCGGCCTGTCCTCGGGCGAAGGGCTGATCGAGCGCATCCGCGACCCCGACAGCCCGGATGACCCCGGCGGCACCATGGACAAGCGCCTGTCGGTCACCGAGCCGGAGTTCTCCACCGTCATGGCCCGCGCCAAGCGCGAGGGCTCCACGCTCGGCACGATGCTCCGCCAGGCATGGGACGGCCGCACGCTCGCCGTGCTCACCCGCAACGCCTACCGGGCCTCGAACCCGCACATCGCGATCATCGGCCACATCACGCCCAAAGAGTTCCGCCTACGGGTTGCCGAGGCGGACATGGCCGGCGGCTCCTACAACCGCTTCCTGCCCGTCTACGTCGAGCGCTCCAAGCGCCTGCCCATCCCGGAAGGAGTCGCACCCGACCTGCTGGCCAGTCTCAGCGGCAGGCTGCACGACGCCATCAAGGCCGCCCGCCAGATCAAGCGCATCGCCCTCGACGAGGACGCCCGCGCCTTCTGGTCGGCCGAGCTGTACGAGGAGTTCACCGCCGCAGACGACGAAGACCACGCCTGGACTGAGTTCACCCGCCGCTCGGCCCCGTACTGCCTGCGCATCGCCGCCCTGTACGCCGCCCTCGACGCCCGCACCCACATCACCACCACCGACCTGGGAGCAGCCGCAGCGCTGGTTCGCTACTCGATCGCCTCAGCCGTGTTCGTCCTGGACAAGCAGATGCGAGACCCGAAGATCGACCGCATCCGCCGCGCCCTCGACCAGGCCGCTGACACTGGCCTGACCCGCTCGGAGATCAGTGGCCTGTTCTCCCGCAATGTGCCCAAGCAGACCTTGGACGAGCTGCTCACGAGCCTGACCGCCACCGGCCAGTACGAAACCTTCACCACGCCCACCGGCGGCCGCCCATCCGTCCGCTACCGCCGCACCAGTCACGACGAACAAAGAAGAAACAAGCCCTCATGACCCACACCGCCAAACACTCAGCAGCGAAAACGCCCATGTCGAAGGACAGCCCTTCTTTCGTCCGCCACGAACGAAGCCGATCACCACCATCCCGGCTCCACCACGCGCCGGCCCGTTCTTTCTTCTTCTTTCGTCCTGATCAACACCCGGCCCACAGCCACCAAGCACGGGGTCGGACACCCAACCGCCTGATCCGCAAGGAGACGCCCATTGGCCACCGGCCTCAACCAACGAGGAATGCTCACCCTCGCCGACCTCTGCGCCGAACTCCAAATCTCTCGCTCGACCTTCTACGACTGGCGTGCCAAGGGCCGCGCCCCGCGTTGCCTCAAGCTCCCCAACGGCGACCTCCGCATCCGCCGCACCGACCTCGACCGCTGGCTCGCGACGATGGAGGAGGCCGCCTGATGAACGACATCACCTACGACGTACGCGTCTACAAGACCGAGGTCTACCGAGGAAAGACGACCACGACCTACTACGTCCGCTGGAAGGTCGGGGGCAAGCCCTGGCGCAAGCCGTTCCGCAACGCGGCTCAAGCCGACACCTACCGTGGCGAACTGCAGTCCGTCGCACGCAGGGGAGAAGCCTTCAGCCGGAGCACCGGCGAGCCGGTCTCCTGGAGCCGCACCCAACGCGCCGACATGAGCTGGTACGACCTCGTCTGCAAGTTCGTCGACATGAAGTGGAAGGCCGCCGCGCCGAAGTACCGCCAGGACATCGCCCGCGCGCTCACCGCCGCCACACCGGCCATGTACAGCACGACGCGGGGCAAGCCCGAAGACCGCGCCCTTCGCACCGCCATGCACCGCTGGGCCTGCAACAGCAAGCAACGAGACGAGGCGCCCGAGGAGACCGCTGACTTGCTGCGCTGGCTGGCATACAACACCAGGCCGGTCTCCGCCCTCACGGACGACCCCGGCCTCGTCCGCGACCTGCTGGACGCGGCCACGTCCCTGCTCAACGGCCAGCGTGCCGCACCGAACACCGTGCGCAAACACCGAATGCTGCTGTCCAACGCCCTCGACTACGCCGTGGAGCTCAAGCTGCTGCCCGCCAACCCGCTCAAGACCTTGAAGTGGAAGCCTCCGGCCGGCTCCTACGAGGTCGACCGGCGAAGCGTCGTCAACCACACCCAGGCCAAGGCGCTGCTGGCCGCGGTGAAGGCGCAACAGCCCAGCGGTGAACGCCTCGTCGCGTTCTTCGCGCTGATGTACTACGCCGCTTTGCGCCCTGAGGAAGCGATCAACCTGCGACGCGACAACATCACCCTCCCACCCCTCGTCAAGAACTCAGAGTCCGGCGAGATTGAAGAGCCTGCGAACGCCTGGGGCGAACTCCATCTGATGAAGGCCGCGCCCTACTCGGGCCGGGAATGGACCGACACGGGCGCTCCGAGAGAAGAACGCGCGCTCAAGCACCGAGCCGCAGGCCATGGTAGAGCGGTGCCGATCCCGCCGCCGCTGGTCCGCATCCTTCGAGTGCATCTCGCGGAGTTCAGCAAGGGCCCGGACGGCCGAGTTTTCTACGGAGTGCAGGGCGGCGAGCTTCCGTTCATCACGTACCGGCGCGCCTGGCGCGCCGCGCGGAAGGCGGTGCTGATGGAGAAGGAGTTCGCATCTCCTTTGGCGGCCCGGCCGTACGACCTGCGGCACGCTTGCGTATCGACCTGGCTCAACGCCGGCGTTCCTGCTCCGCAGGTGGCCGAGTGGGCAGGGCACAGCGTCGAGGTGCTTTTGCGCGTCTACGCCAAGTGCATCGTCGGCCAGGACGAAGCCGCCAAGCGCCGCATCACAGAGGCGCTGATGTGACCACATGCAGATGGGAGAGGCGGCTTTCAGCAGCAAGGCCGCCTTTCCCAGCCGCATCAATCCCCGCATGCGTGGGGAGCACTGCGGGCCGCTTCTCCATGCCGCGGATGGCTCGGGACCATCCCCCGTGCGAGGGGAGCGCGGCCCAGCACACCGCTCGTGCACGTTCGCTGGGTGGGGACCATCTCCGCGTGCGCGGGAGCACGTCAGTGTTCCGTTTGTCCGTCTTGAGACCTGCGGGACCATCCCCGCGTGCGCGGGGAGCACGCACCGCCCGGCAACCTGACCGCCGGCCTGGTGGGACCATCCTCGCGTGCGCGGGGAGCACATCGCGGCGGTGGGGTCACGTCCACGGACGTGGTGTATGAATCGATCTCCGTGTGATCCTGTTTCTGCAGGTTAAGCGGTGAGTGTCTGCGGAAGTGTGTCCGTGCTCGGTGTGTCTCCGGGAATCACCCGGATGCGGGC
>NZ_JABCPZ010000350.1 GCF_013283785.1 Nonomuraea antri
GCCTCCCGCCTAGAGCGGGGGCCGGCGCTCGCCGAACCCGGTGGCCTGCTCGAACGCGTGCGCCACGCGCAGGACCTTGGCGTCGTCGAACGGCCGCCCGACGATCTGCACCCCCACCGGCAGCCCCTCGGGCGTGAACCCGGCGGGCACCGACGCGGCCGGGGCGTGCAGGACGCTGATCCAGTACGCCGAGCGCATCCAGGACAGGTAGTCGGGCAGCCTGATCCCGTTGATCTCGCCGACGTGCGGGTGCTCGACCGGGAACGGCGGGACCTGGCTGACCGGGGCGATCAGCACGTCGTAGGTGTCGAAGAAGCCGGCCATGCGCTGGTAGAGGCCGCTGCGCAGCCGTTCGGCGCGGGCCAGGTCGGCCCCGGTCACGCGGCGGCCCTGCTCGACGTTCCAGCTCGTGTTGGGCCCGAGTCCGGTCAGGTCGCCGAAGGACAGCGCGTAGTACCAGGCGCGGTAGACGCGGAAGGCGTCGTCGGCGTCCGACAGGTCCAGCTCCACCTGCTCCACCCGGGCGCCGAGGCGCTCGAACACGTGCGGCGCGGTGGCGGTGACGGCCGCCGTGCGCGGGTCGACCGGCAGGCCGCCGAGGTCGGGGCTCCAGGCCACGCGCAGCCCGGCGACCCCCTCCTCCGGGTCGGGCGCGAACGCCTCCTTGATCGCGAACGGCGAGCGGCCGTCGAACCCGGCGATGACCTGGAGCATGAGCGTGACGTCCGCGACCGTGCGGGCCATCGGCCCGGGGACGGCCAGCGTGTACCAGGCGGCGGTGTCGCTGGGGTCGGGCACCCGCCCCGGCGTGGGACGCAGGCCGACCACGTTGCAGAACGAGGCCGGGTTGCGCAGCGAGCCGCCCATGTCCGAGCCGTCGGCCAGCGGCACCATGCCGGTGGCCAGCGCCGCCGCGGCGCCGCCGCTGCTGCCCCCGGCCGACTTGGCCGGGTCGTAGGGGTTGCGGGTGGCGCCGAAGACCTCGTTGACGGTGTGCGAGCCGGTGCCGAACTCCGGCGTGTTGGTCTTGCCGACACTGATCGCGCCGGCCGCGCGCAGGCGCTCGACGATCAGGTCGTCCCGGTCGGGGACGTGGCCGGCGAACAGCGGCGAGCCGTAGGTGGTGCGGATGCCCGCGGTGTCCACCAGGTCCTTGTGCGCCACCGGCACCCCGTGCAGCGGGCCGGCGGGCTCGGTCGCGTCGGCGGCCTTGGCGGCGGCCATGGCCTGCTCGGCGGCGAGGGTCACGATGGCGTTCACCCGCGGGTTGACCCGCTCGATCCGGTCGAGGTGGGCCTGGAGCAGTTCCACCGCGCTCACCTGCCTGTCCCTGATCAGGCGGGCCATCTCGGTGGCGGTCATCCAGTGCAGTTCGCTCACCCCTGCGATCCTGCCGTACGGGGTGGCGGGCGGCGACGGCGAGGATTGCCCAGCCGGGCCGCCCGCGATCGTCAGGGGCTGGCGTCAGGGCCTGGCGTCAGGGGCCGGCGTCAGGGGATCGCGGTGGGGGAGGTCGCGTCCGGGATCAGCAGGCGGGGTGGGCCGCCGTCGAGCGGGGCCGCCCAGACGTCGCCGTCCTTGGCGTACATGACCGTCCCCGGGTCCAGCCAGGCCGCCTGGTCGTCGACGCTGGCCGTCTCCCCCAGCGCCCGCTCCCGCATGGTGGCCAGGTCGAGCACGTGCAGCCGCCACGGCCCCGGCGAGACCCGCTTCTTGAACACCAGCCGCGTGCCGTCGGGCGACAGCGACGGGCACTCGGCGTTCTCCCGCAGCGCCCGGGCCCGCCAGTCGCCGAAGTCGCCCTCCACCAGGTACGTCTTGCCCTTCGTCGACACGGTGGCGTAGAAGCGGTCGTCGTCGGCGGCGAACGTGACGCCCCAGTAGTTGACGTCCACCGAGTGGTGGCGGCGGCCGTCCAGGTAGAGCGGGATGTCCTCCATGTTGGTGATGAGGTAGCCGGTGCGGGTGTCGAGTATGCCGGTCCAGGTGGAGAAGCCGCCGCTGTTGTAGGAGTCGCCGGTGACGAACACCGTCCAGGAGGCCATCCTGCCGCTGGGCGACACGCGGGCCCGGCTCGGGATGCCGGCCAGGTTGATGGTGCGTACCGGCCGCAGCGACCGGTCGAGGATGATCGCCTGGGTGGTGGGCGGGGTGCCCGGGCGGGTGATCAGGCACAGGGTGGTGCCGTTCGCGGTGGAGAAGCGGTCGCAGGCGCGGCCGCTGACCTGCGGCGCGGCCCCCGGGTTCGCCGTCGGCACGGCGGCGATCCGGCCGCCGCTGCGCACCAGCACGCGGCCCGGCGCGGCGGCGTCGAAGGCCGCGGCGGCCGGTGCGGCGCGGCGGTCCGACGCCGCCCAGGCGGCGTAGGCGGTGGCCGCCCCGGCCAGCACGAGCACCGAGGTCAGCAGCACGAGCAGTCGTCTCACGTCGACCTCCGCAGAGTCCGCCAGGCGAAGAGAGCGGTCACGACCAGCCCGGCGGCCATGACCGCGAGGCCGGGCCCGTCCCCGAGCCCCGCCCACAACACCCCGAACAGGACGGACGACGCCATCCTGGCCGCGGCCTGCCCGGTCTGCAGCAGCGCCAGCCCGCTGGTGCGCACGCTCTCGGGCAGCATCGGCCCGGCCAGCGCCATGAGCACCCCGTCGGTGGCCGCGTAGAACAGCCCGTGCAGCACCAGCACGGGCACCAGCCAGGCCGGCCCCATCAGCAGCAGGTAGGCCGCCAGCAGCGCCGCGTGCCCGGCGACGAACACCGCCGCCCTGCCGTACCGGTCGGCCAGGCGGCCCAGCGGCACCGCCAGCGTCAGGTACGCCGCCGCCGTGCCGAGCGGCAGCAGCGGGAACAGCTCGGGCGCGATCGCCAGCCGCCGCTGCAGCAGCAGGTAGACGAACGCGTCGCTGACCGTCACCAGTCCGAGCGCCGCCGCCACCAGGCAGACCCGGCGGAACCCCGGCTGTTTCAGCACGGCGGCACGCAGCGTGACCCGGGTGACCAGCGGGCCGCGCCGGTCGCGTACGTACAGGATCAGCAGCAACACGCCCAGCGCGGCGACGCAGAAGCTCGTCACGAACACCGCGTCGTAGGCGCCCGCCGTGGCGGTCAGCACCGCGAAGGCGGCCAGCGGTCCGAGCAGGGCGCCCATCGTGTCCATCGCGCGGTGCGCCCCGAACGCCCCGCCGAGCCGGTCCGGCGGGGCGCTGAGCGTGATCAGCGCGTCTCTCGGCGCGGTACGCAGGCCCTTTCCGGTACGGTCGGCCGCCACCACCAGCCCGAGCGCCGCCACCGACCCGCCGGCGGCGAGCAGCCCGAGCTTGCAGGCGGCGGAGATCCCGTAGCCGAGCCCGGCCACCAGCTTGCGCCTGCGCCACCGGTCCGCGGCGTGCCCGCCGGCCAGCCTGACCAGCGCGGTGACGCCGAAGTACAGCCCGTCCAGCACCCCGAACTGGACCAGGCTGAGCCCCAGCGCGCCCACCAGGTACAGCGGCAGCACCGCCGTCACCATCTCCGAGGAGATGTCCGTGACCAGGCTGACCAGGCCGAGCGCCACCACGTTGGCGGGCACCGCCCTGGTCAGCCGGGTGCCGATCACCGAGATGTACATCTAGTGGCAGGTGTAGGTCGGGCTGCTGTCCTTGACCGAGCCGTCGGTCCCGATCAGCTGCCAGGCGAACGTGGTCGGCGTGAACGTCAGCTTGAGCACGCCGTGCAGGTTCGTCAGGCGCTTCTGGCTGTTCGGCTGGACGTTCTCGATCTGGTACGGCGACGCGCCGCCCATGCCGCCCAGCACCTCGACGATGCCGTTCTGGTCGGCCTGGGCGCTGGGGTTCTGCGGGGCGAAGCGCTCGTAGTGGTGGTCGTGCCCGTTCAGCACCAGTTCGGCGCCGGCCGCGTACAACGCCTGCCAGACGGGCCTGGAGACGGGGTCGTTGCCGTGCTCGCCGGAGCTGAACAGCGGGTGGTGCCAGTAGGCGGCCACGCACGGCTTGGTGTTGGCCGCCAGGTCGTTCTTGAGCCAGGTGATCTGCGCCGACTGGTCGAAGGCGTTGGAGTCGAGCGCGACGAAGTGCCAGTCGCCGCGGTCGTAGCTGTAGTACGGCTTGCCCTGCGGGTAGGCGATGGCGCCGAAGTACGACTTGTACCCCGCGAGTGAGCCGGCCGGGTCGTAGGTCTCGTGGTTGCCCGGCGAGGGCCGGGTCTTGGCCTTGAAGCGGCCCCACGTCTTGTCGTAGTAGTTGCGGAAGTCGGACAGGCGGGCGTCGTCGTACTGGTTGTCGCCCATGGTGATGACGAACTCGGGGTTCATCGCCTCGACCAGCGCGGCCGTCTTGGGATGCACGCAGGAGCCGGAGCTCGCGGTGCACTGCTCGGCGATGTCACCGGCCGCGGCCACCACGAACGTGTCGCCCGGCGGGTCGGTCGGCCCGGTGCCGGCGCCGTAGACCTGCATCTCCCACAGCGAGTAGCCGTACGGGGTGCCGCGCTGGGTGCCGTACATGCGCACGTAGCGGCCGGTGGCGGTGAGCGCGAGGTCGTCCACGCCGCCGTCGCCCGAGGTGGTGGAGTGGACGGTGGTCCAGGCGGCGCCGTCGAGCGACACCTGGATCTGGTACGCCTTGCCGTAGGCCACCTCCCAGGTGAGCTTGACCCGGCTGATCTGCTGCGTCGCGCCGAGGTCGACGCGCAGCCACTCGGGGTCGTGGCCTTCGGCCGAGGCCCAGCGGGTGGAGGTGGTGTTCCCGTCGAAGGCCCGCGCGGCGACGTAGGAGCTGCCTTCGATGGACGACGAGGAGGCCGGTTTGCCCTGCGAGAGCAGGGTCTCGGCGGTTCCGGCCTGGGCGCCGGCGGCCACGAACAGGCTGGCGACCAGCCCGAGCGCGGCGACGACTGCTGAGCGGACTCTGGGCATGACGAAATCTCCTGGGGGGTGAGAGATCAGGGCATGGTCCGATCGGCGGCCGGGTCAGCATGGTCTCGTTCGCTGAGCGCGTCACTGTCCGCGTCGCTGTCGGCGGGAAGCCGCGCCAAGCCGCTTACCGGGATCGTGGCTCAGCGCGAGAACCGCTGTCAAGATAGTTAGGAAGGTTTATTAACGAGCGTCGTGATTCGCGTGATCCGGCGGGGCATCGGGCTGCCGGACGCCGGAACCGGCGCCGACGGCTGGCAGCGATCGCGCTTCGGCTCTAGGTTCGAGGCATGACCACACAGTGGTGTCCCCCCGCCACGGCCGCAGGGTCGGGGAGCCCTGCTCGCACCCGGCGCCGCCGCCCGATACCGGACCTCGCCGAAGCGCCGGCGCCGCCTGCCCGGGCGGCCCGCGCGCCAGAGCGCTGATCTTTCTCGGAGGTGGCCGTCATTGCGGACTCGATCTTCTTCGGCTACACCGACCGACCGGATTCGCGCCATCCAGCGCCGCACCCTGGCCGTGCTGTCGGCGGCGCAGATCGTGGGCGGAGTGGGCGTCGCCGTCTGCCTGACGCTCAGCTCCGTGGTGGTCGACCAGCTCTCGGGCTCGACCGTGATCAGCGGCTTCGCCGGGACGGCGACCGTGCTCGGCGCGGCCCTGCTCGCGCTGCCCACCGCCAAGGCGTCCGGTCGCAGCGGCAGGCGCGCCGGGCTGGCGGTGGCCTACCTGGCGGCGCTGGCCGGCTGCGCCCTGTCCGTGCTCGCGATCAGCCTGGCCAACTGGCCGCTGCTGCTGGCCGGGCTCGTCCTGGTCGGCGGCGGCAGCGCGGGCAGCCTGGCGGCCCGCTACTCGGCCACCGACCTGTCGCCGAAGGGCCACGCGGGCCGGCACCTGTCGCTGGTCGTGTGGGCCTCCACGATCGGTTCCATAGCCGGGCCGAACCTGGCCAGGCCGGCCGACCAGATCGGCAGTGAGGTCGGCCTGGCGCCGGCCGCCGGGCCGTTCGCGTTCGCCGCGCTGGCGTTCGCGGCGGCGCTGCTCATCGTCATCGGCGGGCTGCGTCCCGACCCGTTCAAGCTCGCCCGCGAGCTGACCGGCACCCCGGCCACCGCCTCGGGCGGCGAGCGCACGATCAGGACGGCCTGGGACACCCTGCGCACCAATCCGGCGGCCCGCCGAGCGCTCGTCGCGATCGCCGTCAGCCACACCGCGATGGTGTCGGTCATGTCCATGACCCCGGTCAAACTCCACCACGACGGCTCGAACCTGGACGTCATCGGCCTGGTGATCAGCCTGCACATCGCCGGCATGTACGTCTTGTCGCCGGTGGTCGGCTGGCTCGCCGACAAGGCGGGCCGGGTGCCGGTGCTGCTGCTCGGCATGACCCTGCTGCTGACCGCGGCCGTGCTCGCCGGCACCGCGGGTCACCGGGTCTGGCAGGTCACGGCCGCGCTCGTGCTGCTCGGGCTGGGCTGGTCGTGCGGGCTGGTGGCCGGGTCGGCGCTGGTCAGCGAGTCGGTGCCGCTCGATCGCAGGCCCGCCGTCCAGGGGTTGTCGGACCTGCTGATGAACGTCTGCGGCGCCACCGGCACGATCGCCGCGGGCGCGATCGTCGGCGGAATCGGTTACGGTGCGCTCAACCTGGTCGTCGGCATCATGACCGCCATCGCCGGCCTGTGGCTCGTCAACGTCCGGCAGCCCTGGAGGTGACCGGTGGCGGGCAGGGAAGATGCGCACCCGCCGGCTCAGGTCCGGCGCTGCCGGCTCGCCGTCCGCCAGGCGCGGTGGGCCCTGAGGAGATCGGCGCGCTGGCTCGGGCGGGTGCCACGCAGCACCATCCGCAGGCTGATCAGATCGCGCAGCTCGCAGGCGAGGTCGCGGAGCGTGTTACGCGGCCGCCGCAGCAGGCGGGCCAGCAGGCCGAGGAGGATCGGGATGGACAGCGAGGCGAGCAGGACCAGCTCTTGATGGGTAAGCATCGGTGCTCCAAGCGTCTCGGTGAACGGTTCGGGAGGGCCGGCCGGACCTCGGAACACCACAGATAGCGTGATTCGGCGTTCAACGGGTTGATGTGAACCAAGACGAACCGCAAGGTCGGGAGGCCTGGTGGGGGGAACGCGCGACGCGGGTCCGACCAGCGCGCAGGCGGAGCTGGTCAGGCGGCTGCGCACGGCCCTGACGGGGCTGAAGCTGCGCCAGGCCGACCTCGCCGAGCGAGCCGGGGTGTCCAAGGCGACGGTCAGCAACATCCTGAACCGCAAGACCGTGCCCGAGGTCGCCACCCTCGACCTGCTGGCCACCGCGCTGGGCATCACCGGGACGGCGCACGCCGAGTTGCACGCCCTGCGCGAGCGGGCCGAGGTTCGAGGCCGCCGCCTGGACGGATACCTGGCCGCGGCGAGACGTGCCGCGCTGGACCACCCCTACCCCGGGGTCCTGCCCGGCCACCTCCCGCCGCTGGCCACCGTGTACGTCTGCCAGCACGCGACCCTCCACCCGGCCGCCGCACCCGGCGCGGGCGAGGTGGCGGAACAGGCGTCGGAGCAGGCGTTCGACGCCGGCCGCAAC
>NZ_JABCPZ010000351.1 GCF_013283785.1 Nonomuraea antri
GTGGTGGGGGCGGCGGCGGGCTCGTTGCTGGTGCAGCCCGCCGCTAACAGAACGGCTCCGCCGACGAGGAATCCCCTGCGCGCGACGTTCTCACTCATGGTGCTCTCTCCTTCAAGTTCCGCCGCTGGAGAAGGACGGCGACGACGATGATCAGGCCCTTGGCGATCAGCTGGTCGCTGGTGTTGAGCCCGTTGAGAATGAACAGGTTCGTGATGAGGGTGAAGATCAGCAGGCCCAGGATCGAGCCGATGATCGTGCCCCGGCCGCCGGTCAGCAGGGTGCCGCCGATGATGACGGCCGCGATGGCGTCCAGTTCGTACAGGTCGCCGTGGGTGGACGAGCCTGTCGTCGTACGGGCCATGATGAGGATGGCGGCGATGCCGCAGCACAGGCCGGACAGCGCGTAGAGCAGCATCGTGTGCCTGCGTACGTCGATGCCGGCGAGCCTGGCCGCCTCGGGGTTGCCGCCGACCGCGTAGGTGCGGCGGCCGAAGGTGGTGCGGTTGAGCAGGACCCAGCCGAGCGCCACGACCAGCGCGAAGATGTAGACGAGCAGCGGGATGCCGAGCACCCGCTCGGTAGACAGGCTCACCAGGGCGGTGTTGTCGCTCTGGATGAGCTGGGTCTTGCGGTCCGACATGCGCTGGGCCAGGCCGCGGGCGGCCACCAGCATGGCCAGGGTGGCGATGAACGGCACCAGCCGCCCGTACGCGATGAGCAGCCCGTTGACCAGCCCGGCCCCGGTGCCGACGAGGATGGCGCAGAGTGCCATGATCACCGGCCCGTACGACTGGGTGGCGAGCGTGGTGGCCCACACCGAGGCGAGCGCCATGATCGCGCCGACTGACAGGTCGATGCCGCCGCCGATGATCACGAACGTGGCGCCGACCGTGATGACGCCGATCGTGGCGGCCAGCGACAACATGCTGACCAGGTTCGAGGCGGTGGGGAAGTTCTCCGGCCTGGTGACCAGGCCGACGACGACCAGCAGCGCGATGGCGCCGAGCAGGCCGACGTGGCGCAGTTCGCCGAAGCCGCCCCAGCGCGGCAATGCCCCCGGCAGTGCCGTCTTGGCGGCTCGCGTATCCAACGGGCTTCCGGGGTCGCTCATCGGGCCGTTCCCCCCTCTGCCTGCGGGTTCTCGGGGTCGCTCATCAGGCGGCCCTCCCCTCCATGATCATGTCGAGCACCTGGTGCTCGTCGAGTTCCCCGGCCTCGCCCTCGTGGATGACGACGCCTTCGCGCAGCACCAGCACCCGGTCGGCCAGGCCGAGCACCTCGGGCACCTCGCTGGAGACCAGCAGCACGCCGATGCCCTGGTCGGCCAGGTCGCGGATGACCGCGTACAGTTCGGCCCTGGCGCCCACGTCCACGCCGCGGGTGGGCTCGTCGAGCAGCAGCAGCTTCCTGCCGCCGATCAGCCAGCGGGCGAGCACGGCCTTCTGCTGGTTGCCGCCGGACAGGGTCCTGATCGGGCGTTCCGGGTCGGGTGGGCGGATGTCGAGCAGTTCGGCCAGGCGTTTGGCCTCGGCGCGTTCGCGCCGCCGGTCGAGCCAGCCGAACCTGGCGAACCCCGGCAGCGTGCCCAGCGTGATGTTGGCGGTGACGCTCTGGTCGAGCAGCAGCGCCTGTGCCTTGCGTTCCTCGGGGGCCAGGCCCATGCCGCGGCGCACGGTGTGGACGACGCCGCGCCGCACCGGCCTGCCCGACAGCAGCACCCGTCCGGGGGCGGGGCGCGCGCCGTAGACGGCCTCCAGGATCTCGGTGCGTCCAGAGCCGACGAGCCCGGCGAGGCCGACGATCTCGCCCGCGTGCACCGCGAAGGTGACGCCGGGCGCGGTGAGGTCCTCCACCCGCAGCACCTCCTCGCCACGCGGCCTGGACAATCGGGGCGGGAAGACGTACTCGACGTTCCTGCCGGTCATGAGCGAGACGATCTCCGCGGTCGGCGTCTCGCGGGCCGGCAGGCCGACGGCGACCGTACGGCCGTCCTTCAGCACGGTGACGCGGTCGCCGATCTCGCGGATCTCCTCCAGCCGGTGCGAGATGTAGACCACGGCCACGCCCTGCGCGGTCAGCTCGCGGATGATGCGGAAGAGGTTGGCGACCTCGTCGTGGGCGAGCGCCGCCGACGGCTCGTCCATGATGATGAGCTTGGCGTCGTACGACAGCGCGCGGGCCATCGAGACGACCTGCTTGGCCGCCGGCGACAGCCGCCCGACCTCGGTGGACGGACGGATCTCCGGATGGCCGAGCCGCGTCAGCACGTCGCGGGCGGCCCGGTTGGCGGCCGCGTTGTTGACGAAGCCGAGCCTGGCGTGCTCGTGGCCGAGGTAGATGTTCTCGGCCACGCTAAGCCCGTCGACCAGGTCGAGTTCCTGGTAGATGGTGGCGAAGCCGAGCCTGATGGCGTCGATGGGGCTGCTCGGGCGTACTTCGGCGTCGTTGAAGACGATCGTGCCCTCGTCCGGCTGGTGCGCTCCGGCCAGGACCTTGATCAGGGTGGATTTGCCGGCGCCGTTCTGGCCGAGCAGGCAGTGCACTTCGCCGGCCCGCACCTCCAGGTCGACCCCGTCCAGCGCGCGCACGCCGGGAAACTGCTTGACGATGCCCTTCATGACCAGCATCGGGAGGGTGCCTTCCGGTTGGGGTGACTTCCGGTTGGGTGGTTACCAGTTGGGGGCTTCCGGTGGGGGACTTCCGATTGGGGGCTGCCGATTGGGGGACTTCAGGCGTGGACTTCAGGCGGGGACTTCAGGTGTGGACTTCAGGCGTTGACGATGCGGTTGATGTTCTCCGGTGACAGGTACTGCTCGATCGCGAGGTTCCCGGCGCCGAGCGCGGCGGCGTTCATCCCGGTACGGCTCGGCACGATCGACAGATGGTGCGTGGCCAGCGGCAGCGACCTGCGATAGACCGTCTCCCTGATGCCGGCCAGCAGGTGCTCGTGCACCCGGGAGAGCGCTCCGCCGATGACGATGACCTCGGGGTTGAAGAAGTTGACCAGGCTCGCCAGCACTTCGCCGATGAGCCGTCCGGCCTCACGCACGAGCCGCAGCGCCTGCGTGTTGCCCGACTGGACGAGCGCCACCACGTCCTTGCCCGACTCGGCGGGCAGGCCGAGCTCGGTCAGCCGCCGCGCCAGCGCGCCGCCGCCGGCCACGGCCTCCAGGCAGGCGCTGTTGCCGCAGCGGCAGCCCGCCTCCTCGTGACCGCTGACCCTGATGTGCCCGATGTCGCCGGCCGAGCCCTGCGCGCCGCGATGCAGGCTGCCCTCGGCCACGATGCCGCAGCCGATGCCGGTGCCGACCTTGACGAACAGCAGGTGCTTGGTGGCGGGGAAGGCGATGCGGTGCTCGCCGAGCGCCATCACGTTCACGTCGTTGTCGACCAGGACGGCCAGCCCGCCGAAGTATTCGGGAATCGGGTAGTCGTTCCAGCCGGGCATGATCGGCGGGTTGTTCGGCCGGCCCGTCGCGAACTCCACCGGGCCGGGCACGCCCATGCCCACCGCGCGCAACGCCGCCCTGGGCCGTCCGGCCTGGCCGAGCAGGTGATCGAGCCGCTGGTCGACGTGGGCCAGCACCTTGTCAGGCCCCTCGGACACCAGCAGCGGATCTTCACACTCGGCCAGCACGTTGCCCGAGATGTCGAGCAGCGCGATGCGGCAGTGCGTGGCGCCCAGGTCGACGCCGGCGAAAGCGTGGTCCTCGGTCTGCAGCCGCAGATGCCGCGGCGGCCGCCCGCCCGTGGACTCGCCGCTCTCGGTCTCCTCCACCAGACCGCGCTCGATCAGCGCGTCGACGCGCTGCGAAATCGTGGATCTGGCCAGCCCGGTGAGCCTGGCCAAGTCGGAACGGGTCGTCGCGGAACCGGCGCTGATGAGCGTCAGAACATCGCCGGGCGAGCCCGGTTGGGGGGTCATGTCGCGACAATAAGATCATCGATGCGGCAAATCAAGGGATCGGATCGCCTTAACTCCAACGACTTCCGCCGATCAACGAACAAAGTTGATGTTCTCGGCGCTCTTGCTCCACCCTGGCCCCGCGACGGACACCGCCGCGAACGCATGCCGCACAGCAGAGTTGCTTGACAAGCAAGCACATTAATCGGAGCATCCGAACCAGGCGAGCATTTCCCGGCATCTAGCCATCAGGAGAAGCACATGGAGCTTCGCTTCGTCGGCAGCACCTCCTCCAGCGGAGGCTGCCCCACGATCTACGAAA
This sequence comes from Nonomuraea antri, assembly GCF_013283785.1. GTDB lineage: Bacteria > Actinomycetota > Actinomycetes > Streptosporangiales > Streptosporangiaceae > Nonomuraea > Nonomuraea antri. The sequence continues at coordinate 4,227 of NZ_JABCPZ010000351.1, forward strand.
CCGATCGCGGGACCCTCGTCATCCAGGGCATGCAGGTCGTCGACCTGGACACCCTGGCCCAGGCTCGCGACGTTCTCACGGGAGAGGCGTTCGTCGAGGTTCCCAAGGAACTGTTCCGTTTCCTAAGGTGACCGGCGTGGACCTTCTCACCGGTGCTGACTTCGAGCGTCTGTTCACCACCTTCAAGGTCTCCGCGTTCCGGCTGGAAACGCGCGAGCGCTATCACCTCGCCAAGAACGAAGAAGAGCCATTGCGTGAGTTCCTGGCCGGCCGCCCTGTGGACATGGAGTGGCTGCGGTTCTGGCTCGACCTCTCACGGCGGCACCGAGACGAAGGACGTTCCCTGCGGCGGGTGAGAGTCGTCACGCACCCGTTCTCGGACTACACCCGCTTCGGCCTGATGACGGCGGCGCACAATGTCCGCGCCGGCGACGACATCCGTTATCTGGAACGCACGGCGGCAGAGCGCGCGGAACTGCCGCGATCCGACTGGTGGCTGTTCGATGACGAGCGCGTCGCCTTCCTCCACTTCCGCGAGGACGACGTTCTTCTGGGAGCGGAGATCATCAGCGATCCGGCCGTCGTCGAACGGCACAGGCAATGGCAGGAGATCGCCTGGAGTCGGTCGGAATCACGCGAGGAGTTCGTGAAGAACCGTGCGTGACATCGCGCGTGCTCGTCAGGCCATCGGGGCCAGGCTCAAGCACCTCCGGCTCGATGCCAGGCTGACCGGGCGGCAGATCGCCGCCCAGTACGGCTGGCAGCCGTCCAAGATTTCAAAAATCGAGAGCGGCAAGCAGACGCCGTCGGAAGCCGACATCGAAGCGTGGTGCCACGCCGTCGAGCGACCGGACGAGGCTCCTGAATTGATCGGCTCCTTGCGAGCGATGGAGACGCTGTATGCGGAATGGCGTCGCCGGCTCCGGCTGGGCACCAGAGCCGAGCAACAGAACTGGCTGGAGATGGAGGCGGAGACCAGGAGTTTCCGTGTCTTCGAACCCTGTGTGATTCCCGGCCTCCTGCAGACCAGTGAATACGCACACCAGCGGCTCGCCCAGTCGATCGCGTTCTACGGAGCCCCCGACGATGTCGAGGAGGGCGTCGCCACGCGGCTTCGCCGCCAAGAGATTCTTTACGACCCGGCCCGCACATTCCATTTCGTCATACTCGAAACCGCCCTGTGGCTGGGCATGGCGCTGCCGGAGGCGATGTTCGGCCAATTGGACCGGCTGGTGGCCGCGGCGGCGATGCCCCGTGTCCGGCTGGGCATCGTCCCCATGCGAGCCATCCTTCCCTTTACCCCGTTGAACGGGTTCTGGCTGCTGGACGATCGGATGGTCCTGACCGAGACGTACGGCGCGGAACTGACCCTCACTTTGGCCGATGAGATCGACCAGCACGAGCGGATGTTCGACCTCTACTCCGAAGTCGCCCAATACGGCCCGCCCGCACGCCGCATGATCATGCAAGCGATCGACGCGCTGTCCCGAGTTGCCGGCGATACCCCGGCAGGTTGACACCGACCAGGGAGTTGGAGCAACTTCGAGCACATTGCTTGTCAGGCACCGCGGTTCGTACGGTCGAAGCATGTCTTCCTCGCCCTTCCGCTACCCGTACGTGATCGGCTGGACCGGCGAAGCCGAGCAGGTCAACTCGCTGAGGTGGAGGCCACGCCGCGGTGCCGACGGGCACGAACTGGCTTACGTCGAACCCGCGCGAGGCGACCACGAACTCGGCGTCCTCCTGCTGCGGCAGGGGCACCAGCGAAACGGGCGTCCGGACTTCAAGAGCGTCCACACTCGGCGACAGTGGCGGTGCATGACCAAGCGGCTGTGCCAGGTGTGCGCGAAATCGGCGGTGGACCGGGAAACGGGCCGGACCTGGTGGCTGCTGTCCAGGCAGAGCGGCATGGCCGCCGACGGCTATACCAACGCGCCACCGACCTGCCTCGCCTGCATCCCCGAGGCGATCACCGCATGCTCCCACCTGCGGCGGAACGCAGCGGTGTGCACCGTCGGCTCATGCGCGCCCTACGGGGTCCGCGCGGATCTGTTCCGTCCCGGGCGCCCGCCGTTCGAGCCGATGAAGACGAACGTGATTCGACTGTTCGGCGAGCACACCTCTCGCATTGCGTGGCACGTGAGCTGCTGATGAGGCTGAGCGACGTACGGCCGGCGCGTCTGTACGCGCAGGTGTCGTGCGTCGCCTGATCTCACCGTCGCACCGACCGGCCACGTGCCGTCGCTCGAGCCGTCGCTTGGACCATTGCTCTGCCCACGACCGCGACGGAACCCGACCGCACGGCGCCGCGACCGGGAAGACGACTCATCACCTGTCTCCATGGGCGGTCTGAGGGTCCTCAGCCGATCCCGTAGCGCCGGTTCAGCCACCGATAAGCCTGCAGCGCGGGCTGTTCGTCGGTGAACAGGTGGATGAGACGTCTCATGTGGCGGGTGAGCACGGCCGCGAACGCCTCGGCGAACAGTTCCGCCACGTCGTTCCGGTACGGCGGCGCGAGGTCGTCGCGCACGGCCAGGTGGAGCTCGTGCCAGGCCGAGGTACGGGACTGGCCGCCGTCCATGTGATCGACGGCGTGACCGAGCTCGTGACCGACCACCGACACCGACGGAGAGCCGACGCTGCCGACCCCGATGCGGCGAAGCGCCGGGTCGTACACGCCGGCGCTCCGAGTCCACGAACCCGGCTGTAACGGCAGCGGCACGTCGCGCAGGTGCTCGAACCCGGCGAGGTCGGGCACCGATCCGGCGCCGATGAGGATGCCGCCACTCAGATGGGCGGCCAGTCGCATGGCCAGCGGGTGCGGAACCGCCGAGACGGTCATGATCGACAGCAGGGTCTGCGGTGGCGGGAACGCGGTCGGGTCCCACGCGCGGACGAGGCGCGGCTCCAGCGGGCCGACATGCAACCATCCAGGTCTCGCACGGCTGTGGCCCGCCACCGATGTACGCTCCCGCTGCCCGCCTCGATCACGGCCGGGCCGGCGCCCGCCGCCTGGTCACCGTGAGTCGCACGGTGATCACGCGGAATCATAGTGTGCTGATCCTTTGCTCGCACATTGCCTTTTCAAGAGCAACGCATTGCTTCTTTTGAGAGCGCAGGTCTGTAGCGATCTGAGGGGGTTGAACGTCGTCAGGTACCTGAACTTGATCGGGCCGCCCGAGCGACCCAACCGGCCGACACCCACGCGGACGCGGTGGCTGGGCGGGGTGGTGG
>NZ_JABCPZ010000352.1 GCF_013283785.1 Nonomuraea antri
GTCCGGTGAGTGCACACGAGCGCTTCCCGGCCAGGGCCGACAGATCCCGTTGAGGACCTCGAGGTCAGTCAGTCGCTGGGTCAGACCCTGTCGGGAAGCGCTCATCTACATCATCACTGTCAGTCGGTGATGTGGGGGCCGCTGACCTTGTCGAGGAGGCGGGCCAGGCGGTCGCGGAGCCGGGGACGCTGTTCCAGGTCCCCCGCCGCCGCGCTGACCAGGTGCTGAGCGCCGTCGAAGGTCACCAGCCCGGTGGCGGGCACGGTGATGGCGTCGTGGGCCAGCCCGGTCAGCTCGGGGTCGCCGCCGTCGATGGCCAGGATGGTCGCGCCGATGCGGCGGGCGTCGTCCACGCGTTCGAGCAGCGGAACCGGGGCCCGCGTCTCCGAGACCACGAACAGGGTTTCGCCGCGCGCCGCCCGCTCCAGGCGGTCGAGCCCGACCCGCAGGTGGGGTGGGGCGTCGGCGGGGGGCGCCCAGCGCACCAGCGTCGGGGTGAGCTGGGTGAGGCCGGACAGCCGGGCCTCGTCGTCGAGGTGCGCGGTCAGGTGCCAGGGCTCGTCGTCGGGGCTGCCCACCAGCAGCAGACCGCCGGGCGAGCGCGTGGTGCGCAGCGCGAGCCCCAGCTCGCGGGTGCGCTCGAGCCATCCCGTCTCGGCGAGTAGCTCGCGCAGCAGGGCCACCGAACCTGAGTCCATGATTTCCATGGTGCCTGACGAGCCCGTTCGCGGTGGCCGTTTCAGGAGTGACGGGTTGACATTGTGGTTGCTTCGGCGTCATTTCGGGCCTTGACAGCGAGTTACTGGCGGGTAACGATCCTTGCGCGGCGCCGCCCTCCCACGGGTCCATCCTCACGAGAGGGGCGGCACATGAAGTCAGGTGTGCGCGTCAGCATGTCCATGATCCTGTTATTGATCATGTCGCTCGTCAGCGTCCCGGCCCGCGCGGCCACGGCCGGGGACGTGGTCTCCGCCCGTCCCACCACCGTCTACCTCCTGCCGGGCAAGCTGCTGGAGGTGCCGGTGAACGCCTGGCATGTCCTGTACCACTCGACCTCCGCCACCGGTCAGCTCAACGCCGTCTCCGGCACCCTGCTGGTGCCCAAGTCGGGCTATCCGTTCGGCGCGCGTCCCATCGTCGGGTACGCCGTCGGCACCCACGGGCTCGGCGACCGGTGCGCGCCCTCGGTCAGCATGAGCGAGGGCAGGGAGGCCGAGCTCGCGCTGGTCAGCCTGTTCCTGCTCAAGGGCTTCGCGGTGGTCATGACCGACTACGAGGGTCTCGGCACGCCGGGGCAGCACACGTACATGGCCGGGATCTCGCAGGGGCACGCGGTGCTCGACTCGATCAGGGCCGCGGCGCGGGTGCCAGGCTCGGGGCTGTCCGCGTCGGCGCCGGCGGCCGTCATGGGGTACTCGCAAGGCGGCGCCTCGGCCGGCTGGGCCGCGCAGTTGCAGCCCACGTACGCGCCCGAGCTGCGGCTCAAGGGCGTGGCGGCCGGCGGCGTGCCCGCCGACCTGCACGCCGTGGCCACCCACCTGGACGGCTCGGCCGACTTCGGCCTGGGCGCAGCGGCCGGGATCGGGTTCGACGCCGCCTACCCCGAGCTCGACCTGGCGGCCGATCTCAACGACCGGGGCCGGGCGCTGCTCGCCGACGCCGCCGACGACTGCGTGGGCGAGCTGAGCAAGCTGGCCGGGCTCCGCTTCGCCGACCTGAGCCCGGTCGACCTGCTCAACCAGCCCAAGTGGCTGGCCCGCCTGGCCGAGAACCGGCTGGGCGCGATCCGGCCGCGCGTGCCGATGTTCCTCTACCACGCGCGCGGCGACGAGATCATCCCGTTCGCGGTGGGCGCCGAGCTGCGGGCCGCGTACTGCCGGGCGGGGGTGAACGCCCGCTGGGCGGCGCTGTCCGCGCCGAACCACGTGACAGGCGCGGTCGAAGGCGGGCCGCTGGCCATCGAATGGCTGACGCTGCGGCTGCTCGGGCTGCCCGCGTTCGGCAACTGCTAGCCGGCGACCGCTCATCCACGGAACGACACCGTGCCCGGGACCCGAGGGTCCCGGGCACGGTGTCGTTCCCGGGCGGCGGTGGGTGTCGCCCCGTTCCGGCCAGGCGGGAAGAGGGCTGGCATGATCGGGGTTATGACGGACGTGAACGGACTTTCCATCGGAATTCTCGGCGGCACAGGAGACCAGGGCAAAGGGCTGGCGCGGCGGTTCGCGCTGGCCGGGTACCGGGTCCTGATCGGGTCGCGCAGCGCCCAGCGGGCCCAGGAGGCCGCGGACTCCATCGGCAGCGGGGCGAGCGGCGGCGAGAACGCCGCCGTGGCGGCCGAGGCCGACCTCGTGATCGTCGCGGTGCCCTACGACGGGCACAAGGCGCTGCTGGAGTCGCTGCGCGCCGAACTGGCCGGGAAGATCGTGGTGGACTGCGTGAACCCGCTCGGCTTCGACAAGCAGGGCGCCTACGCGTTGCCGGTCGAGGAGGGCAGCGCCGCCCAGCAGGCCGCGGCCGTGCTGCCGGACAGCCGGGTGGTGGCCGCCTTCCACCACGTGTCGGCGGTCGTGCTGCTGGACCCGGCGGTGGAGAAGGTGGACCTCGACGTCCTCGTGCTCGGCGACGACCGGGAGGCCACGGACCTGGTGCAGGAGCTGGCGGCGGTCATCCCCGGCGTGCGCGGCGTCTACGGCGGACGGCTGCGCAACGCGCACCAGGTGGAGGCGCTGACCGCGAACCTCATCTCGGTCAACCGCCGCTACAAGGCGCACGCGGGCCTGCGCGTCACCGACATCTGAACCCGGCCAGGTCGGAGCCCGCCGAAGCCGGACGGGTCAGAGCCAGCCGGCGTCCTCGGCGATCCTGATCGCGTCGATCTTGTTGCGGGCGCCGGTCTTGGTGATGGCCGCCGTCAGGTAGTTGCGCACGGTGCCCGCGGACAGGTGCAGGCGGGTGGCCGTCTCCTCGGCGGTCGCCCCGTGCGCCGCCTCCTTCAGCACCAGCGACTCCCTGGGGGTCAGCGGGCTCTCGCCGTACGCCATGGCCGCCGAGACCAGTTCCGTCTCCAGCACCCGCAGCCCGGCCGCGGTGCGCCTGATGGCGTCCGCGAGCCGGTCGCCCGGCGCGTCCTTGACCAGGAACGCCTCGATGCCCGCGGCCAGCGCGCGGCGTACCTGGCCGGGCTGGCCCAGGGCGGTGAGTATGAGCACCCGGCACGACGGAAGTCGCTCGCGCAGGGTGGTCGCGGCGGTGATGCCGTCGACGCCGGGCAGGTCGATGTCGAGCACGGCCACGTCCGGCAGGGTGGCCAGGGCGGCGGGCACGATCTCGTCGCCGCGCGTCACCTCGGCGACCACGTCGATGTCGGATTCGAGGCGCAGCAGCGCCGTGAGCGCGGCCCTGATCATGTGCATGTCCTCGGCCAGCAGCACCTTGATCACGCCGGGACCCCCATCGCAGGTACCTCCATGGCCAGCAGGAAACCGCCGTCGGCCGCCGCGCCCGCCGAGCAGCTGCCGCCGGCCTGGCCGGCGCGTTCGGCCAGCCCGGACAGCCCGGCGCCGGTCGTGCCCGGCGCGGCGGGCGCGCCGTCGTTGGCGACCTCCAGCCGGACCCCGCCCTCCCGCCGCGAGGTGGTGATCGTGCAGGTGGTGGCCCGGCTGTGGCGCAGCACGTTGGTGACGGCCTCCCGGACCGCCCAGGCCAGCGCCTCCTCGGACGGCGCCGGCAGCGGCACGTCGGCCAGGTGCGTCTGGCAGTTCACCCCGGACGACTCCAGCAACGCCACCGCCCGGTCCACCTCGCCGCGCAGCGACATCGCCCGGTAGCCGCGCGCGACCTGCCGCACGTCCTGGGCCGCCTCCCTGGCCACCTTGACCAGCTCCCCGACTTCGGCCCTCGCGGAGTCGGGGTCGCCGGTCATCAGCCGGGCGGCCAGGTCGCCCTTGAGCGCGATCGCGGTGAGGCTGTGGCCGAGGCCGTCGTGCAGGTCACGCGAGATGCGCAGCCGCTCCTTGAGCACGGCCGCGTCCGCGAGGTCGGCCCTGGCCTGCTCCAGCGCGGTCGTGACGCGGACGAAGGAGATCAGCGCGTAGGTCATGGCGCCGGTGACGGGGATGCTGAGTACGTAGAAGGCGGTGACGACGGCCACGTCGAGACCGGCCCAGAAGGAGTAGGCCTGGTACAGCGACATGGCCGTGACCGCGGGCACCGCCCAGCGCAGCGGCAGCGACGCCAGCAGCGCCCCCGCCAGCATCGGCGCCGCCATCGCCGACCAGCCGAACGGCAGCAGGTCGGGCAGGTACGTGACGGCGCACTGCAGCACCAGCGTGAGCGGGAACAGCGGGGGCCGTTCGCCGCGCATCGCCGTGCGCGCGTTCAGGTACAGCAGCACGGCGGTGGCGGCCGACACGGCGCTGGTCAGCAGCCCGTACCCGAGGCCGAGCCGGTAGTAGAGCACCGCGCCGGCCAGCGTGTACGCCACCGACGCGGTCAGGATCAGCGTCACCGCGAGCCGGCGGGCCTGGGAGGAGGTCACGGCAGAATTATGACCTTCGCGGTTCCCACCGGAACCAGAGCCTGATCGCCACGATGCCGATGAGCGCCCAGACGGCCAGGTTCAGCGCGGGCATCGCGACGTCCCCGTGCTTGATCGCGTTCACCACCGCGGTCGTGGGCATCAGGTCGAGCACGGCCTGCAGCCACGAGGGCAGCGGGATGGGCCCCATCGCGCCCGCGCCGACCCCGGCCCCCATGAACACCGGCATCGCGTAGATGGCGGCCAGCTCCGCGCGCGGGATCAGCGGCGTGAAGGCGGCTCCGAGCAGCGCGAGCACGGCCGAGCCCGCCACCGAGAACGCCGCGAACACCAGCGGATTCTCGGGCAGCGGCACGCCGGCGGCGAACCGCACGGCCACCGTGCACACCGCGATCACCGCCAGGGTCTGGGTCGCGGTGCTGGAGATCTGGCCGAGCAGGATCTGCGCGTCGGTCAGCTCGCCGGCCCGCAGCCGCTTGAGCACGAGCTGGTCGCGGCGGCTGGTCAGCGCGACGACGACGTTCAGGAACGCGGTGATCGCCAGCAGGAACGCGATCGAGGACTGGAAGACCGCGGTCGCCCCGGCGACCCCGTCGGGCTGGACGCGCCGCATCAGCGCGGGCATCCCGACGGCCAGCCCGACCGGCAGGAGCACCCCGACGAACAGCGTGGTCTTGTCCAGCCAGAACAGGCGGGTGCTCAGCTTGTAGGTGGCGGCGTAACTCATCGGGTCCTCCTCGTGAAGTCGGTGGCGGGGGTCATCGCGAGGCTCTGGGCAGGTCGAGGAACAGGTCTTCCAGCGTGGCGGGCCGGACCTCCAGCCCGCTCAGCCGCATCCCGCGCTCGGCCGCCCAGCTCAGCAGCGTCTGCGCGGCCAGGTCGGGGTCGTCGGCGCGGCAGACGGCCTCGTCGCCGTCGACGGTCACCGGCAGCGGCAGCGCGGCCGGGTCGAGCCCGGTGGGCAGGCGGAAGGCGACCCGGCTGCCGCGGGCCGCCAGCGTCTCGGCCATCCCGCCGGCGGCGACGATCTCGCCGGCGTCCAGGATCGCCATCGACGAGGCCAGGCGCTGCGCCTCCTCCAGGTAGTGCGTGGTGAGCAGGATCGTGGTGCCCCGGGCGGCCAGGCCGCGCACGACCTCCCAGGTGTCCCTGCGGCCCTCGGGGTCCATGCCGGTGGTGGGCTCGTCCAGGAACAGCACGTCGGGGCGGCCGAGCACGGCCAGCGCCAGGTCGAGCCTGCGCTTCTCGCCGCCGGAGAGCTGGCGCACCTTCGTGTCCGCCTTGGCCGACAGCCCGGCCAGCTCCAGCGCCTCGGCGCGGGGCCGGGGCGCGGCGGTGAAGTCGCGCCAGGCGTCGACGGTCCGCGCCACGGTCAGGTCGGGGAAGAACCCGGCCTCCTGCAGCATGACCCCGGTACGCCGGCGCACCTCGGCGCGCCCGGCCCGCGGGTCGTGGCCGAGCACCCGCACGGTCCCCGAGTCGGGACGCTGGAAGCCGGCCAGGATCTCCATCGTGGTCGTCTTGCCCGCGCCGTTCCTGCCCAGCAGGGCGAAGATCTCACCCTCGGCCACCTCGAAGGAGATGCCCTTCACCGCGTCGAAAGCCCCGTAGCTCTTCCTGAGCTCGTTCACCCGAATCGCTGTCATGCCCGCGACTCTTCCGTGCCGCGGCCGGGGCCGACAGTGAAGAATTCACGACTTCCGCGACAGGCTCAGCAGCGCCCCGGCCACGGACTCCGGGTCGAGTACCTGGTGCAGGTGCCGCCCGGGCAGCCGGGTCACCGGCCAGCCCCGCCCGGCCGCCGCCGCGGCCACCTCGTCGTACGGCGGGCCGTACCACAGGAACGAGCAGCGGACCTCGTCCCAGCCGACCGGCACCGGGACGGGCTGGGTGTAGTAGTCGAGCGGCAGGCGCGGCTGCTCGGCCACCACCCGTTCGCGTACGCCGGGGTCGGGCAGCAGCGCGGCCACGTCGTCGGGCGACCACCAGTCGCTCCAGCGCGGCAGAACGCCGTCGGGGCCGGCCAGGCCGCGCAGGAACGGCAGGAACTCCTCCTCGGCCGGGCGCACCAGCCCGCGCGCGGGCGGCAGGTGCGCGTCGGCGAACACGCACGCGACCACGCGGTCGCCCAGCCCCTCCTTGATCACCGGCACGAACAGCCCGGCGTTGCTGTGCGCGGCCAGCACGATCGGGGTCTCGGGCCCGTCGGTCCGCACGGCCGCGCGGACCGCCTCGACGGCTCGCGGCCAGTACGGCGCGCCCCCCACGCCGACCCCGGTCAGGTCGGGCACCACGGCCGCGTGGCCGCGCCGCTCCAGCGCCCGCGCCACCGGCTCCCACGTGGCGGGCCCCACCGACGGGCTGTGCACGAGTACGAACGTCGTCTCCATGCCGGAAACGATCTCAGACGATGAGCGCGTGCCGCGACGCCGGCCGGTCGGAGCCGTCGTAGACGGCCCAGGCGGCGGCCAGCCCGGCCACGGCGCGCGAGAGGTCGTCCTCGTCGAACAGGAAGTGCAGCCTGGTGTGGTCGGCGTGCCCGCCCAGCGGGTCGAACGACCGGCCGGGCGGCACCGCCACGCCGTGCCTGAGCGCCACCTGGGCGAAGGAGTCGGCCTCGCCGCGCGGCAGGCGCACCCAGATCGTCTGGCCGCCCTGGGCGGGCTCGAACGTCCAGGACGGCAGGCGCGCCCGCAGCTCGGCGCACAGGTGGTCGTGCCGCTGCCGCAGCACGCGCACCCGGGCGGCGCGCACGTCGTCGATCCTGCCGAGCAGCGCGGCGGCGGCGAGCTGGCTGAACACCTCGCCGCCCAGGTCGTGCACGGCACGCAGCCGGGCCAGCCTGGACACCAGCGGCGCGGCGGCCCTGATCCAGCCCACC
>NZ_JABCPZ010000353.1 GCF_013283785.1 Nonomuraea antri
TTGCCGTTGGGTGCGCGTGAGGCGGTGGAGGCGGGGCTGGCGGATCGGGTGGTGTCGGGGTCGCGGTCGGAGTTCGAGCGGCGGGTGCTGGAGTATGCCGAGCGGTTGGCGGGTGATGCGGGTTTCGAGCGGTTGCTGGCGGTCAAGAGGCAGGGGCGGGACGCCGATGAGCGGCGTCGGCCGTTGGAGGCGTATCGGGTGGAGGAGTTGGCGGAGATGAGTCGTGACATGTTCGACGACCGGCATGGTTTCCGTGCGGCGCGGGAGGCGTTCGTGGGGAAGGTCAGGCCGGTGGCGACTCCGGAGCGTCTGGCGCGTCATCGGGGGTTGTCCGGCGCGTCGGCCGCTGGTGGCGCGGCCGCATCTCATATGTGAGATATGGTCTCCTGTTGTGGCAGACGATTATCTTGTGCGAATCGGCCGGTTGATCCGGGACGCGCGTCAGCATCGTGGATGGACGCAGCTTCAGCTGGCCGATGCGCTGGCGACGAGTCAGAGTGCGGTCAATCGGATCGAGCGCGGTAACCAGAACATCAGTCTTGAGATGATCGCCCGGATCGGTGAGGCGCTCGACAGTGAGATCGTCTCGCTGGGGTATGCCGGGCCGATGCATCTGCGGGTGGTGGGCGGCCGGCGGTTGTCGGGCAGCATCGATGTGAAGACGTCGAAGAACGCGTGTGTGGCGTTGTTGTGCGCGTCGTTGCTGAACTCGGGCCGGACGATCTTGCGTAAGGTGGCGCGGATCGAGGAGGTGTACCGGATCCTGGAGGTGCTGGCCTCGATCGGGGTGCGGGCCCGGTGGATCAACGAGGGCAGTGATCTGGAGATCGTGCCGCCGGCTCGGCTGGAGCTGGAGGCGATGGACACCGACGCGGCGCGGCGTACGCGCAGTGTCATCATGTTCCTGGGTCCGTTGATGCATCGTACGGACCAGTTCCAGATCCCGTACGCGGGCGGGTGTGATCTGGGGACGCGGACGGTGCAGCCGCACATGTCGGCGTTGCGGCACTTCGGGCTGGACATCACGGCGACGCAGGGCTTCTACCACGCGCGGGTGGACGGCCGGGTGTCGCCGGCGCGGCCGATCGTGCTGACCGAGCGCGGTGACACGGTGACGGAGAACGCGCTGCTGGCGGCGGCCCGCCACGACGGGGTGACGGTGATCCGCAACGCCTCGTCGAACTACATGGTGCAGGACCTGTGCTTCTTCCTGGAAGAGCTGGGCGTGCGGGTGGAGGGCATCGGCACGACGACGCTGACGGTGCACGGGGTGCCGCACATCGAGCGTGACGTCGACTACTCCCCTTCCGAGGATCCGGTGGAGGCGATGAGCCTGCTGGCGGCGGCGGTGGTGACCTCTTCGGAGCTGACGATCTGCCGGGTGCCGGTGGAGTTCCTGGAGATCGAGCTGGCGGTGCTGGAGGAGATGGGTCTCGATCACGATCGGGGCAGGGAGTATCCGGCGGCGAACGGGCGGACGCGGCTGGTGGACCTGACGGTGCGGCCGTCGAAGCTGGTCTCCCCCATCGACAAGATCCATCCGATGCCGTTCCCGGGGCTGAACATCGACAATGTGCCGTTCTTCGCGGCGATCGCGGCTTCGGCGCAGGGTTCGACGTTGATCCACGACTGGGTGTACGACAACCGGGCGATCTATCTGACGGAGCTGACGCGGCTGGGGGCGTCGGTGAAGCTGCTGGATCCGCATCGGGTGCTGGTGGAGGGTCCGACGCGCTGGCGCAGCGCGGAGATGATGTGCCCGCCGGCGTTGCGTCCGGCGGTGGTGGTGCTGCTGGCGATGATGGCGGCCGAGGGCACGTCGGTGCTGCGCAACGTGTATGTGATCAACCGTGGGTACGAGGATCTGGCCGAGCGGCTGAACGCGCTGGGGGCGCGCATCGAGACGTTCCGCGACATCTGAGTTTCTGTCGGTGAGGGTCGCTACCGTCTCCCTTTGACGGATCTTGTGTGCGGGCTCGTGCGCGAATCTGGTGCGCGAATCTGGTGCGCGGGTCTGGTGCGTCGAGGTGAGGAGGGGCGGGTGCGGCCTGCTGACCTGGAGCGGGTGACGGTGGCCGAGGCGGCCGACCGCTACGTGGAGCTGGTGCGGGCCAAGACGGTGACGGGGGCGTTGTCACCGGCGACGGCGGAGGTGTACGCGCGTGATGTGGCGACGCTGGTGGAGCTGGCGGGCGCGGGCACGGTGCTGGACGATCTGACGGGTGAGGACGTCGACGCGTTGCTGCTGGCGTTCGCGCGGCGGCCGGATGGCCGCCGCTCCCCCGCCTCCTCCGCTTCCCGTGACGGGGCCGGGTCCGGGTCTGGGCCGGGGTCTGGTGGGGGGCAGTCGCCGTCGTCGCAGGCGCGGTTTCGGCGTTCGATCTCGGCGTTGTTCAAGCACGCGGCGCTGGCGGGGTGGGTGCAGCTCAATCCGATGGCGGCGGCGACGGTGACGGCCAAGCAGCGGGGCGGGTTGCGTCCGCAGCGGCGGGCGCTGACGCGGGAGCAGGCGCAGGGCCTGATCGGCGCGGCCACGGAGCAGGCGCAGGCGCCGCCGCCGCGTCAGGGCCGGCGTGATCAGCGGACGGAGTTGCGTGACGCGGTGATCGTGTTGCTGCTGTCCACGCTGGGGCCGCGGGTGTCGGAGCTGGTGCGCGCCAACGTGGAGGATTTCTTCACCAACGACGGGGTGCGGTACTGGCGCATCTTCGGCAAGGGCGGGCGGACGCGTGACGTGCCGTTGCCGCCGGGGGTGGACGCGGTGTTGCAGGCGTATCTGGAGCAGGGCCGCACCCCGGCGTCCGCATCGGGGGCCGGTTCCGCGTCTGGTGATGGGAAGGCGTTGTTGTTGTCGTGGCGGGGGCGGCGGCTGGCGCGGGGTGACGTGCAGGCGGTGATCGACCGGGTGCAGCGGCGGGTCGATCCGGAGCAGCGCCGTTCGGTGACGCCGCACGGGCTGCGGCACACGACGGCGACGCATCTGCTGGCCGACGCGGTCGACATGGACGCGGTGCGGCGGGTGCTGGGGCACAGTGATCTGTCGACGTTGGGGCGTTATCGGGATGAGCTGCCTGGAGAGTTGGAGGTGGCGATGCGCGCCCATCCCCTGCTGCGCGCCAAGCCGCCTCGCTGACGTGGTGGGGTTCGCCGGGGTCCGGCTGGGATACGACCGTGGTCGTTCGTGGCCGGGTGGGTGTTCGCCGGGCGGCCCTGCTCCTAGCGTCGAGGTCGTGATCGGGAGAATCCTCGTTCGAGACGCGGGCTGGTGGTTTCCGCCTGCTGTCCGCTTTGGTGGTCGTCGGGGCCATGGGGTCGGCGGCGGTGCTGCGTTTTCCTGAAATGCGGCTCGGCCCGCGCTCGTTCGCGGTGGCGCTGGTCGGGGACGGCCTCGGTGTGGCCTCGCCTCGCCGTGGGATCGGCGTCTGGTGTCGTGCTGGTGGTGCTCTCGGGTCGACGCCGGGTTGGGCTGCGTGGCCGTGCGGGGGCGGCGGTGTTCGCGGATGAGAGTGAGGTGATCCGTGCTGGGTGACCGTGTGGGTTCGGCCGCCGGGTCGGGTTGTTCGCGTTCGTGTCAGTGCAGGGTGGGGATGTCGGCCCAGGTGGTGGTTTCGAGGGTGACGCCGTCCAGGCCTCGGGACCAGGTGCGGGCGATGTCGGTGATGGTCGCGGTGGTGGGCGGGGTGTGGCCCAGGCCGATGGCGTAGCGGACCGTGCCCGGCTGGGTGCGGTTCGCCGGGTATGGGCGGGGCCAGGCGTGGGCGTCCGTGGCTCCGGCGTCTTCCAGGCGGGTCAGCAGGTCGCGCAGGCGGCCGCGTACCCGGCCGACGAGCGGGTCGAGTTCGTCGGGGCGGTGGGCGGTGATGGTGAGGACGGCCCAGGAGGCGTGCCTGCGGTGCAGGGGCGGGGGCGACAGCAGGTCGGTCCAGGGAGCGCCGGATTCGAGGGTTTCCCAGGCCTGGTAGAGCTCGTGGATCAGCAGGTCGCGTCCGCCTTCGCCGACCTGCTGGGCGCAGTTGCGTACCGGGGGGCACGGCGTCATGACGGTCATCGCCGCCGGGGCGGTGTACGTCTCCGTGGCGGTTTCCTGGGTCAGGTGGACGGGGTGTCGCCAGTCCCAGGCGGCCCAGGTCGCGAAGAAGGTGCGCAGGAGTTCGTCGTCGCCGGCGGGGTGTTCGTCCGGTCGGAGGTCGGCGATGGTGACGTCGGTGACGGTGCGGGCGGCCAGGATCGCCCAGGCCAGGCCGGGCAGCCCGCCGAACGGGGCCGAGTCCAGCCCGCGTGCCCTGGCCCATGCCTTGACCTGCCTGGCCAGGTGGGCGAAGTAGGCGTGCCGGGGGCCGGCCGCCGTGCGGATGGCTTCGGCGTCGCTGATCGCGCTCAGGGCGATCGCGGCGTTTCGTCCGAGTTCGGCGCGGCGCGGGACGGCTTCTGCGGGCGGCATGTTCCCGGTGGCCACGATGGCCAGGTCGACCTCCACGCCCGCCGAGCCCGCAGGAAGTTCGAGGGCCGGGGTGCGCAGGTGGAGGCGCAGGCCGGGGACCTTGGCGCCGATCACCGGCCTGATCCTGTCGGCCTCCGGGAGTGCGTCCTGCACGCGGGTTCGCAGGGTGGCCGGGGCGGGGTCGCCGGGCAGGACCGCGACCAGGTCGATGTCCGCGCCGGTGCGTGCGCAGTCCATGGCGCGTGAACCGGTCAGGTGGATGACGGCCGGGTCCAGGGCTTCGGTGAGCCGGCGTACGACGTGGCCGGCGAGCGGGTCGTGGGCAAGCGCCGCGGCGGGAGGCTCGGCGGGGTCACCGGTGGGTGGGTCGGGGAGCCAGCGGATCTCTCCGGTGCCCAGGGCGATCAGGGCGCGGGGGCGCATCGGCTCGTCGGCGCGGCGTGAGAGCAGGACGAGTTCGTCCACCCGGGCCGTCATGGGGGCGAGCCGGTTCGCGCAGCGGGCGGCGAGGGCTTGCGGGTCGAGCGCTCGGGCATCGCGGGTGGGGGCGCGGCCGAGGGTGAGGTGCGGGGTGAAGCCTTCGGCTCTGCCCCGGCAGTTCGGGAAGCGCCGCTCGAACGCTCGATGCAGCGCGGCCCAGGAGGTGGCGGCGGTTCCGGTGGCGGGGTCGAGCCAGAGGGTGGCGCTGTCGCGGTGTTCGAACAGGCGCACCCCTTCCAGCCGGACGGTGAACGGGGTGATCTCGGCGGCGGCCTGGGCCAGCAGTGGGGCGGCGCGTTCGAAGTCGGGTTCGGGCAGGAAGCCGAACAGCAGGTTGACGTGCGGCGGCCAGCGGTCGATCTGCGGGTCGTGCTCGGCGCGCAACTCCTGGATGGACGGCCACAGGTCGTGCGGGGGGATCCAGGCGAGCGCGGTCCTGGCGGTGGGCTGTGCGGCCGTGAGCTGCGTAGTGGCGGGCGGTCCGAAGGTGGGCGGTTCGGAGGTGTGTGGCTCAGCGCCGGCGGCGCTCGTGTGGGCGGCGCTGGTGTGGGTGGCGCTGGTGTGGGTGGCGGGCCGGGTGCGGTCCTGGTGTGGTGTCGGCCGGTGGGTTCCCGGCTGGTGGGTTTCGGGCTCGGTGAGGGTGAGGTCGGTTTGGACGCCGTAGTGGTCCGAGATGTACAGACCGTCCGGGGTCGGGGTGGTTCCGAGCAGGACGGCCGAGCGCACCTGGGCGCGGCCGCGCAGCAGGATCCGGTCCAGGCGGGAGGCCCGGCCGGTGATGGACGACACCGCGGCCAGCGGGTTGATGCGCGGGTCGAAGGTGGGGCTCTGGTCGCCGGTGCCGTGGGCCTGGGTCCAGGCGTCGCGCAGCCGGAGTACGGTCGCGGGTCCGCCGTGCGGGCCGTCGGCGCCGTCGTTGAAGTCGCCGAGCAGCACCGTCTCGCCGTCCAGGCCGGCCAGCCCTTCGGCGATCTGGGCCAGTTCCTGGGTGCGGCGGCGGGCGCCGTCGGTGGAGTGGTCGCTGGTGAGGTGGGTGGCGGCGACGACGAGCGGCCCCGACGGGGTGTCGACGGTGATGGCGGCGACCGCCTTGTACGGTCCCAGCCCGTGCACGGCGGCCTCGCGCACGGGCAGGCGGCTGAGCAGCAGCAGGCCGGTGGCGGGAACGTCGTCGCCGGTGGGGTCGGTGCCGAGGGTGTAGTGGGCGCGGACCCAGGGGGCGTGCAGGAGCATGGTGACCAGCGCGGGTTCGGTCTCCTGCAGCGCGATCACGTCGGCGTCGGCCTGGCGCAGGGCCTCCAGCAGGAGGGGGCGGCGGCGGGCGGTGTCGATGCGGTGGGCGTCGTAGCGGTCCCACAGGGTGTTCCAGGTGAGCAGCCGCACCCGCGCGTCCCCGCCCATGCTCGCGGCGGTGTTCGCGATCTCGGCCGGAGCGGGGTGCCAGCCGGTGGCGGGGTCGTAGGCGTGCGGGGTTCTGGCGGTGAAGAACGGCGCGCGCAGCAGCCGCTCCTGGCGGGCGCGTCCGGCCTGGGCGGTGTCGAGGCGGTCCAGGCCGGTGGCGCGGTCCCAGACCAGTTCGCCGTCGGCCTCCACGAACAGCACCCGGTGCCAGGGGATGTCGCCGCCGGGGGTGAAGGCGGGCAGCGGGACGCGTTTGGGTGCGGCGCCTCGCTGGCCGACGCCCAGCACGTAGCGGGCGGGGTCGAGGCGGGGGTCCCAGCGGATGCGGTGGTAGATCTCCTGGCTGGTGCGCATCACGCGGCTCCTTCGCCGGGGACGTGGCCGGCCGCGTCGCGCAGGAGGCCGTCGGTGTCGTCGATCGTTCCTTGGGCGCTCACGTACCAGGTGCGGTGGGCCTGTCCGGGGTAGGGCGGCGCGAACCTGCGCAGCTGGGCGGTCAGGACGTGTTCCGGCACGGGGTCGGTGCGGGCGGCGTTGCGCCGGCGCAGTTCGTCGTCGGGCACCAGGACGACGGCGTGGGTGGTGAGCGCGTCGCGGCGGCGGGCCACTGCGTGGACGAGGGAGCGCTGGTGGGGGTTGAGCGAGGTGGCGTCCCAGGTCACGGTGCGGCCGTCGGCCAGGGCGGAGTCGAGCAGGTCCAGGCCGTGGGCCAGGATGTCGTGGTTGGCGCGCTGGTCGGCGCGGGAGCCGCGGGCGTGGCGCAGGTCGTCCAGGCTGACGTGGACGTCGATGCCGGGCAGGGTGGCGGCGAAGGTGCTCTTGCCGCTGCCGGACGGCCCGACCAGGTGCACCAGGCGGGGGAAGCGGCCTTGACGCCAGCGCCAGGTGGCGGCCACGGCCTCGGCGGCGGTGGTGATGCGGCCGGCGGCGAAGGCGTGGCGGGCCTCGGCCCAGCAGCGGTCGGCGGCCTCACCGGAGATGCCGGTGGAGGGTTCGCCCAGGGCGTGGGCCAGGCCGGTGCGCAGGGGGTGGAGCGGGTC
>NZ_JABCPZ010000354.1 GCF_013283785.1 Nonomuraea antri
GCGTAAACGGTCACGCTCTCCCCTCCCTCGCCACGTCACTGGGGCGCTGACGTGGCGAGGGAGGGGAGAGCGTGACCGTTTACGCAGGTCTCAGCGTTGGGTGGGGGGTGGCGAGCGGGTCATGGCGGTCCGATTCATGATTTCTTTTAGGAAAGTTTCCTAAGAGTTGCCGCGATCGTAGCCTTGACACAGCGTGCTTACAAGACCCAATCCCGTGACAGCGCCGGTGCGCACGGACACGTGAAACGCGGCCACGCCTGGTGTCTGTGGCATCGACTGAGGTGAGCAAGGGTGGCGGCGCGAGCGCGCGTCTCCACGCGTGGAGAAAAAAGAACTCCGCCGCGAACCGGAGATCGGCCGCGGCGGAGCCGGGGAAAGCGTTTACTGCTGCTGAGTGATCTTTACGTCGTCCACGCCGGCCTCCACCAGGGAGGCGCCTGAGGCGTCGGCGGCGTCGATGAGGATGCGGACCGTCTGTCCCGCGTACGAGGTCAGGTTCGCGTTGGCCACCGCCCAGGCGCCGTTGCGGTTGGTCGCCGCCCCGGCCTGCTGGAACACCGTGGACGTGGTGTTGCCGACGACCCTGACCCGCAGGTAGTCGGCGCTGGAGGCGTTCGAGCCGTGCGCCAGGTACCACGACAGCGACAGGTTCAGCGTGCCCGTGGCGGGCAGCGTGATCGGCGGCGACTGGATCGAGGTGATGCCGCCGTCGATGTCGTGGTCACCCGCGGCGGCTCCCGCCAACCGGCCCGTGACCAGGTCGTTCGTGCCGCTGACCGTGGTGCCGAGCTGCTTGGCCCCGGAGGAGGTGGTGGACTCGGGGTCGCCGCGCTCCCACAGGCCGGTGGTCGCGGTGTCGGCGCCCGAGGGGTTCGCCGTCCAGCCGGTGGCCGTCTCGAACGTGTCGGACCAGACCGTGACGGGCGGGTTGCCGGTCCCGCAGTACTGGTCCTCCTTGCCGATGATCCGGTAGACGCAGTCGGAGTATTCGAGGAAGCGCAGCACGGCCTCCCTGTTACGGGTGGTCTGCGGGCCGATCTGCTCGTCCGGCGGGTAGAAGCCTGGACTGGCCGAACGCGGGTACATCTCGAACGTGAAGCTGAAGATCTTGTGGACGCCCCACATCCAGTCGTCGATGGTCCCGTCCGTGATGTACAGGTCGCTGGCCTGCTCGGGGGTGTAGTTGTTGGTCGAGGCCATGTTCTGGCCGAGCGTGGCGTGGGCGTCCCTGTCGTCCTGCGTCAGTCCCGGCGCGGTGTCGTTGTAGGTGTAGCCGTACGGCCACAGGATCAGCTCGCTGTAGGTGTGCCAGTCGATGTGCGACTTGAGCTGCTGCACGCCGCCGACGACCCGGCCGCGCACCCAGTTGGCGGCCGCCCTGACCTCGGGCGCGGACTCCGCCGACGCGCCGCGGTAGGTCTCGCTGGACGTCGAGCCGGACGAACCGCCGCAGCAGCCCCAGTTGTAGGCCCAGTTGCGGTTCATGTCGGTGCCGACCGCCGAGCTGCCGGAGTTGGGCTGCCGGTTCTTGCGCCAGGAGCGGTAGCTACCGGTGGCGATGTCGTACTCGCCGCCGTCCGGATTCATGTCCGGCATGATCCAGATCTCCCTGGTGTTCACCAGGTTCGTGATCCGGGCGTCACTGCCGTAACCCTCGGTCAGCAGGCGCATGATGTAGAGCGCCATCTCAACCGTCAGGTGCTCGCGCGCGTGCTGGTGCGCGGTGAACAGCACCTCGGGCTCGTTCTCGTCGGCGCCCACGTTGTCGCTGATCTTGACCAGGCGCAGCGCCCGGCCCTCGTACGAGGTGCCGTACGTGGTCTGGCTCATGATCGAGGGATTCGCGGCGACCAGGTTGTTGATCGCCGCGGTCATCTCGGCGTAGTTGTGGTAGCCGGAGTCCGACGGCGGGAAGTCAGCGATGGCCGCGCCGGACCGGGATGGAGGGCGCGGCACCTCCGCGACCCGGTAGCCGAGCTTCTTGATCGCGGCCACTTCGGCGGCCGTGGCGGTGATCAGGACCGAGTCCGCGGCCACCTCCTCGATGGCCGCGCCGGTTGCCGCCACGGCGCTGCGCTGCTGCGCGTTCGCCGGGCCTGCCACGCGATACTGCCTGTTGGGCGGTGGTTCGGCGGCGGCTCCCGCGCCGGTCATGCCGGTGGCGCAGACCAGGCTCAGGGCGGCGAGCAGGATGACTAATCGGCGATTCACCTCGTCCTCCTCAGGCGCGTGGGGGGTGTGTGTTGACAGCGCGCCTGACCTGAGAGTGAAGAGGTTGTGTGCCCTAGGAAAGGCCCAATTTTGCCGAGTAGTTCACCAGGGCCTCGTCCAGCGGCTTCCTGTTCAGATCGGGCACTTCGGCGTCCTCGGCCGCGTACCCGATGGGGAACAGGATGTAGGGCCGCTCGTTGGCCGGCCGCTCGCAGATCTCGGTGAGGAAGGCCATCGGGTTGGGCGTGTGGGTGAGCGTCGACAGGCCCATCGCGTGCAGCGCGGTGATGAACAGCCCGCAGGCGATGCCCACGCTCTCGTTGACGTAGTAGTGCTTGACCCGCCGCCCGTCCGGCCTGACCCGGTACTTCTCGGCGAAGCACACCACCAGCCAGGGCACCACTTCCAGGTAGCGCTTGTCCGAGGTGGTCTCCAGCGGGGCGAGCGCCTCGCGCCACTCCGGCGGCAGCCGGCCGCCCTCGTAGTTCTGGCGCTCCTCGTCCTCGGCCGCCTCGCGCACGCGCCGCTTGGTCTCCGGGTCGCCGATCGCGACGAACTTCCACGGCTGCTGGTGCGCGCCGGACGGCGCGGTGTTGGCGGCGCGGACGGCGAGCTCGACGCACTCGTAAGGCACCGGCTCGTCGCTGAAGAAGCGCACGCTGCGCCGCCGGTCGACCATCGCGTAGAACTCCGAGCCGCGCTTGATCATCTCTTCGGGGTCGTAGCGTTCCGGCCGGTAGGGAACGAACGGGTACTGGTGCTCCATAGAACCGGCAGTCTCGGGAAGACTGCCGATCCTGACAACACCCCGCCCTCTATGCTGCCTATCCGACAGCGAAACCACGATTCTGGGGTCGAATATGCCAGCACGCCGTCATGGTCTTGACGAACTCGATCTCCGGCTGCTCCGCCTGGTCGCCGAGCGGCCGCGCAGCGGCCTGCTGGAGATCGCCCGGCTGCTCGGCGTGGCCCGCGGAACGGTCCAGGCCAGGCTCGACCGCATGACCGCCGACGGCGTGATCACCGACTTCGGCCCGAACCTCTCCCCCGCCGCGCTCGGCCACCCGGTGCAGGCGTTCACCACGCTGGAGGTCGAGCAGGCCTCGCGCGAGCACATCTCGGCGACCCTGGCCTCGATCCCCGAACTGCTGGAGGCCTACATCGTCACCGGTCCCGGCGATGTGTGGTGCCGCATCGCGGGCCGCGACCACGAGCACATCCAGCAGGTCATCGACGAGATGCTGAAGATTCCCGGCGTCCGGCGCAGCAGCACGGTGATCACGCTGTCCGCGGTCGTCCCGCACCGGGTGCAACCGCTGGCGGAGATTGTCATCGAACGCCCGGCTTCTTGAGTGACTATGGAGTGATGGCAGGCTCTTCGCGGTGGACGTGGGCCCCGCTGCTCCTGTTACGGCTCATGCCGCTGTTCGGCGCGGCCATCGCCGTCGTGTACGGCGTCACGTTCTCGGCCATGCGAGGGGCGCTGGAACGCGCCGCGCCCGCCCTGGGCAGCGTCGAGCACACGTTCCTCACCCAGTTTGCCCAGACGGCCGGGGAGCGGCTCTGGCAGGTCGTGTCCTTCTTCACGGTCGTCTCCGCGCTCTCGTGGCGCCTGTCGAGTCACGCCGAGCGCGGGGCGGGCGCGTGGGTGCCGCTCGGCGCCGGGCTGCTGGCCGCGCCGTACCTGGCCGGGCTCATCGGCATCTGGTACGTCAACCCGTCCAGGACGGTGTTCCGGCTCGACACCGTGCACGGGCCCGTGGCCCTGGACATCGGCCGGGACACGGTCGTGCCCGGCTGGTCGGAGCCCACGCTGGTCGTCCTGCTCGTGCTGGCCGCGGCGGCCCAGATCGCCGCCACCGTGCTGGTGCGCGGCGGGCCGATCGAGCCGCATCCGCCCAGTCGCACGCTGAGCGCGGTGATGTTGTTCGCGCAGCCGGTCTTCGGCGCCGCCTACGCCGGGCTGACCTTCGCCGGGCTGGCGGTGGCCAGGGCGTACCGGCCGCCGGCGCACGCGCAGGACCGGGACGTGACGCTGATCTACGTCAGGGAGGAGACCAGGGCGGCGGCCGACTACGCGCTCGGCTACACCGTCTACCTGGCCCTGGCCGGCGCGCTGCTGGTCGGCCTGGGCGTCGCGGTGCTGCGGGCCAGGGGGCCGCTGCTGCTGAGCGTGCTCGGGCTGCTCGCCATCCCGTACGTGGTGACGCTGGTGCTGCTGGGCAGCAGCGCCGCCCCGCTCAACGGCGTCACCGGCGACCACGTGCTGGTGGCGATGATCCGGCCGGAGTGGCTGATGCCCTGGACGCAGGTGGTGCTCACCGCGTCCGGCGTCGCCTACCTGGTCGCGCTGGTGACCCTGGCCCGGCGGTGACCGGGGGCCAGGGTCACGTCGGCCGCGTCAGAAGTCGTCGGGGGTGCGGATCCTGTCGCGGATCCAGACCCCGGCCTCCTTGAGCCTGGTGGTTCCCGCGTACGGGCCACCGGGGCAGGTTCCGGTGGTGAACACCGCGCCGGAGCGGTGGTCGTCGGAGAAGTTCCAGTTCACCCAGCTGATCTTCTTCTGCGCCATCAGGTCCAGGTACTGCTGGCTGCGGGTGAAGTTGTTGCCGCCCTCGCCGGCCGAGTTCTGGGTGCCGAACTCGGTGACGAACATCGGGATCCGGTCGGCGGCCCTGGACAGGGCGTTGAGGTAGTCGCTGCCGTGCGAGGCGGCGTAGAAGTGGAAGGTGTACATGATGTTGGCGGCGTTGACCGGGTTGTTGACGACCTCGGTCTCGGTCGCGCCGTCGGAGACGCCGAGCGAGGACCAGGCCCGGGTGCCGATGAGGATGGGCGTGTCGGGGTCGTGCTGCCTGATCACCGGGATGAGCTGGTGCGCGTAGTTCCTGATCGACGACCAGGAGACGCCGTTGGGCTCGTTGGCGATCTCGTACAGCAGGTTGTTCTTGCCGTTGTGGCGCTGGGCGATCTCGGTGAAGAACGTCTTGGCCCGTGACAGGTTGTAGTTGGGGTCGCCGGGGGTGAGCATGTGCCAGTCGACGATGGCGTACATGCCGCGCGCCGTGGCCTGCTCGATCAGGTTGTGCACCCGGTCGGTGAACAGGCGCGGGTTGGTCTCGTAGCCGTCCTCCTGGATGTACATGGAGATCCGCAGGACGTCGGCCTTCCAGTCGCCGGCCAGGGCGTCCAGCGAGGCGGTGTTGAGACACTGGTGGTACCACTGCAGGCCGTGCGAGCTCATGCCGCGCAGCTGGATCTGCTTGCCGTTCTGGTTGCACAGCCGCACGCCGCAGACGCGCAGCTGCCCGTTCGCCGCGACCGGGGTCGCGGCGGGGCCGGTCTGGGTGGAGACGATGAGCCTGTCGAGGTTCGGCCCGCCGTTGGACGTGGTCGCGGTGGCCCGGACGACGTTGGTCCCCGCGTTGAGCGTGACGGCGGCCGACGCGTCGCGCCAGGTGGTCCAGGCGCCGGTGCCGGGGAAGTCGGTGCTGGTGGTGGTGCTGTTCACCTTGATCGCCATAGGCCGGTTGGCGGTGGTGCCGTTGGCGTAGCGGAAGATCAGGGTGGCGTTTCCCGCCGTGGCGGCGTCGACGGTGAACTCGACGTACGAGCCGGTGACGTTGTCGTAGTTGACGAAGCCGGTGCCGCTGTACCCGGCGTGGTTCGACTCGACCAGGCCCTGCGAGACGGTGGCGTTCTCGGCCTGGTAGGTGACGTCGGCGGCGTGGGCGGGGGCTGCTGCTGCGGGTAAGGAGGCGGCGACGATCGCGGCCAGGGCGATGAGCCGCATGGATCGATGCATGGGGGTGGACTCCTACTCGTTCATTAGGAAACTTTACTAACGAGCAAGAGGAGCGTAGATCTGACTCCCGGCTCGGAGCAAGACCCAGAAAAGTTGTCAGGCCGTCACGACGGTGATCAGCCCGGCGGCCACCAGGGCCGCGGCCCACATGCGGTCGACGTTGAACCAGGCGCGGCGCAGCACCGTCAGCCCGGCCACCTCGTAGACGACGACCGCCACCACCCCGGCCACCGTGAACATGGCCAGCGTGTGCAGCCCCGCCACCGCCAGGCCGCCGGTGACCGCGTGCCCGCCGTGACCGCCGTGACCGGGCGCGGCGTTCAGTCCGGTGAAGACCGGCAGGAGCATCAGGCCGGCCCCGTGCGCCGACGACATCAGGAACGACCAGGCGGCCAGCTGCCCGAGCGACAGCCGCATGCCCACCCAGCGGAAGTGCCGCTTCGACAGCAGCCGCCACAGCCCGAAGCACACCAGCGCCACGCCGCCGCCGATCGACAGCGCGGTCCCCGTGACCAGCGAGCCGGTGGCGGCCACCACCAGGGCCACCAGCGCCACCGCGGCGAGGTGGCCCAGGGCGATCGCCGGTATCGAGCGCAGCAGCCGGCCCCTGCTGCGTTCCTGCAGGCCACGGGCGACGGCGAAGAGCCAGCCCATGGCCGGGTTCAGCCCGTGGAAGGCGCCGAGCAGGACGATCGCGGCGATCGCGGCTGCGGTCACGGGTAGCAGTAGGAGTCGGACGAGGCGTCACCGCCCTGCAGCCGGATCTGGTGCGGGCGCAGGCCGCGGAAGTCGTCGCCGTGCGGGAAGAAGCGGGTGTCGAACGTGAACGTCTCGGCGTCCAGCTTGGCCAGCCAGGCGCCGACGCCGGCCGGGTAGAACTGGTCGTCCCAGGCGCCGTACAGGGAGTTGGTCACGTAGACGCGGCGGCCGTCGCGGCTGACCTCGACCATCTGCGGGCCGCCGCGCAGCGGCAGGTCCGGCCGCGCCGGGTGGGCCGCCTGGCGGGCGATGCCGCCGATCCTGAGCGCGGCCAGCTCCACCGGTTTGTCCGGGTCGGTGACGTCGTACTGCTTGATCTCCCCGGTGCCCCAGCAGGAGACGTACAGGCGCCGGTCGTCCACCGACAGGGCGAGGTCGGTGACCAGCGGCGGAACCGCGCCGAACGGGCGCAGGACCGGCGGGAGCACGTCGGCGGGGGCGGGCTCGGCGGGGATGGAGATGACCTTGCGCGCCTGCCAGCGGCCGTTCTCGTGGAACCAGAGCCAGATCGACGACGACAGGTCCTCGACGCTCACCACCACGTTGACGAAGCCGTACAGGCGGGTGGGGTCGTGG
>NZ_JABCPZ010000355.1 GCF_013283785.1 Nonomuraea antri
AGGCAGGGGAACCGCCCCGACAGGGGCGGGGGCAGGGGTGACCCGGGGTCACGGCTGCGGGCCGGTTCGGCCTACTATCCCATGCATGGAACTGGCAGCGGGGTTTCCCTCCACTACGCGAGACGGCTGGCGGAGACTGGCGGTCGAGGTCCTGCGGAAGTCCGGGGTCGAGGCGGAGTCGCCGGAGGCGGCGTTGTCCCGGCTGACCTACGACGGGATTCGCATCGCCCCGCTGTACGACGTCGACGACCTGCCCGGCGATCCCGGCCTGCCCGGCGCGCCGCCGTACGTGCGCGGCGGCCGGGCCGTCACCGGCTGGGACGTGCGGCAGCGGCACGCGGTGGCCGCCCCCGAGGCGGTGCTGTCCGACCTGGAGAACGGGGTCACCTCGCTGTGGCTGGTGCTCGGCGACGGCGCGATCGGCGTGGACGAGCTGGGGTCCGTGCTGAAGGACGTCTACCTGGATCTGGCGCCGGTCGTGCTGGAGGCGGGGGACCGCACGGGTGAGGCGGCCGCGGCCCTGTTCGCGCTGGCCGCCGAGCGCGGCACCGCGCCGAGCGGCAACCTGGGCGCGTCCTCGATCGGCCCCGGTTTCCCGGGCGCGCCCTCGGCCGGCTCGGGTTTCCGAGGCACCTCTTCGGTCGGTGCCGGTTCCTCGGGCGCGCCCTCGGTCGGCGCCGCTTCCCAGGATGCGTCCTCGATCGGTGCCCGTTCCTTGGGCGCCGAGCTGGCGGTGCGGTGTGTGGCGGAGTTTCCCGGGCTTCGGGCGATCACCGTCGACGCGACCCGTTACCACGACGCCGGCGGCAGCGACGCCGAGGAACTGGGCTGCTCGATCGCGGCGGGCGTGGCGGAGCTGCGGGCGCTGACCGGGGCCGGGCTCGACGTCGAGCAGGCGCTCGGGCAGATCGACTTCCGCTACGCCGCCACCGCCGACCAGTTCGCCACCATCGCCAAGCTGCGCGCGGCCCGGCTGCTGTGGGGGCGGGTGGCCGAGGTGTGCGGCGCGGCCGGGCACGGCGGGCAGCGGCAGCACGCCGTCACCAGCTCGGCCATGATGACCGCCCGCGACCCCTGGGTGAACCTGCTGCGCACCACGCTGGCCTGCTTCGCCGCCGGGGTGGGCGGGGCCGACGCGGTCACGGTGCAGCCGTTCGACGCCTGCCTGGGGCTGCCCGACGCCTTCTCGCGCCGGATCGCCCGCAACACGCAGGCGCTGCTGCTGGAGGAGTCCGGCGTGGGACGGGTGATCGACCCCGCCGGCGGGTCCTGGTACGTCGAGCGGCGCACGTCCGAGCTGGCCGAGCGGGCCTGGGCGTGGTTCCAGGAGATCGAGGCGGCGGGCGGCGTCGAGGCGGCCGGGCCGCTGATCGCCGCGCGGATCGCGGACACGCGCGAGCGGCGCGCGGCCGACGTCGCGCACCGCCGCTTCCCGATCACCGGCGTGAGCGAGTTCCCCGACATCCACGAGAAGCCGGTACGCCGGCCCGCCGAAGCCGCTTCCCCGGCCCACGCGGGCGGGCCGGCCGCGACGGCGCGGCGGCCGGTCGAGGGTGGGCCGGTGCGTTACGCCGCGGAGTTCGAGGCGCTGCGCGACCTGGCCGACGCCCAGCCCGAGCGCCCGAAGGTCTTCCTGGCCACGATCGGCCCGGTGGCCGCGCACACCGCGCGCGCCGCCTTCGCCGCGAACCTGTTCCAGGCCGGCGGCCTGGCCACCGAGACGGCCGGCCCTGGCGCCGACCCCGAGCAGATCGCCACCGCCTTCGCCGTCAGCGGCTCCACCGTCGCCTGCCTGTGCTCCAGCGACCGCCTGTACGTCCAGCACGCCGCGGCCGTGGCCGCCGCGCTGCGGCACGCGGGGGCGAGAAAGGTCTGGCTGGCGGGGAAGGGGGAATACGAGGGCGTCGACGCCTGTCTCTACGCCGGATGCGACGCGCTCGACGTCCTCCGCACGACCTTCGACGACCTGGAGGTGACCCGATGATCCCGGACTTCTCCGGCATCCCGCTGAACCCCGCCGCGGGTTACCCACCGCCCGCGGGTGAGACGCCCGCGGGTGAGACGCCCGAGGGCGAGGTGTGGGAGACGCCCGAGGGCATCGGCGTCAAGCCGCTCTACACCGCCGACGACCTCGAAGGGCTCGACTTCCTGCGTACCTATCCGGGCGCGGTGCCGTTCCTGCGCGGGCCGTACCCGACGATGTACGTCAACCAGCCGTGGACCATCCGCCAGTACGCGGGCTTCTCCACGGCCGAGGACTCCAACGCCTTCTACCGCCGCAACCTGGCGGCCGGCCAGAAGGGGTTGTCGGTGGCCTTCGACCTGGCCACCCACCGCGGCTACGACTCCGACCACCCGCGCGTGGCGGGGGACGTCGGCATGGCCGGGGTGGCCATCGACTCCATCTACGACATGCGGCAGCTGTTCGACGGCATCCCGCTGGACGAGATGTCGGTGTCGATGACCATGAACGGGGCCGTGCTGCCGATCCTGGCGCTGTACATCGTGGCGGCCGAGGAGCAGGGGGTGGCGCCCGAGCAGCTGGCGGGGACCATCCAGAACGACATCCTCAAGGAGTTCATGGTCCGCAACACCTACATTTATCCCCCGGCGCCGTCGATGCGCATCATTTCGGATATTTTCGCGTATACCAGTGAAAAAATGCCGAAATTTAATTCGATCAGCATTTCCGGGTACCACATCCAGGAAGCCGGGGCGACGTGTGACCTGGAGCTGGCGTACACGCTGGCCGACGGCGTCGAGTACCTGCGTGCGGGCGTAGCGGCCGGAATGGACGTGGACCGGTTCGCGCCCCGGTTGTCGTTCTTCTGGTGCATCGGCATGAACTTCTTCATGGAGGTCGCCAAGCTGCGCGCCGCGCGGCTGCTGTGGGCGAAACTCGTCGCCGGATTCGGTGCGAAGAACCCCAAATCGCTGAGCCTGCGCACGCACAGCCAGACCTCCGGCTGGTCGCTCACCGCCCAGGACGTCTTCAACAACGTCGCGCGCACCTGCGTCGAGGCCATGGCCGCCACCCAGGGCCACACCCAGTCGCTGCACACCAACGCGCTGGACGAGGCGCTCGCGCTGCCCACCGACTTCTCCGCGCGCATCGCCCGCAACACCCAGCTCCTGCTGCAGCAGGAGTCGGGAACCACGCAGGTGATCGACCCCTGGGGCGGCTCGTACTACGTCGAACGCCTCACCCACGACCTGGCGGAACGCGCCTGGGCGCACATCCAGGAGGTCGAGTCGGCCGGCGGCATGGCCAGGGCCATCGAGGCCGGGCTGCCGAAGCTGCGCATCGAGGAGGCGTCCGCCCGCACCCAGGCCCGCATCGACTCCGGCCGACAGCCGGTCATCGGCGTGAACACCTACCGCGCCCAGTCCGACGAGCCGATCGACGTGCTCAAGGTGGACAACAGCGCCGTCCGCGCCCAGCAGCTCGACAAGCTGCGCCGGCTGCGCGCCGAACGCGACGAGGACGCCGTGCGGCGCGCGCTCGACGCGCTCACCAAGGCCGCCGACAGCCCCACCCCCGGCCTCGACCACAACCTGCTCAAGCTCTCGGTGGACGCCGCCCGCGCCAAGGCCACCGTGGGCGAGATCTCCGACGCGCTGGAGCGGGTGTTCGGCAGGCACGCCGAGCAGGTCCGTACGATCTCAGGGGTGTATCGCGACGAGAGCGGCCCGAGCGCGGTCATCGAACAGGCCAGGCAGGCCTGCGCGGACTTCGAGCGCGCCGAGGGCCGGCGGCCCCGCATCCTGGTCGCCAAGATGGGCCAGGACGGGCACGACCGCGGCCAGAAGGTGATCGCCACCGCCTTCGCCGACCTGGGCTTCGACGTCGACGTCGGCCCGCTGTTCCAGACCCCGGAGGAGGTGGCCAGGCAGGCGGTGGAGGCCGACGTGCACATCGTCGGCGTGTCGTCGCTGGCGGCCGGCCACCTGACGCTGGTACCCGCGCTCCGCCAGGCCCTGGCCGAACTCGACGCCGCGGACATCATGATCGTGGTGGGCGGTGTGGTGCCGCCCGGCGACTACGACGAGCTGCGGGCGGCGGGCGCGGCGGCCATCTTCCCGCCGGGCACGGTCATCGCCGACGCGGCACTCGACCTGCTGACCGACCTGAGCAACCGCCACTAGCGCCCGGTGTTGGGGTGCTCAGCCGTGCCGTCGCTCTAGCCGCACCGCCACCTCCGCGCCCGCCTGGTCCTTGCCGATCAGCGTGCACAGGGCGGCGCGGAGCGGCAGCCAGTGCGGGCCCTGGCCGGACGGCATCAGCGTGGCCGAGAACGGGTGCCCGTCGATGGTGCCGCTGACCTTGACCGGTCGCCGGGTGCCGAGCACCGCGGCCGAGTCGGGCACGGTCAGGTAGGTGGGGAAGGCGCCGTCCTTCTCGATCGGGGCGGTGAAGGCGTGGTCGAGCGGCTGCGCGGGCTTCGTCGTGGTCATCGTGGCGTCCTTCTCGGGTCGGAGGGGGTCAGCGGGCGGACATGCGGGCGGTGAGGACGTCGAGGCCGGGGCCCGACAGACCGGCGAGACCTGCGGGGCGGCCGGTCGCGACGAGCAGCAGGTCGGCCGCCGTCCCCCGCACCTCCTGCCCGTCCCCGGACGTCCAGGGCGCGTCGGACGCGACCAGTCGCAGCCCGTCGAGGCGTTCCGGCGCGTGGTAGAAGCGGTTGCCCGCGACGTAGGAGAGCGCGGCGACGGCGGCCGCCCGCGGCATCGGACGGTCGCGGCCCAGCGGCCGGGCGATGTCCTGGCCGTGCACGAGCAGGTCCACCAGGGGGTCGAGCGGGCCGCTGCCCGGCATGCGGCGTGCCGACGCGGCGCTCTCGCGTAACAGCGTGACGAGCTCGGCCGGGGTGGCGGCGGCGGCCCGGGCCCTGGCTCGGCGGTCCGTCATGCGGTGGAAGTCGCCACGGGCCCGGATCATGCCGGTGACCATGCTCAACGGCGTGGTGCGGGTGGTGGTGGTCAGGTGTGCCGCGACGTCCCGCACCGTCCAGCCGGAGCACAGCGAGGGCGTCGCCCACTCCGCGTCGTCCAGTTTCTCCAGCAGCGCGCACAGGCTCAGCCGCTCGGCTTCGACGGCTGCGTGCACGGCCTCGGTGTCCATCTGGTACCCCTCCTGTGCTGCGGCGCGATGCTGGTCTACACTGTGAACATTCGACATGTTCACAACGTACACATGAGGTTGGAGGCGTGGCAAGGGTGACCAGGAATCCGCCCGGATATCACCACGGCAACCTGCGGACGGCACTCATCGAGGCCGCCATGGACACCGCCAGGCTCAAGGGCGTGGGCGCGCTCGGGCTCCGCGAGCTGACCCGCACGGTCGGGGTGTCGCCGAACGCCGCCTACCGGCACTTCGCCGACCTGCGCGCGCTGGTGCTCACCGTCGCGCTGGAGGCCAGGCACCGCCTCGCGCACGCCATCCTGCACCGGCTCACCGAAGCCACCGCCGGAGCCGACGCCCGGGAGGTCGCCGGGCGGCGGCTGCGTGCGTTCGGCCTGGCCTACGCGGACTTCGCCGTGGCCACCCCCGGCTGGTACGAGCTGACCTGCGCCTCCCAGGAGGCCCCGCCGGACGAGAACGTGCCCGCCGCCGGTGACGACCCGCCGCCCCCGCCGCACCTCATCCTGCTCGGCATCCTGGACGACATGGTGGAATCCGGGGCGATGCGGCCCGATCGCCGTCCC
Organism: Nonomuraea antri; assembly: GCF_013283785.1. GTDB lineage: Bacteria > Actinomycetota > Actinomycetes > Streptosporangiales > Streptosporangiaceae > Nonomuraea > Nonomuraea antri. Next base: position 5,707 of record NZ_JABCPZ010000355.1, read on the forward strand.
GACGCGGAGTGGGCCTGCTGGTCGGCCGTGCACGGGTTCGCGGAGCTGTGCGTGCACGGGCCGCTGCAGGGCCTGCCCCCGGACGAGGCCGCCCGCCTGGCGGGCCAGGTGATGGACAACCTCGTCCTGGGCCTGACCGCCGATCCCACGCGCTGACCCGCGGCGGTCAGCCGATCGTGACGTCCCACGCCTGCGTACTCACCTCGGGGTGCGGGCAGGCACGCAGCGCGCGCAGGAGGCCGGCCCACGGCGGCGCCCAGTTCGAGTCCTCGCCGCCGACGCGGGTGAGCGTGAGCGCGAGCCAGGCCGCCGCCTGGTCGCCGCGCGCCGCCAGCCGCCTGGCCGCCGGCAGCGCCGCCGCCGGCCGTAGCGGAGCGCGTTCGCCCTGGTCGCAGAACAGGTCGGCGATCAGCTCGGCGGCCGTCCCCGCGGCCAGGACGGGACGGTCGCGCAGCAGATCGGCCAGCTCGCACAACCCGTCGGCGAACTCGTCGGCGAACCCGTCGGCGTCCCCGGCGAGCTCCTGGCCGGGGGCGGGCAGCAGCGACACGGCGACGCGTACCGCCTGGGGGAGCAGGAGCGGGTGGTCGGCGAGCAGGTCCAGCGCGTTGCGGGCCGGCTCGCGCTGCCACGGCTCCGGCACGTCCCGCACCGGGTCCAGGCACCTGACGATGTCGTTCACCCGCTTCCGAGCCGGCCCGCGCGGATCGTCGTCCGGCACGGCGGCGGCCAGCCTGGACAGCACGCCGAGCGTGTGCCCCCGCACCGCGCCGCTGCGCACCAGCGCCAGGAAGGCGTCCGTGAGCCGTCCGTCCGTGCCGGGATCCGCCACGGCCTCGACGATCTCCGTGAGGTCACCCCGGTACCAGCGGGCCCATGTGGCGAACGCCCTCGCCCCATGGGACCGCACCGCGGGCGGGCCGGCGGCCGGCAGCAACCGCCGGATCAGGTCCGCGTAGCGCGGGCGCGCGGACGCGACGTACTCCAGCGGGACGGCCTGGAAGAGCGTACGCAGCAGTTGCTCGCTCGCCGGCCGCTCGGCGGCGTCGGCGAGCGCGTCCAGCGTGCGCGGGTCCTCGGGCATGGCACGCAGCGCCGCGGCCAGCGTCACCCGGACGTCCGGGTGCACGTCGGGCTCGGCCCAGGCCCGCAGCAGGACGTCCACCGCGCCGGGCGGCCGGTTGCGCGCCAGCTGCCTGACGGCCAGCTTGCGCAGCGTCACCTTGCCGCCTGGGTCGGTGAGCGCATGCTCCAGCAGGGGACCGAGCACGGACGGCGGCACCGCGGGACAGCAGCGGGCCAGCGCGGCCACCGCCACGCGCGACGATCCGCCACCCCCATGAGCCAGCAGGACGGGCAGGGCACGCGCGGGCCTGTCGACGCCGGCCAGGGCCGTGATGGCGGCTTCGGCCAGGACCGTCTCCTCGCGGGACGCCCAGGCGGCCAGCAGCTCGACGCCGCCGCCGACGCGGGCGGTCGCGCGGATGGCGGCGATCCGGGTCGAGACGGCCAGGCGGTCGTCGGCGACGAGGTCCGCCAGGCGGGCGCGGACGCTGTCCCGCTGGCTCGGCGACCACCGACCGGCCTGGCCGCCTTCGACCGGCGGCACCCACCCGCCC
>NZ_JABCPZ010000356.1 GCF_013283785.1 Nonomuraea antri
GGGTCACGGCTGGACCGGGGCGGCGGCGGTGGTCCGGGTGATCTTCGCCGGGACCTGGCTCGGCCTGTTCGGCGCGGCCGTGCTCGCCGGCGAGGTGGTGGCGGCGCGGCGGGAGGCCGCCGCGGCCGGGGAGCGCCGGCGGCTGGCCGAGGAGCGGCTGTGGCTCGCCCGCGAGGTCCACGACCTGGTCGGGCAGAGCGTCACCAGCGTCTCCGTGCAGTCGGCCGCGGCACTGCACCTGCTCGGCGACAAGGCACTCGACGGGCCACCCGACCGGCCACCCGACGGGCCGCCCGACGAGTTGCGCGACGAGTTGCGCGACGAACTGCGCGAGGCCCTGCGGGCCATCCGCGACACCAGCGGGCAGGCCATGCGCGAACTGCGCGCCACGCTCGGCCGGCTGCACGGCGAGCGCCCCGGGCTGGACCGGCTGGACGCGCTCCGCGCCGCCATGACGGACGCCGGCCTGGACGTCACCGTCACCGTGGAAGGTCCGGCCAGGCCGCTGCCGGGACCCGTGGAGCACGCGGCGTACCGGATCGTGCAGGAATCGCTCACCAACGTGCTGCGGCACGCCGGGCCGGGCGCGTCCGCCCAGGTCAGGGTGGTGTACGGGAAGGAGCTGACCGTCGAGGTGACCGACTCGGGCGGCGGCGTACGGCATGGGTGAGGCGCACCGCGACGTGATCAGGGTGGGCCTGGCCGACGACCAGGCGCTGGTCAGGAAGGGCTTCCGCCTGATCATCGACTCCACCCCGGGCTTCACCGTGGTCGGCGAGGCGGCCGACGGCGGACAGGCGGTGGCGCTGGCCAGGACCGGCCGGCCCGACGTGCTCGTCATGGACCTGCGCATGCCGGAGATCGACGGGCTCACCGCCACCCGGCTCATCGTGGACGACCCGGCGCTGTCCGGCGTGCGCGTCGTGGTGCTCACCACGTACGCCGACGACGCCAACGTCTACGCCGCGCTCCAGGCCGGCGCGAGCGGCTTCCTGGTCAAGGACGTCGAGCCGGACGACCTGCTCAAAGGGCTGCGCGTGATCGCGGCGGGCGAGGCGCTGCTGTCGCCGGCGGTCACCGGCCGCGTCATCGCCGCCTTCACCGCCGGCCCGCGCCCCGGCGTCGTCCCGCCCGGCCTGGACGTGCTCACCGACCGCGAACGCGAGGTGCTGACCCTGGTCGCCACCGGCCTGTCCAACCAGGAGATCGCGGTACGCCTGTCCATGAGCCCGTTCACCGCCAAGACCCACTGCAACCGGGCGATGGCCAAGCTGGGCGCGCGCGACCGGGCCCAGCTCGTCGTGTACGCCTACGAGAGCGGGCTGGTCAGGCCGCGCCGCGGGTGAGGCTACTGCGATCGCGGTAGCCGGGAGACCGTGCTCAGGGACGACGTCCGGCCTGGTCGGCGGGCCGAGCATGGGGACATGAGACTGAGCACGTGGCCGCGCTGGGTGGCCGGCGCGGCGGCCGGATGGGGGCTCGGCCTGGTGGCGCTGACCCTGTCGTGGGCGATGGGCGGCGATTACGGCCGGCCGCTGGCGAACTTCCCGCTGCCCGCGGCGTTCTGGCAGGCGCTGCCCGTCCTGGCCGGGCTGGCGGCGATCACCCCGCTGACCGGGGCGCGGTCGGTCGCGGCCGCCGCCTCGCTGCCGGTTCTGGGCACGTTCGGGCTGGTCATGCACCTGGTGGCGGCGCTCGGCACGGGCCGCGTGGCGGACTGGCCGGCGCTGCTGGTCGGCCTGTACTGCGCGGTGGGGTCGCTGCTGTTCATCGGCACGGCGCTGGCCAGGTGGCGGGCCGGGCGCGGGCGGTGCCTGCGCTGCGGCCACGACCACGAGGGCGAGCCCGTACGGCGGCCCGCGCCCCCCGCCGTGCGCTGGACGGCCTGGCTCGGCGCGGCGGCCTTCCTGCCCTACATCGCGATGAAGACCGTCTGGGCCCTGGGCGTGCCCATCGCCGGGATGCGCGGGCCCGACCTGGGCGGCGGGACCGGGCTGAGCGGGCTGCTCGGCCGCCTGGGCATCGACCTCACCTCGATCATGGCGCTGCTCGGCGCGGTACTGAGCCTCGCGCTCGTCCACAACTGGGGACAGACCTTTCCCGCCTGGACGCCGTTCCTGGCCGGCCGCCGGGTGCCCAGATGGCTGCTGCTGACCCCGGCCTGGCTCGGCGCCACGAGCCTGGGGGTGTACCCGTTCGTCGCGCTGGCGCTGCTGCTGTCGGGCGCCGACCTGTCCGGGGCCGGCGGCGACATGACGTGGGTGGCCGTGGTCGGGCTGTCCGGGTTCGGCGGCTGGGGGATCACGGTCGGCGTGGCGGCGCTGTCGTACCAGCGGCGTACCAGGCCCCTGTGCTCCTCGCCCGTCAGATGACCGAAGGATTCCACAATGGTCAGGTCGCATTGCGCGACGGTGACCCGTTTGGGAGGGTGCGAGCGTGGTCCGCGCGCTCACCCTGGCCGGGTGCCCCGTGCACGAGCTGCTCGACCGCCAGACCGCCAGGCTGGCGCGGCGGCTCGTCCGGGGCTTCGCCGAGCAGATCCCCCTCTACCGGCGGCTGCCCCAGGAGGAGCTGGACGGCGACATCACCGGCATCACCGCGCACAACCTGCGGCTGATCGCCCGCATGTTCCGCGACGGGCACCCGCCCACCGGGGCCGAACTCGCGCCGCTGAGATATTCGGCGGCCCGCCGTGCCCAGGAGGGCGTGCCGCTCGAAGCCCTGCTCGCCGCCTACCACCTGGGCGCCCGCATGGTGTGGGAGCACCTGTTCGCCGCCGCCACGCCGGACGACTTCGACGACGTCCTGGCCGCCAACCGGCTCATCCTCGTCTACACCGAGTCGGTCACGGCCGCGGTGTGCACGGCGTACCTGGAGGAGCGCGAGAGCATGCTCAGCCACGAGCAGCACGCCATGCACGCGGCCGTGTCGGCGCTGCTCGGCGGCGACCGCGCGGCGCTCACCGGGGTCAGGCTCGCGCCGCGCTACCTGGTGCTGGCACTCGCGCTCGGCCGGCACCCCGACGAGGACTCCTCCGGCGGCTCCATCGCCGGACGGCGCAAGCTGCACCGCGTCAGGAGCGCGGTGCAGCGGCACGCGGCCGAGCCGGTGTTGTCCGTGCTCGACACCACCGGCGGGCTGGTCTTCCTGCCGCTCACCGGCGAGGCCGGGCCGGCGCGTGACGGCCGCGACCCCGAACGGTGCGCGATGGACGAGCTGGTCGCGGCGGCGGGCCGGGCGGCCGGGGTGCCGGTCACGGCGGCGGCCGAGTTCGCCCTGGCCGCCGACGTCCCCGCCGCCGCCAAGCTGGCCGAGGAGGTGCTGGAGGTGGTACGCCTGTTCGAGCTGCCGCCCGGCGTCTACCGGCTGGCAGACGTGCTGCTGGAGTACCAGCTCACCCGGTCGAGCGAGGCCACCGCGGTGCTCGCCGGGCTGCTCGATCCGCTGCTCGACAACCCCGACCTGCTCAGGACGCTCACCGCGTACCTGGACACGGGCCTGGACCGGCGGCGTACGGCGGAGCTGCTGCACGTGCACCCGAACACGGTCGACTACCGGTTGCGCCGGGCCGCCAGCCTCACCGGGCTCGACCCGATGGACTCCGCGCACCTGCAGCGCATCGGCGCCGCGCTGGCCGCCCGCCGTCGACTCGGCCGACCGAGCTGACGTCGGGCGGTGCCGCGTTACACCTGAGAGACCGCCGCGGTGACGATGGCGGCGAAGTTACGCATGCCCAGCGCGTTCGGGTGGAACGGGGTGGCCGGCGAGGTGGGCACGTACGGCTCGATCCAGCGCACGCCCGACGCGGCGCACGGGTCGTGGCCGGTGCTCGGGGTCTGGAAGTCGATGAAGGCGACGCCGGCCGCGGCCGCCTGCTCGGCCAGCATCTGGTTGAAGTACATCAGCGTGGCGCGGATGTAGTTGGCGTCCGACCTGATGATCGGGACGCGCGGGTAGCAGCCGTTCTGGCGGGCGTAGGTGGCGTAGCCGACCAGGTACACCCGGGCCTGCGGGGCGCGGGCGCGGATGTCGTTCAGCAGCGTGGTCATCCTGGGCCGAAGGGCGTCGGTCTTGAGCCGCCAGGTGTCCTGGCCGTTGGCGTCGCGGTAGTCGTCGTTGCAGGCGTCGCCGACGGGCGGGGGCAGCAGGTTCAGGCAGTCCTCGATGAACTTGGTCAGGCCGACGTCGTTGGCGCCGATCTGCACGGTGACCAGCGTGGTGTCCGGGCCGAGCGCGTCGAACTGGGGCGGGATGGTGCCGAGGTCGGTGTTCTGCGGCTGGTACAGGTGCGTGGTCCTGGCGCCGGAGCAGGTCACGTCGCGCAGGGCGGCCGCGCCGATGGCCGGGGCGGTCAGGTGCGGGTAGTTGCGGTCGGAGCGCCAGCAGCCGAGGTCGGGCAGGACCTGGTTGGGGATGAGCGGCCCGGCGGCGGCCGAGTCGCCGAGCGCCACGTAGACGTCTCCCTGGGTGGCCTGGGTGGCTTGTGCGGCGGCCGGGGGCGCGAGTGCGAGCAGCAGCGCCGCCGCGGCCAGTACGGTGATCATCCGTCGGACCATGAGGACTCCTTGGCGAGGGTGGGGGGTGCGGAATCCGGTGGGGATGCGGGAGGTCTGGCGCTCGGGTCAGCGGCGGAAGGGGCCCGTCACCTCGTAGGTGATGCCGCCGGTGCCCGCCTGTTCGCCGCTGGTGCCGCGTTGCGAGGAGAAGTAGAGCCTGGCGCCGTCGGGGGAGAACGCCGGGCCGGTGATCTCCGATCCGGCCTGGCCGTCGAGTCGCAGCACGGGCGCGACCACGCGGGCGGGCGTGATGATGTTGATCTCCATGTTGCCGCCGTCCTCGGCCACGTAGAGGTCTCCGGAGGGGCGGCCGGTGATGTTGTCGACGCCGTCCAGCGTGCCGGTGCCGTCGTAGACGGAGGTCACGGTCTGGCGGGTCGCGTCGTACGCCCAGACCTTGCGGTCGCCCTTGGCGGTGAAGTAGCAGACGCCGGCCGCGTAGTGGCAGCCTTCGCCGCCGTCGAAGTGCCTGGCGGCCGAGACCTGGTGCCGGGTCTGGCGGGCGAAGACGCCCGGCGTGGGGTCGGGCACCGGCCGCCACTCGACGCCGTCGCCGCCGGTGCCGCACAGCACGTCGAGCCTGCCGCTGGACAGGTCACCCCAGGTGGTGGGGGTGAAGCGGTAGAAGCAGCCGTCGCCCTCGTCCTCGGTCAGGTAGACGACCCGCCGGTCCGGATCGCAGGCGGCGGCCTCGTGCTTGAACCTGCCCATCGCGTTGCGTGCCTGGGCCGATCGGTTGCCGTACGGGTCGGTCTCGTAGACCCGGCCGCGGAAGATCTCCTCGCACGACAGCCAGGTGTTCCACGGGGTGGCGCCGCCGGCGCAGTTGAGGTTGGTGCCGCTGAGAATCCGGTAGGCGCGCTCGATCGAGCCGTCGGCCCTGAACTTGATCGCCGAGGCCCCGCCGACCAGCGGCACCTCGGAGTTCGACACGTAGATCCAGCCGGCGCCGTCGGGGAAGCAGGCGCCGCCGTCGGGCGCCGGGTGCCAGAGCGTGCCTCCCACGCTCCGGCCCGAGCGGGCGACGATCCTGCTGCTGAATCCGGCGGGTAACGCCACGCCGTTGGCGTCGGGGGCGCCGAGCGGCCCGTACGGGCTCTCGCCCGCGGCCACGGACGCCACCGCGTCGTGCCAGACCGCGCCGGAGAAGGCGACGGCCGAAACGGCTGTGAGGAAGGTACGGCGGCGCATCGGGTCTCCACGGCTCGGGGAGTTGAAGTCGCAGACACACGATGAGCCAAGCTCGCATTGTTGTGAACTGGACCGGACGGTAAATCCGTCCGGTCAAATCTGTGACGCCTCACAAACCGGTTGGCCGCTTGACGAACCCCCAACCCAGCCCCAGGACCGCGACGACGGCGTAGGCCGCGGGCAGGATCCAGGCCAGCGCCTCGCCCGGGGGCACGCCCAGCACCGTCGCGAAGTTGCTCACCGCCAGGTACGCCATCACCGCCAGCGCGATCGCGGCCAGTACCGGGATGACCAGCCGGCGCGGCACGCTCTCGCCGCTCGGCCGCCGCAGGAAGAACGCGATCACGGCGATCGAGGTCACGAAGATCAGCAGCAGCACGCCGAGGCCGCCGAACGTGCCGCCGTAGAAGAACAGCTGCACCAGCGGGTCCCAGCCCATGACCGCGTACAGGGCGATCACGGCCAGGCCGAGCACGGTCTGCGCGATCGAGCCGGCCCGGGGCGCGCCGTTGCCCGCGCCGGTGCGCGAGAAGACGGCAGGCAGCACCCCGTCGCGGCCGAGCGCGAAGAAGTAGCGCGAGGTGGTGTTGTGAAAGGCGATCATCGCGGCGAACACGCTGGTCACGAAGAGCACCCGGCCCACGTCGGCCACCACCGGGCCGAGGTGGTCCGCCGCCACGGTGAAGATGGTCTCCGCGCCCTGCTTCCTGGCGGTGTCGACGACGGCGTCCTGGCCGATGGCGACGGTCATCGCCCAGGCGGACAGCGCGTACAGGCCGGCGATGATCGCCACGGACGCGTACGTCGCGATCGGCACGGTACGCCGCGGGTCGCGGGACTCCTCGGAGAACACCACCGACGACTCGAACCCGACGAACCCCAGCGTGGCGATGACCAGCAGCGCGCCGACCCCGTTCACGAACAGCGCGCTCGGCGACAGCGACTCGGTCGCCAGGCCGGCCACCGGGTTGGCCAGGTCGGCGACGTCGAACAGGATGATCACCGCCACCTCGGCGGTGAGCAGCACGGCCAGCAGGCGGCCGTTGACGTCCACCCGCAGCAGGCCGAGCACCCCGACCAGGGCCCAGGCCACCAGCGACACCGTCCACCACGGCGGCGTGGCGCCCAGCCAGCGTTCGAGCAGCGGCGCGGTCGCCGCGCCGAACGCGCCGTACAGGCCCACCTGCAACGCGTTGTACGCGATCAGCGCCGACCAGGCCGCGGCCACGCCGGCCGGGCGGCCCAGGCCGTGGGTGATGAAGGTGTAGAAGGCGCCGGCGTTGGCCACGTGCCTGGCCATCGCCACGTAACCGACGGCGAACAGGGCCAGCACGACGCCCACGACCAGGAACGCGATCGGCAGCCCGGTGATCCCGGTGACGGCGTAGCCGGTGGTGATCACCCCGGCCACGACGGTGAGCGGCGCGGCGGCGGACAGGACGAAATAGACGACGGAGGGGGCGCCGAGC
>NZ_JABCPZ010000357.1 GCF_013283785.1 Nonomuraea antri
TCCCAGGATTGCGGGTATCGCGGGCGGCGGCCGCCAGGCCGTGGTGGTGGGCATCACGGGCGTGGGCATCACGGGGGGCATCACGGAGCGGCGGGCGTGGCGAGGTGACGGGCGCGACGGGTGACGGGCCCGGCGAGGCGACGAAGTAGCGGGCGGGACGGCGTGCAGGCTGACGAGCATGACGACGTGCGGGCTGATGGGCCTGACGAGGGGCGAGGCTTACACGGTGAAGTGACTGGCGTGCCGCGACATGCTGGCGTGCGCGATAGACGTGGCCGTGACGCGTGACAGGTGCGGCGTGGCAGACCTGCCCGATATGGCGGAGGGGCGGCACGTTACCTTAGGGGGGCCAATCCGGACGTGGCGGAAGGTGTGCCGACCCACTGGCGATGGTGCTTCGACCAGCGGGCGAAACCAAGTGACCGTGGTCGGAGGCGATCCGCTGTCCCTGATCGCGATGACAGCAAGGACAGCCGGGCAGCATACGACGACAACGAGCAATCCGCCCTCCAGAGAGTGGCCACTCGGTGCGGCACCAGCTCGCAAGCTTGCCACCACGCGCGCTGCGACTTCATGGTGCGCGACGCCCTGAGACGGAGGCCGAGAGCGGTGCGCCTGGGCGTATCGGCGATGAAGGCCCCTATGCAGATGAGCGATCCCTAGGGTGTCGCCACAGGAGGATGCACCGCAACGCCCCTGCCCATCCAGCCACCCGGCCCGAGCCGGCCGCCCAGCGACCCACCCACCCAGGCGAGTCGCCGAGCATCCCCCGACGTCAGCCGGAGAACCCCTCCTTAGGCATCTCCAGATCAGCCTTTGCCAGTTCTTCGATGTTGACGTCCTTGAACGTGACCACCCGCACGTTCTTCACGAACCGCGCCGGCCGGTACATGTCCCACACCCACGCGTCCTGCATCTTCACGTCGAAGAACACGTCGCCGTTCTCCGCGGTCCGGACGTCCAGGTCGACCGAGTTGGTCAGGTAGAAGCGGCGCTCCGTCTCCACGACGTATGTGAACAAACCGACGACATCGCGGTATTCGCGGTAAAGCTGCAGCTCCATCTCGGTTTCATACTTTTCGAGATCTTCTGCGCTCATCGCGGTCCTCCTGTCGTACCGGTCCCCCGGTGTGCCTGGTCAGGCAACCCCGGCCCCCATTTCATTTTCGCCCATCTCCCTGGCCACCGTGACGAACGAGAAACGATGGTGCGAGCACGGGCCGTGTGTTTCCAGCGCGAGCCGGTGTTGTGCTGTGACATACCCCTTGTGGTCGGCGAATCCGTACTGCGGGTGACTCTCGTGCAACGCGACCATCAGGCGATCCCTCGTCACCTTGGCCACGATGGACGCGGCGGCCACACAAGCCGCCACCTGATCCCCCTTCCACACCGCCAGCGACGGCGCGGGCAGGCCCGGCACCGGGAAGCCGTCGGTGAGGATGTACTCGGGGTCGCACGGCAGAGCCGCGACCGCCCGCCTCATCCCCGAGACGTTGCACTTGTGCAGGCCCTTGGCATCGATCTCCCCCGGCGGGATCACCACGACGCCCACCTGGGCCGTACGGGTGATCTGCGCGTAGAGCCGCTCGCGTACCGCGGCCGAGAGCAGCTTGGAGTCGCCGAGACCGTCGATCTGCCTGCGCAGGACGACGGACGCGACCACCAGCGGCCCCGCGCAGGCGCCGCGGCCGGCCTCGTCGACGCCGGCGATGGGCGTGAGACCGCGCCGGGCCAGCGCCCGCTCGTAGGCATACAGGCCGGAATCGCGACGAACGACACTCGGTCGAGGGCGGAACGCAACTGTCATGACAGAGGAAGCGTACGCCCCATTCGCCGCAAACCGCGACCGAAAGCCCCCTACTTGACCTTGTCGAAGGTTTCCGGCCTGGTGAAAATGGTCGCCCGGTTCAGCGGCCAGTAGCGCATTACGGCCGTGCCGATCACCGCGTCCTCGGAGATGAAGCCGCCGCCGGGCTCCTGCATGTGCGAACGCGCGTCGGCCGAGGCCGTACGGTGGTCGCCCATCAACCAGAGCTGGCCCTTCGGCACGGTGACGTTGAACTTGTCACCCGAGGCGAAGTCGCCGGGGAACAGGTAGGACTCCTCGTCGAGCGCGGTGCCGTTCACCGTGATGCGGTTCTTGGAGTCGCAGCAGACCACCTTGTCGCCGCCGACGCCGATGACCCGCTTGATCGTGTCTTCGCCGCCCCGCCAGCCCTTGAACACCACGATGTCGCCCCGCCCCGGCGCGCCGGCCAGCTTGTTGACGAACACCCGGTCGTTGACCAGCAGCGTGTTCTCCATGGAGATCGACGGGATGTAGAACGACCCCACCACGAACGCCTGGAGCAGCAGCGCGATGCCCACACCGAGCACCAGGAGCAGAACGGTCTCGCGGAAACCGCCCTTCTTCTTCTCTTTCCCCACGCCCTCCGCCTTCTTGGTGACGGCCATCAACGCCTCCTCCTCACCAGCCAGCGCCGACGCACCAGCACCAAGGGTACGGCCCCCGCGAACCCGGCCAGCAACGGGATGGAGCCGGCCAGCGCCTGCAGCGCGGGCTGTCCGAACGTGTCGGGAATGGGCAGGACGGCCGCCCGGTCGAAGGGCCAGACGATCACGAACGCGCGTCCGATGACCTGGCTCTCGGGAATCGAGCCGCCGCCCGGGTCACCGGTGTGCGAGCGGGAGTCGAGCGACACCATGCGATGATCGCCCATCACCCACAGATGCGCGGGCGGCACGGTGATGTCGAAGGGGGTGTTGGAGGGCGCGTTGCCCGGATAGAGGTAGCTCTTCTCGTCGATCGGCACCCCGTTGACCGTGATGCGCTGCTGCGCGTCGCAGCACTTCACGTGGTCACCGCCGACGCCGATGACCCGCTTGATGTAGTCCTTCTCGCCGGGCACGATGCCGAACGCCGTGCCGACCCAGCGGAAGAACGCCGCGACCGGGTTGGACGGCTCCTCAAGCTGGAACTCGCCGTCCCAGGAGTCGACGCCGGAGAACACCACCACATCCCCGCGCTCGATGTCACGCGTGTGGTAGACGAGCTTGTTGACCAGGACCCGGTCGTTCTTCAGAAGCGTGTTCTCCATCGACTCCGATGGGATGTAGAACGCCTGCACCACGAACGTCTTGATGATCAAGGCCAGTACCAGCGCCACGACGACCAGGACCGGGAGCTCTTTCCAGAACGACCCCTTCTTCTCCTGTTTCTCGCCCTTGGCCGGCTTCTGAGTCTCTTCGGCGACCACGTCCACCTCGTCCTCGACAGGGCGGCGCGCCGCGCCGTACTCCTGGCTCTCGCTAGTCATCGCTGACGAGCCTAGATGATGGAGCGGCTCGACAAGCCTGGACCGACGTTACACCCACGCACGAGTCGCTCCACATAAAGGAAATGCCGCTGTAAAGCCGAATGGCCCGCGCACGGCGCGGGCCATTCGGAAAAACTCTCGGTTACTTGGCGACCGTCTCGCGCTTCTCGCGGATACGGGCGGCCTTGCCGCGCAGGTCGCGCATGTAGTAGAGCTTGGCGCGACGCACGTCACCGCGGGTGACCAGGGTGATCTTCTCGATCACCGGGCTGTGCACGGGGAAGGTGCGCTCGACGCCCACGCCGTAGCTGACCTTCCGCACCGTGAACGTCTCGCGGGCGCCGCTGCCCTGCCGACGCAGCACGAAGCCCTTGAAGACCTGGATACGGGAGCGGTTGCCTTCGACGACTCGGACGTGAACCTCGAGCGTGTCACCGGGACGGAAGTCCGGCACGTCGCTGCGCAGGGTCGCCTTCTCGAGCTCCTGGATCTTCGTGTGCATGAGAGCTAATCCTCAAGTCCTCTGAAGCACGCGGAGGTCCACCCGGCCGGAGCTCGCGGCGGACGCGCCTGCTGATTTGATGAACCCGGGAGCGTTTCCCGGGCATGACAGACCAACCAAGTGTCGGTTGGCAGCGATTCAGTTTGCCATATCTTCCGGCCCAACGCGAAACGACAGCTCGTCGAGGAGCTTTCTGTCGTGCTTGTCGAGCGTCGCGGGGTCGATCGCCGCGGCCAGTTCAGGACGGTTCCGCACGGTACGCCGCAACGCCTCGTCGCGCCGCCACCGGGCCACCTTCCCGTGATGCCCGGACAGCAGCACGGACGGCACCTCAAGATCCCGCCACACCGGCGGCTTGGTGTAGACCGGGCCTTCGACCAGGTTCTGCATGGCCCCGGGCGCGAACGAATCGTCGACGACCGAGTGGGCGTTGCCGAGCACGCCGGGCAGCAGCCGGCCGATGGCCTCGACCATCACCAGCACCGCCACCTCGCCGCCGGCCAGCACGTAGTCGCCGATGCTGACCTCGTCGACGCGCATCCGCTCGCCGTAGTGGGCCATGACGCGCGAGTCGATGCCCTCGTAGCGGCCGCACGCGAACAGCAGCCACGGCTCCGCGGACAGCTCCTGGGCCAGCTCCTGGGTGAACGGCCGGCCGCTGGGCGTCGGCACGATCATCCGCGGCCGCGCCCCCGGCTCCGAGCCGTCGGAAGCGCCGGACGCGAGGATGGCGTCGACGGCCTCGCCCCACACCTCCGGCTTCATCACCATGCCCGGCCCGCCGCCGTACGGCGTGTCGTCCACGGTCTTGTGCACGTCGTGCGCCCAGTCGCGCAGTTGGTGCACCCGTACGTCGAGAGTTCCCCGGTCTCTGGCCTTACCGATCAACGAGACGTCGAGCGGCGCGAAGTACTCGGGAAAGATCGAGACGATGTCGAGCCGCATCAGAGCAGGCCCTCTGGCGGGTCCACGACCAGCCGGCCGCCCGCCACATCGACCTCGGGCACCAGCGCCTTGACGAACGGGATCAACGCGTCGTCCTGCCCGCGCCGCCGCACGACCAGCAGATCCTGGCCGTGGTGCAGCACGTCGGTGACCTCGCCGACCGGCTCGCCCGCGACGGTCTCCACGTTCAGCCCGATGAGCTGGTGATCGTGGAACTCGTCGGGGTCGTCGGACGGCTCCACCTCGGCCGAGTCGATGACCAGCATGGTGCCGCGCAGTTCCTCGGCCGCGTCGCGGTCGCCGACCCCGGCGAAGCTCACCAGCAGCACGCCCTTGTGCGAGCGGCTGCCCTCGATGACGAGCGGACCCCGCTGGGCGGGATCGGTCGCGATCGACGAACCGGGCGCGAAACGCAGCCCGGGATCGTCGGTGCGCACCTCCACGGTCACTTCACCGCGTACCCCGTGCGGGCGGCCTATCCGGCCGACGACCAGCTGCACGTGAACCTACCTTTTCTAACGCAAGCGCCCCCATCGGAAGGAACCGATGAGGGCGCGGAAACCTGACGCTAACGGACTGCTTCGTGCAGATCGAGCAGATCGACCCGCACGTACTTCCCGTCGGCCAGGGCATTCACGACAGTACGCAGCGCCTTGGCGGTGCGCCCACCGCGACCGATGACCTTGCCCAGGTCCTCGGGGTGCACCCGGACCTCCAGGACGCGCCCGCTGCGAATGCGGCGAGCGCGGACCCGGACATCGTCTGGATGTTCGACGATGCCCTTAACGAGGTGCTCGAGAGCCTCCTCGAGCACGTCAGCCCTCGCCCTCGGTCGGGGTCTCGGCGGGGGCCTCAGCAGCCTCTTCCTTCTTCTTGGCCTTCTTCGGCGTGGTGGCGGCCGTGCCGGTGTCGCCACCGGACAGCGCCTCCTTGGCCGCGGCCTCGTAAAGGGCGTGGCGGTCGGGCGCGGGCTCGGCGACCAGCAGCGGCGCCGGGGCGGGCTCGCCCTTGAACTTCTGCCAGTCACCGGTGAGCTTGAGCAGCTTGAGCACCGGCTCGGTCGGCTGCGCGCCGACACCCAGCCAGTAGGCCGCACGCTCGGCGTTGACCTCGATGCGCGAAGGGTTCTCCTTCGGGTGGTACAGGCCGATCTCTTCGATCGCCCGGCCGTCACGCTTGGTGCGACTGTCGGCGACGACGATACGGTACTGAGCGTTGCGGATCATGCCGAGCCGCTTGAGCTTGATCTTGACTGCCACGGGTGTGGTCTCTCCTGCATTCGAGCGCGGGTGAACGACACCTCATCGAGTGGGGCACGATGAGACGACGTTCCAGGGACAGGCGTGACCGGCAGGAGATGAGAGGGCACCCACCTGGTCACGGTGTTCCAACATGTCATTCTGCCAGATCCGCGTCAGTGCCTTCGACCGTAAGTGACCACACAGCGCAAAGGGTCGGCAAGGGTCGCGTGTCACCGCCTCCACCTTGATCGGTTTGACGGCGGAATGTGGGGGTGATCCACGAACAGAAGCCTCGCGTCCCACTCGGGAGACTACTCGTCGCTTGCGTGTCCATGGTCCTGATCGGTTCCTTGTTCATGCTGAACGCCACCGCGGCGGCCGGTGATCTCGCGCACGCGAACGGCGTCGAATTGAACGTGACCGACATCCCGGCAGTCGGCCAGCCGAGTTTCTCCGGAACCTGGGGCACGGCCTCCGTGGAGAACGATCCCGGCACCGACAGCGGCGACTGGAGCGACCCGGACGGCGTCCAGAACTATGTGACACTGGCCAACCGGCAGATCGACGCGCACGGCACGGACGATCCCACCGCCTGGGAGGCCAGCGCCCAGCTCGTCGTCATGCAGCTGACGCTCAATCCCAACGCCACCCAGCCGCTCCTCACCACCGGGAACATCGAGACGCACGCCCGGTGCCGGCCGCCGGACCCGGCGCAGGCGTCGGTGCAGGCCGCACCGGGGACGATCACCGTGCTCGGCACGCCCGTGAACCCGGGGACGACCCAGGTGTCCGCCACCGGGGCGCAGCTCGGCTACCCGGGCGTGGACCACGCCGACCTCACCGTCGTCAGGACCGACAACACCTCGACGAACGGCAGCGTCTCGGCCTCGGCGGACATGACGATCTCGATCAGCGGCCGGCTGTACGACGCCGAGGGCAACGTGATCTACGACGGGCCGATCACCACGGCCACGATGGGCCACGTCGAGGTCACCTGCGCCCCCGACACGACCCCGACCATCACACCCACCATCACGCCGACTCCCACTCCGACGCCCACGATCACACCGACCACGAGCCCGACGCCGACCATCACACCGACCACCAGCCCGACACCGACGCCGACGCCGACCATCACACCGACCACAAGCCCGACGCCCACCCCGACGCCGACCATCACAC
>NZ_JABCPZ010000358.1 GCF_013283785.1 Nonomuraea antri
GTACCGGCGTCGCCGTCATCACTACTCCTGGAGCAGCGGCAGCGGCGGCGGTTTCGATTTCTCCGGCTCCTCGGACGACTTCGACAGCTCGGACAGCTCAGACAGTTCCGGCAGCTCCGACAGCTCGGGTGGTTCCAGCAGTGACGGTGGCGGCGGCGCCTGGTAGGGCGGGGCGCGCGGTTGTGGCGACGGTGTAGAGGTACCGGGCGGGTACGGTGCAGATCGTCGCCCTGGCGGCCGATCGCGCCTAGCGTCCGACGGTATGCGGACAGTGGACGTCCTGGTCGTGGGCGCGGGCCTGGCCGGGCTGCGTACGGCCGGGCTGCTCGCCGGGCGCGGGCTGAACGTGCTGGTGGTCGAGCGGCGCCGGTCGTTGTCGGCAGGCATCCGGACGACGGGGATCTTCGTGCGGCGCACGCTCGACGACTTCCACCTGCCCGGTGATCTGCTCGGGCCTGGCGTCCGTGACGTGCTGCTGTATCCGCCGTCGCGGCGGGCGCCGATCAGGCTCACCAGCGATAGGGACGAATACCGCGTCGCGGACATGGCCGCCGTCTACGCGCACGCGCGGCGCGCCACGGAGGCGGCCGGGGCGCGGGTCCTGCTGGGCGTGCGATTCGTCGGCGCGGCGGGCGGACGGGTGGAGCTCGCGGGCGCTGACCCGGTGGCGGCCCGCTTCGTCGTCGGCGCGGACGGCGCACACTCCCGGGTGGCGCGGGCGCTCGGCCTCGACGTCAACACCCGGTTCCTGGTCGGCGCGGAGATCGTGCACCCGGTCGCGCCAGGCGCGGGACCGCCGGCGTTCCACTGCGTGCTGGACCCGCGCATCGCCCCCGGGTACCTGGCGTGGGTCATCGACGACGGGCGGCACGCGCACGTCGGCGTCGCGGGGTACCCGGACGCGATGCGCGCCGGGGTCCGTCACCTGCTGGACGCCTTCGCCGCCGACGCCCCCGGCCGGCCGGTCCCGGCCGGGCCGGTCGAGCGCAGGGGCGGCCCGATCCCGGTCGGCGGCGTGCTGCGGCGGCTGGCCTGCCCCGCCGGGCTGCTCGTCGGCGACGCGGCCGGCGCGGTGTCGCCGTTGACCGCGGGCGGGCTGGATCCCTGCCTGCGCATGTCCGAGCTGGCCGCCGCGGTCACCGCCGAGTACCTGCGCACCGGCGACCAGCGCGTGCTGGCCGGGTACGACGGAGCCGCGTTGCGCGGCAGGTTCCGCGGCCGGCTGCTGCTGCGCCGGGCGTTCGGCGGCCTGCGCTCGGCCGCCGCCGCGGAGGCCGCGGTGCACGCGCTGCGCGGCCGGGCCGGACGGGCGCTGGCGGCGCGGATCCTGTTCGGCGACGGCTCGTTCCCCGACGTCGAGCCGCGACTCGGGGACGCGGCGCTCGATCGCGGGATCAGCCGGGGCTGATCGTCGCGGCGAGCGTGGCGCCGAGCTCCCAGCAGGCCGCCAGGTCGTCCTTGCCCGGCGCGCCGATCACCGTCACCGGCCGGCACGCCTGCTCCCAGCCGAGCCCGGTGGTGATCGACTCCACCCCGCGCACCGCCCCGGCGACGTCGTTGTTGCCGTGCACGTACAGCCCGTACGGCAGCCGCCGGGTCTCTTCCAGGCACGGGTAGTAGATCGTGTCGAAGAAGTGTTTGAGCGCGCCGCTCATGTAGCCGATGTTGGCCGGGGTGCCCAGGACGACGCCGTCGGCCTCCAGGACGTCCACGGCGGTGGCCCGCAGCGCGGCCCGCGTGACCACGTCCACGTCCTCGATCTCGTCGGTGGTGGCGCCCGCGCGTACGGACTCGAAGAGCTCGTGGAGGGTCGGCGAGGCGGTGTGATGCACGATGAGCAGGCGGCGCGGCACCCAGCGATCCTCTCACGCGGGCCCCCGCGCGCCCGATCAACCGCGCCCGCTCGACCGCGCCCGCTCAGCCGCGCCCGCTCAGCTGGCGCCGGGGATGCGGCGGCGGGCGTCGGCCACCAGGTTCAGCATCGCCAGGCGGAACACCTCGGCCCGGTGGTCGCCGAGGAACGTGGTGTGCCCGAACACCTCCAGCACGACGAGCCCGTGCAGGTGCCCCCACGTGCTGAGGAACAGCGCCGCGGCCGGGGCGGGCAGCGCTCCCAGGCCGTCGGCCGGCAGGCTCTCCAGGTGCGCCCGGAGCCCGGGAGACAGTTCGGCGGTGTCGCAGGCGGCCAGCTGCCCGGCGGTGCAGCCGTCGAACAACGCCTGGCGGAAGATCCGGCTCATGCGGCGCACGGCCTGGGTGGTCGCGCCCTTCGCGGGCGCCACGTAGTGACGCAGCGGCGTGCCGTAGATGAGCTGGAAGCGTTCTGGGTGGTCGATGGCCCAGCGGCGGTAGCCCTCGGCGGCGACCACCAGGCGCGGCAGGCCGGGTTGGTCCCGCGCGGCGGCGTCGGCGGCGCGGACGGCGTGGGTGAGGTCGTCGTAGGCCTTGGCGACCAGGGCGGTGACGAGGTCGTCGCGCCTCGGGAAGTAGTGGTAGAGCGCCTGCACGGTCATGCCGAGATCGCGGGCGACCGCGCGCAGCGACAGCCCGGCCGGCCCGTGCTCGGCGATGTGCCGCTCGGCCGCGCTCAGGATCTCGCCGACGGCGACGTCGCGCCGCCGCTGCCGCAGGGACGGCATCTCGTCGTCCGGCCGCATGCGTCCCCCGAATCCGCCTGACAGTGTCAAGTAAAACTAACACTGCCAAACCCACATGCGCCTCGCTAGCGTGAAGCACGGCGACCTCGCCTCTTCGTCCTGCCGCGCCGGGTTCGTCCGCGTGCGCAGGAGTTCCCCCGTATCCCTTCAGCAGGGCCAGCCCTGGGAGCCGCCATGCCCGCAGTCAGATTCCCCACCACCCGCCGCGCCCGCTGGGCCGCCTGGACGGCGTTCGCCGTGCCCGCGGCCGGTTTCGCGCTGTACAGCGTGTCCGCGTACCTGACCGGCGACCCGTCGCTGAGCAGGATCCCGCTCAACCCCGACGTCGTGCTGCACCACCTCTACCTCGTCAGCCATGCCGTGCCCGCGAGCCTGCTCCTGCTGCTCGGGCCGCTCCAGTTCGTGCCCGCGCTGCGTGCCAGGCATCCCCGGCTGCACCGGGTGGTGGGGCGGGTGTACGTGGTCAACGTGGTGATCGCGGCGGTGACGGCCGTGTTGTCGGCCACGTTCAGCGTCAGCGGGTTCCCCGCCCAGGTGGCCTTCTACCTGCTGGCCGCCGCCTGGCTGTACTCGCTGGCCCGGGCGTACCTGGCCATCAGGCGCGGGCAGGTGCCGCTGCACCGGGTCTGGATGATCCGCAACTACGCGCTCTCCTTCGCCGCGGTGGTGTTGCGCGTTCTGCTCCTGACCGGGCTGGCGGTGCGGTCGCGGTACGAGTGGCTGTCGTTCGACGACGTCTACACCACCTCGGTCTGGGCGTCGATCCTGGTCAGCGCGGGTGTGGCCGAGTGGTTCCTGGTCCGGCCCGCGGTGCGCGGACGCCGGGGACCAGAGGTGCACATGGGGTGAACGATGCGGAAGAAACCGGCAATTGCTCACCAGTTTGCCCTGACTTGACCTAGTCTGTGGGATCCTATGAACCACATCCCTCTCAGCAGACTCGCGGGCGCCGGTCTGGCGTTCCTCGTAGCCGCCGCCTCGCAGGTGTTCGTCCTCACCGGACCCGCCACCGCGTCGGCCGCTCCCGTCCAGGCCCAGCAGATCGCCCTCCCGTCCGTGCAGGCCGCCGGCGCAGCGCAGAGCCTGGCCGCCGACAAGAGGCTGGCAACCGCGAACCGGATCTACAAGACCGGTCGCCTGGCAAACGTCAACTGTTCGCCCGGATCGTTGCCGTCCGGGAGCACGAACGCCTACCGGCGCTTCCTGACCCGGGTGACCGACTGCCTGAACCGGGCGTGGAGCGCCCAGTTCCGCAAGGCGCGGATGCCGTTCTCCAAGCCGCGCCTGCGTATCGTCACCAGCAAGGTCAACACGGCCTGCGGCCGGTGGAGCGTCGGCGCCCAGGGCTTCTACTGCTCCGGTGACCGCACCATGTACATGTTGATCAGCAAGACCGAGCTGCGCCGGCCGTTCCCGCTGGGGATCACCCGGCTGATGGCCCACGAGTACGGCCACCACGTCCAGCAGATCTCCAGGATCTGGGCCTACTACTGGCCGGCCGCCTCCAGGGCGAGCAGGGCCCAGAAGTTGCAGCTGTCCCGCAACTCCGAGCTGCAGGCCGAGTGCTTCTCCGCGGTGTTCATGTCGACCATGCGGGGCGGCGGGCTGTTCACGGAGGCGGACTGGGACTACACCGTGGACTGGTTCAGGAAGAACGGCGCCAAGGCCTGGCCGCAGAACGACCACGGCCGCGGGCCGACGCAGGCCGCCTGGATGACCCGCGGCTACAACAGCGGCGCGCCCGGCTCCTGCAACACCTGGGCCGTGTCCACGCGCTACACCACGTAAGTCGGTGCGCCGCGCAGATTCCGCCAGACGGCGCACCATCACCACCACGTGAACTCCGGGGGCCGGGGCCGAACAGGCCCCGCCCCCGTTCCGTTTCCCGAACCGGTTCCCGCTCCGTTCCCGACCGGTTTCCGAACCGTCGGCGGCGCTAGAGTCTGCCGATTATGGGGCGAACCTTGTTGACCGGCGCGACCGTCTGGCGCGGCGAAGACTGCCTGCCCACGCCCGGCTGGGTGCTCGTGGCCGACGACCTGATCGAGGCCACCGGGACCGGCGAACCCGCGGTCACCGGCTGCGACGCCGTGCTGGACCTGGGCGGCAAGCACGTGCTGCCGGGGTTCGTCGACACGCACACCCACCTCACCGTGGCCGCCTGGCAGTCGCGCGGCGTCGACGCCGCCGGGTGGCGTGGGCTGCGTGACGCGTTGCACGCCGTCCGGCTGGCCGCCGCAGAGCCTGGAGACGGGTGGCTGCTGTTCTGGAACGCGTCACTGCACGACTGGCCCGAGGGACGGCTGCCGACCGCCGCCGAGCTGGACGAGGCGGCCCCCGGGCGCAAGGTGCTGGTCAGCGGGGTCGACCTGCACCGGGGAGCGGTGTCGAGCCCGGTGCTGCCGCTGGTGCGCGGCGAGCGTCAGGACGTGACGCGTGACCGGCGCGGCCGCCCCACCGGCGAGGTCTGGGAGGCCGCCTACGGGGTCGCGCTGCGGCAGGCGCTGGCCGCGTCGCGGCCCCGCCGGGGACGACGAGGCCGTGGCGGCCGAGGCACGCAGGCACCTCGCGTACGGGATCACGCACGCGCACGACCCGTACGTCCCGCCGTCCGCGCACGAGCGGATGCTCGCACTCGCCGGCCGGACCCCGCTGCGGCTGTCCTGGGTGACCGGGCCGGAAGACGGGATCTTCGACCCGCCGGCCGGACCGGGCGGCGCGCCCGAGGGGCCGTACGGTCAGGCCGGGCGCGAGGTGAAGATCTTCCTGGACGGCGCCGACCGCTGCGCCCTGCGCGTGCCGGGGACGGCGTTACCCGGCATGATCGGCGGCACCGTGCGTCAGGCGCTCAGGCGGCGCGCGTTCGGGCCGATCAGGGAGGGCATGGGCCGCGAGATGGCCTTCGCCCGGGGCGGCATCACGCTCCCCTACCTCCGTTTCACCGACGACGAGCTGATCAGGGTGCTGGCCGGGTACGCCGAGGCGGGGTTCGCGGTGCGGGTGCACGCGCTCGGCAACCTCGCTGCCGAGCAGGCCGCCCGGGCGCTGATCCAGGTACGCACGCCGGCCGTGCTCGACCATCTCACCGGGCTCGACCGGCGCACCGCGGACCTGATCGCGCGGTCGGGCGCGCGGGCCGCGGTGCAGCCGGGATTCGTGCCCAGGTTCGGCGGCCAGTTCGCGGCCACCGGGCTGGACCGGTATCTGGCGATCGCGGGCGCGCGGCTGCTCACCGAGTCGGGCACCCCGCCGATCTTCAGCTCCGACCACCCCTGCGGGCCGCTCGACCCGCTCGCCAACCTCCGGGTGGCGGTCCGCCGTACGCTCCAGCCGGAGCAGGCGATCGGCCGGAGCGAGGCGGTGGCGGCGTACACGACCCGCGCCGCCGCCTCGATCGGCGCGCCGGGCGCGGGCGGGATCGCCCCGGGCGAGGTCGCGGACCTGGCGGTGTGCGACGGCGACCCGTTCGACGACGCCACCCGCGTGACCGGGACGTGGGTCGCGGGCCGGCCGCACTGAGAAGCGGGGTCATGCCGGGTCGTTATGGCGCCGGCACCCGCCGGGGCGCCGTCGTCTCTGGTGAGACCGGGTGGAGCCGCCCGGCCGCCGGATCGCGCGCCGTCAGAACGATTCGGCATGAGGCCGGTACCCGAAATCCCCCAGCCAGTTGGATCGAGTGAACCGATTCGCGGCTTGGGGGATGGGTGGTGAGGGACGTTGACGTATTCGTCCGGTGGTTATCAGGGCAGCAGCGGCAAGGCGACGGCGGCCTTGGTGCTGGGCATCGTGAGCCTGGTGCTGTGCGGGATCCTGAGCATTCTCACCGTGATCGTGGGGCACAGCGCGATCGCCGAGATCGACCGTGAGGGACTGGAGGGGCGCGGGCTCGCGACGGCCGGGCTGGTGCTCGGCTACGTCGCGATGGTGCTCTGGGGCATCGGCCTGCTCATCTACGCCTCCTCCTAGGCGTCACGCCCGCGCGGCGGCGGCGGTGAGCCGGTTGCTGAAGCGGGCCAGCAGCCCGCTCTGCGACGTCTCGGGGAACCTGCGGCCGATCAGCGGCGGGATGCGCCAGTTGGCCGGGCTGCGCCTGGCCAGCCGGGAGACCAGCGACACGTGCGGATAGCGGGCCGCCTCATAAGCGCGCAGCCGGTCCGCCACGTCGTCTCCCCCGCCCGCCCTGGCCAGCTCGCGGCCGAGCACCCAGACGTCCTCGAAGGTCTGGTTGGCGCCCTGGCCGAGGGTGGGCGGCATGAGGTGCGCGGCGTCGCCGAGCAGGGTGACGCGGCCCTTGCCCCACACCTTGCGTACCTTCTGCCAGTGGTGGCCGAAGAAGTCGAGGTCGTCCTCGCGGGCCTGGGCGAGCAGTTCGGGTACGGGCGAGGCCCAGTGACCGAAGCGGCGGCGCAGCTCGGCCAGCGGGTGGGC
>NZ_JABCPZ010000359.1 GCF_013283785.1 Nonomuraea antri
GCCCGCCACCACCGGCCAGCCCCGCACCAGCGGCCAGCTGGCTAACGCCGTGGCCGACCAGCCTGCCAGCACCGCGTCCGACCGGCCTGCCAGCGCCGAACTCGCCGTCGGCACACCTGCAACCGACAGACCTGGCAGCGACGGACCCGCCGACGACGAGCTCGTCCCGCGGGGCCGGGGGTAGGCGGGTGCAGCGTTTCGAGGGTCATCGGGGCCACCTGTGGGCGGTCGCGTACCGGATTCTCGGCTCGGCCGTCGACGCCGACGACGCCGTGCAGGAGACCTGGCTGCGCTGGCGGGAGGCCGATCGCGACGCCGTGGCGGACGTCCGCGCGTATCTGACCACCGCGGTCAGCAGGATCTGCTACGACCTGCTGACGTCCGCGCGCTCCAGGCGGGAGTCCTACGCCGGGCAGTGGCTGCCCGAGCCGGTGGTGGACGAGCTCGGCCCGGAGGACCGGGTGACCATGGACGAGTCGGTCGGTCTCGCGCTGCTCGCCGTGCTCGAACGGCTTTCTCCGGCCGAGCGGACGGCGTTCGTGCTGCACGACGTCTTCGCGGTGCCGTTCGAGGAGATCGGCGGCATACTCGGCCGCAGCGCCGGGGCGGTGCGGCAACTGGCGTCGCGGGCGCGGGGACGGGTGCAGGAGTACGCGCCGCGGCGCACACCCGACCGGGCGGCGCATCTGAAGGTGGTCGAGGCGTTCGCCGCCGCGGCCACCACCGGGGACCTGCCCGGGCTGATCGCGGTGCTGGACCCGGACGTGGTCTGGCGGGCCGACGGCGGCGGCCGGGTCAGCGCGGCGCTCACCCCCGTGGTTGGCGCGGCCAAGGTGGCCAGGCTGGTGCAGGGCATGATTCAGCGCTGGTACGTGGGCGAGGGCATGTCGGCCGAGTTCCGCGAGGTCAACGGCGCGCCCGGGGTGGTCGTACGGGCTGCGGGCGGGACGGTGGACAGCGTGTTCGCCTTCACGGTGGCCGACGGACGGATCACGGAGGTCGATGTGGTTAGAAATCCGGACAAGCTCCGGCACATCTGACCGACCCCCTGTCCATTCCCTGGCCGCCCCTGGCCGCCCGCGCCGGGCTGTGTCTGGGAATGCCGCGCAGACGCCCCTCTGCGGCATCTCATCGCGGGCCCTCTTCCCGGGCGTCTCGTCGCGAGCGTCTCGTCCCGGGCATCTCGTCCCGGGCATCTCGTCCCGGGCATCTCGTCTCGGGCATCTCGTCTCGGGTGCCCTCATGCTGGACACCCACCCCAACACCTCGGGCCGGGCGCCTCGCGCCGGACACCAGACCGGGCGCCTCATGCCAGCCCTCCATCCCAGGCACCTCATGCCGGGCACCTCCCACCCGACACCTCATGCCGGGCACCTCATGCCGGGCACCTGCCCGGGCGCCTCCCCCGGGACGGCCCCATGTCGGACGCCTCCCACCGGACACCTCGTGCCAAGCGCCTCCCGCCAGGCGTCTCCCGCCGGGTGCCCTTCCGCCGGGCGCCTTCCGCCGAGTACGCCAGCGGGCGGTGCTGCGAGTGAGGCATGTGGGCGGGTCGGACCTGGCACCGCGGAGCGCATGTCACACATGTGACCGACGTCACTCAGACGTTCCGTGTCCCCGTTCCGTCCCCCTCTCGGAAGGCGTACCACACGACGCGGAGGCGGATATGGACATCGTGATCATCGGAGCGGGCTACGCGGGCATGATGACGGCGCTCAGGCTGGACCGGACGCACAACGTCACGCTCATCAACGTCGGCGACGCGTTCGTGCAGCGCGTCAGGATGCACGAGCTGGCCGCGGGACGTCCGAGCGTGAGTATCCCGCTGGCGGAGCTGACCCGGGGCACCGGCATCGACGTGGTCACCGCCACCGTCACCGGCCTGGACCTGGACGCCAAGCAGGTCACCACGGACGACGGCCGGCGATTCCGCTACGACACCCTGGTGTACGCGCTGGGTAGCAGAACCGATGTGAGCGTCCCCGGCGTGGCCGAGCACGCCTACACCGCCGAAACGGCTATGAACCTGCGTGCCCGTCTGACCGGATGGGAGGGGCGGCTGCTGGTGGTGGGCGGCGGGCTGACCGGGATCGAGATGGCGGCCGAGCTGGCCGAGTCGTATCCGTCCTGGCGGGTGGGTCTGGTGACCGGCGCGGAACCGGCCGCCGGGCTGTCGGCCAAGGGCCGGACGCACGTCGCCAAGACTCTCACCAGGCTCGGCGTCACCCTGCACGGCGGCACCCGGGTGCGGTCCGTGGCGCCGGACGGGCTGCGTACCGACCGGGGAGACCTGCCCGCCGACGTGGTGGTGTGGGCGGGCTCGTTCGCCGCGCTGCCGCTGGCCGCCGCATCAGGGCTGACCGTGGACGGGCGCGGGCGGGCGCTGGTCGACCCGACGCTGCGCTCGGTGTCACATCCCGACGTGTACGCGGTGGGCGACGCGGCGGCGGCGCAGGTGCCCGGGGCGGGAACGTCCAGGATGTCGTGCGCGGCGGGGACGCCGATCGGGGCGCACGCGGCGGACGTCATCAACGCCACGGCGAAGGGGCGCCCCGCCCGGCGGTTCCGCTTCAGGTACTTCATGCAGTGCGTCAGCCTGGGCCGGCGCGACGGGGTGATCCAGCTAGTCCGCCACGACGACTCGCCGATCGGCGTGATCGTCAAGGGCCGGGCGGGGGCGTGGGTGAAGGAGCTGGTCTGCCGCTTCACGGTCGCCTCGCTCCGGCTGGAGCGCCTGCGTCCCGGCACCTACCTGTGGCCGAAGTCGCCGGCCCGACTGGGCACCGGTTCGCGGCCGATGCTCTCGGAGACCGGGTCCCAGCGGTGAGTACGAGTTCGCGTGCTGGTGGTCTCGGGGACCCGGTCCAGCGGTGAGTACAAGTTCGCGTGCCAACCGTCTCGGGGATCAGGTCCCAGCCGTGACTGCGAGATCCCGTGCCGGCCGCCTCGGAGACCGGGTCCCAGCCGTGAGTGCGAGTTCACGTGCCGGCCGTCTCGGGAATCAGGACCCAGCCGTGACTGCGAGATCCCGTGCCAACCGCTCAGAGACGCGGCCCCAGCGGTGAGTGTGCGTACCGGCCGTCTCGGGGGCCCGGTCCCAGCGGTGAGTGCGGCAGGATGCCGTCCATGATTCACATCAGACGGGCCGCCCCCCAGGACGCGGCCGCGCTGCTCGACCTGCAGTCCGCCCTGGATGTGGAGACGGACTTCATGCTGGTGGAACCCGGCGAGCGCGACCTGTCGCCTGACGTGACCCGCCGTCGCCTGGCGGACCTGCGACCGCCGTCCTTCCTGCTGCTCGCCCTCGACGAGCAAGGGACGGCGGCGGGCTACGTCGAGGTGGAGGTCCTGCCGTACGCGCGGGCACGGCGCACCGGGTACGTCGTGATGGGCGTACGGCAGGACTTCGCCGGGCAGGGCATCGGTCGGCGGCTGCTGGAGACAGCCACCGAGGAGGCCAGGGCGGCCGGGCTGGCCCGGCTGGAACTCACGGTGATGTGCCGCAACCGGCGGGCGATCGGGCTGTACCTGTCGTGCGGCTACCAGGTGGAGGGCCTGCGGCGCGCCGCGCTGGACGTGGCCGGCGCCCGGGTCGACGAGTACTACATGGGACTGCTGCTGACCTCCCCGGCCCCGAGCTGATCCAGGACCGCCGGTTCGGCACCGGCCACACGGTCCGGGGCCGCCCGGTCCACACCGGTCACACAGTCCGGGGCCGCCCCGTCCGTACCGATCACACCTCCAGGACCGCCCCGTCCGCAGCGATCACACGTCCGAAGCCGCCCGGTCAGCGCCGAAGACGCGCTCCGGAGCCGCCCAGTCGGCACCGGTCACACGGTCCGGGGCCGACCGGTCCGCACCGATCACAGGCTCCGGGG
Source organism: Nonomuraea antri (assembly GCF_013283785.1). Lineage (GTDB taxonomy): Bacteria > Actinomycetota > Actinomycetes > Streptosporangiales > Streptosporangiaceae > Nonomuraea > Nonomuraea antri. The sequence continues at coordinate 3,879 of NZ_JABCPZ010000359.1, forward strand.
CCGCCCGTTCCACGCCGGTCACACTCTCCGGGGCCGCCTGGCCGGTGGTGAAGAGGCGTTCCAGGACCACGGCGACGCCGTCCTCGTCGTTGGACAGTGTCCGCAGTTCCGTCGCCTCCAGCACCAGCGGATGCGCGTTGGCCATCGCGTACCCGGCGCCCGCGTAAGCGAGCACGGCCAGGTCGTTGGGCATGTCGCCGAACGCGACCACCTCGTCGGCGCTCACCCCTCTCTCCCGGCAGAGCAGGTCGAGCGTGCCCGCCTTGGTCACGCCGAGGGCGCTGATCTCGAGAATGCCGGCGCCGCCGGAGTGGGTGATCTCGGCCTGACCGGCGGCTGCGGCGAGTGCGGCGGCGAGCATGTCGTCGACCTGGTAGGCCGGGGTGTACGCCAGCAGCTTCACCGCCGGCTCGGCCACCTCACGCACTGTGGCGATCTCCAGGCAATACGCCTCGTTGTGCACGTTTCTCCTGGTGTATCCCGCTTCGACCAGGACACGCTGCCCGGTCTCCACCGCGAACGCGATGCCGGGCAGCGCGGCGGACAGCGTGTCGACGAGTGTCCTGAGCACGGCCGGGTCGAGCGGGTACATGCTGATCGCCCGCTTGGAGTCGAGGTCGTAGACGAGGGCGCCGTTGCTGGAGATCACGGTGCCGGTGACGTCGGCGGCCGCGGCGATGGGGTCGATCCCGCGGGGAGGGCGGGCGGTCACGAAGACGATCTCGGCGCCGGCCTCTCTGGCCAGGCGCAGGGCGCGGCGGGTGCGGGGGGAGACGTCGCCGGTGGAGTCGAGGAGGGTGCCGTCCAGGTCGGTTGCCACGATGCGGGGAGAAGTCACATCCGCATTGTCCAGGGTGGGTCAGACGTGGCACAGCTCCGCATCGGCCAGCGGGCCGGCGACTACGCTCAGCTCGCCATTGTCGAACTCGTCCGCGTCGTCGAACCCATCCCTGCCATCGAACCCGTCCCTGCCGTTGAACCGGTCTCTGCCGTCGAACCCGTCAGCGCCGCCGAACCTTTCGGTGCTGTCAAGCACGTCGAGCTCGTCGAGGCCGTCGAGCAGGATCGCGGCGAGCGCCCGCCGCTGGGCGCGGTCGAGCGTCATCGGCAGCACCATCGGCATCAGCTCGATGGCGCCCCCGGGCAGCTGCCTGACGTGGCAGGGGACGAGGGGAGAAGTGTGAACCACTCCTCTAGCCTGGCAGACCGCACCGACAGTTTGGCGCTCTCCCACGGATCATTGCCCAACTTCTCGTGATGGTTTCAAGAGCCGCCGCTTCTCACCGACGCCGGCATCGTCCCGTGCGCCCGCCCCAAACCACATGCACGGCTCCAAGACCACATGCTCGCCTCCATGGCCGCATGTACGACTCCATGGCCACATGTACGCCCCCAAAACCACATGCTCGCCTCCAAGGCCACATGTACGACTCCGAGGCACATGTACGCTTCCGAGGCCGCGAGCAGGACCCCGAGGTCACATGCGCATCTCCGACGGCAGCAGCGTGGCGGCGTTCGAGAGCTCGACGCCGAGGAGCTGACCGGTGTCGGCGTAGTCGAGCACGACGTCCTCCACCACGGCCTGACGTGCCGCCTCCCCCGGCACCATCTCATGCTTCATCGCGATATAGGCCACATCGTGTTCCTTGTCCCAGCTCACGTACACGGTCTGCGGCCGCTGCTCCGACGGCGCGTCGTTCCAGCTCAGCAGCCCTTCTTTGGCCTCGTGCGAGGCGGCGAGCGCCGCACGCGTGACCGCCATCGCCAGTTCCATGGCCTGCAGGGAGTCGAGCCCGGTGACCTTGCGCTCGTGTTCCCACCCTTCGAGCCCGTCGATCCGGTACGGGCACGACCACTCCCCCGTCGGCTCCTCGTACGGCAGGCCGATCGTGAGCATCACGTCGCGGGGCGGCTCGGTACGCAGCATCAGCACCCGATGGGCGATCTCGTACATGTCTGCTGATCTACCCCGGAGGCCACTCATGGAAGACTGGCGTATGCGAACCGAGTCCTACTTGTTCAGTACCGCGCAGAGGTCCCATATCGTCGCCGGAGAAACGTTCCTGACCGCCGTCGCCGAGGACTAGTGTCCTGCCTACGGCCATGAGGGGGACCCAGAGATGAACGACTCGTTCGGCACCCGCCTGCGGGCCAGGCTCGACAAGTTCGGGCCGCTGTGCGTGGGCATCGATCCCAGTCCCGCGCTGCTGCACGCGTGGGGGCTCGACGACTCCCCGGCCGGGCTGGAGCGCTTCAGCCGCACTGTCGTGGACGTGGTCAGCGACCTCGCCGCCGTGGTCAAGCCGCAGTCGGCCTTCTACGAGCGCTGGGGCAGCCGCGGCATCGCGGTGCTGGAGAACATGATCAACGACCTGCGCGAGGCGGGCACGCTGATCCTGCTCGACGTCAAGCGCGGCGACATCGGCAGCACCATGGCCGCCTACGCCGAGGCCTACCTCGACCGGGGCAGCCCGGTGGCGGTCGACGCGATCACGCTCAGCCCGTACCTGGGCTTCGGCTCGCTGGAGGGTGCGATCACCTCGGCGCTGGCCAACGACGCGGGCGTGTTCGTGCTGGCGCGCACCTCGAACCCGGAGGCGTCCAGGCTCCAGCCGCTGGTCGCCGACCAGGTGATCACCGGCGCGGCGGCGGCCAACGCGGGGCATGCGCCGTTCGGGCCCGTGGGGGTGGTGATCGGCGCCACGGTCGGCTCGCTGGAGCTCCCGCTGACCGACCTGAACGGGCCCATCCTCGCGCCCGGCCTGGGCGCGCAGGGCGCCTCACCCGCCGACCTGGCGCGGCTGTTCGCCCCGGTACGCCACGCGGTGCTCCCCTCGGTGTCCAGGGCCGTGCTCGCCGACCCCAAACGGCTGCGCGCCCGAACCCTCCGCTACCGGGACGAATGCGCCACCCACCTCACCGGCGCACTCTGACGCGACCCGGGCTCGGACCCGGCGCGCTCTGTCGGGAACCCCGACGCGGACCCGAACCCGGCGCACTCTGACGCGGCCTCCGGCTCGGACCCGGCGCGGCTGACCCGCCCTCGCCTGCGCGGACCCGCCTCCGCCCGCGTGGGCCCGCCCCCCTGCCCATGCGGACC
>NZ_JABCPZ010000035.1 GCF_013283785.1 Nonomuraea antri
GTGGGGACGGTCGGCGGGGCGGTCTCGGGGGCGGCCGACGGGGCGGCCCCAGGAGCGGCATTGGGGGCGGCCGGGTGGGGTAAGCGGTGCCTGATGGTGCGGTGCGGATCGGGCTCCGGCGGCTGGTCTCGCGTCATGATCCCCTCACCTGAGTGGATTACGTGGACACTGTCACATTCTCCAGACTTATTCCGTCCAGCTCCCATGACATGCGTACTCGTGACAGGTGGAAGCGGACGGCTGGGCAAGGTCGTCCTGGACAGGCTGGTCGAAGCGGGGTTCGAGGTACGGGCGACGAGCCGGGCCGCCAGGACGTCGGAGAGCGGCGTTCGCTGGCTCGTCGCCGACCTGACGACCGGGCAGGGCGTCGCGGAGGCGGTGTCCGGCGCGGACGTGATCGTGCACCTGGCCGCGGCGCCGTACCAGCGCGGCTACACCAAGAAGGTCGAGCTGGACGGCACCTCGGCCCTGCTCGCCGCGGCCCGCCCGGCGGGTGTCGGGCATCTGGTCTACACCTCGATCGTCGGGGCGGACCGGGTGCCCTGGGGGTACTTCGCGACCAAGGTCCGGGCCGAGCGGCTGGTCGCGGCGGGTGGGGTGCCGTGGACGATCGTCCGGGTGACGCAGTTCCACGAGTTCGTCGAGCAGGCGGTGCGCGGGATGGCGCGCCTGCCGGTGATGGTGATCGATCCGGACATCCCGGCGCAACCGGTGGACGTCCGGGACGTCGCCGCGCACCTCGTCGAGGTGATCCGGCGCGGGCCCGGCGAGGCGATCGAGGAGTTCGGCGGGCCCCAGGTGCTGCGGGCCGGTGACGCGCTGGAGGACTGGCTGCGGGCGCGCGGGGTGCGCCGGCGGGTGCTGCGGCTGCGCATCCCCGGCCGGCTCGGCCGCGCCTTCCGCGCCGGGCATCTCACCACCCGCGCCGAGCCCGGTGGACAGATCTCCTGGCGCGGTTACCTCCACGCGGGCGACGACGGGCGGCGCGAGGATCAGTAGCCGGGGCCGCCACCGAAGGGAGGCGGCTGCTGGGGCTGCTGCCAGCCGGGCTGCTGTGAGGGCTGCTGTTGCTGCGGTGGCGGCGGCGGCTGTCCGGGGAGGCCCTGGCCGTACGGCTGACCCTGCCCGTACTGGCCCTGGTCCTGCGGGTACTGGCCTTGCGTGGGCTGGCCTTGGGCATACTGGCCCTGCGCGTGCTGGCCTTGCGTGGGCTGGCCCTGTGCGTATTGCCCCTGTGCGTACTGACCTGGCGCGGGCTGGCCCTGGGCAGGCTGGCCCTGCGGGTACTGGCCCTGGGGTTGCTGCCACGGCGCCGCCGCGGGGCCCGGCTGCTGCCACCCCTGCTGCGGCTGTGGCTGGGGCCAACCGGCGGGCTGTGACTGCGGCTCGGGCTCGGGTGCGTTGCGGCGGGCGACCACGCCGGTGATCAGCAGGATCGTTCCCGTCACCTGGAAGATCAGCGTGACGAGGTTCTGGATCAGAACAAAGCTCCGCAGATCGTCCAGAGCCCGCACGACCTCATTGGCCATCAGGTTCAGCACGACGCCGATGCCCACCCCGAGCAGCAACACGATGCACCCCAGCATGCCCAGCGTGGCCCCGCGCCCGTGAGTGCGCCGTCCCATCGCGGTCACGATGACGCCGAGCAGCAGGATGACGATCATCGAGATCGCGAAGATCATGTTGATCATTGGGAACAGGCTGTCGGCCACGTCGGTGCCTCCACGGGGGAACGGGAACACGACGTTACGGGGATTCGCGCAGTTCTTCCACTTCCGGGCTGATCAACGCCAAGAGCACGCCGATCTCCGGGAGATGGGTGGTTTGCGAAGTATTGGGCCGAGTGTCGAGTGTGGCATCCGGAGGCGCAGGGAACTTTCCGTAGCGAAAGGTGACATACGGCGACATGGTTGGGTGAGGTCTGGTGGGTGTGCGGGAAGCGCTGGCGGCGATGCTCACCTCCGACGCGGAGTCCGCGCTGCTGCGCGAGGATCCGGGCAGGTTGCGTCACCGCTACGACCTGACCGAGGCCGAACTGGCCATGCTCGCCGGCGCCGGAACCACCGGTTACCGGGTGAGCCGCGTCCAGCTCATGCGCGAACTGCGCCAGGCGCTGTCCACCTGCCTGCCGGGCACGGTCGGCGAGCTGATCGGCGGGCACCGGGTCATGTGGGAGGAGTTCCTCGGCCGCATGGTGCGCCGGCCGCAACCCGCCGCCCAGCCGCCCGGCATGTGGGAGGCGGAGCGGCTGGTCGCCTGGCTGGCCGTGCACGCCACGCCGCCGCTGGCCGACTTCGCCAGGTACGAGCTGACCCGCGCCAAACTGCTGCACGACCCGGAGGCGGTGACGGCCGCCAGAGAGTCGGCGACGCGGGAGAAGCCGCAGAACGGGCACTGGTGGACCCTTGGCCTGCTCCGGCTCTCGCCCGCGGCCTGGGTGGCGGTGTTCGACCACGACGTGACGGCGGGCGGACCGGTCGAAGGGCTGCTCGCGGTACGGACGCAGGTGCTGGTGCAGCGGCGGTGGGACCGGCCGGCGCTGCGGGCGTACCGGATCAGCGAGAGCACCGCCCGGCTGCTGGCCAGGTGCGACGGGACCTGCGACGCGGACGGCGTGATCGCCGCGCTGGGCGGCGACCGGGTGCAGGCCCGCGGCGTGATCGGGATGCTGGCCGGGGCCGGCGTCCTCCTCCTGGACCACCCCTGACCCCCGTGCGCGGCCGGTCGGGTCAAGGGTGGCGGGTGCCGATGACCGCGGTGGCGTCGAACTCGTCGGAGACGGCCGCCCTGGGGCTCAGCCCGGCCGCCGTGACCGCGGCCACCGCCTGGGCCGCCTGCGCCCTGCTGGTCTCTACCAGCAGGTGACCGCCGGGCGCGAGCCACAGCGGGGCCTGTTCGACCACGCGGCGCAGGATGTCCAGCCCGTCCGCCCCGCCGTCGAGCGCCACCCGCGGCTCGTGCACGCGGGCCTCGGGCGGGAGCAGCCCGATGGCCTCGGTCGGCACGTACGGGGGACTGGCGATCAGCACATCGACCCGGCCGCGCAGCTCGGGCGGCAGCGGGTCGTACAGATCGCCCGCGTACACGTGACCGCCGATGGGGGCGAGGTTGCGCCGCGCGCACCGCACGGCCGCCGGGTCGAGGTCGGTGGCGTGCACCTCGGCCCCGCCGGGCAGCGCGGCGGACAGCGCCAACCCCATCGCGCCGGTCCCGCAGCACAGGTCCACGGCGACCGGACGCCCGGGCAGCCGGCGGGCCAGCGCGACGGCCTCGCCGATGAGGAACTCGGTACGCGGACGCGGCACGAAGACGCCGGGATCGACGGCCACGCGCAGCCCGCAGAACTCCGCCCAGCCGAGTACGTGTTCGAGCGGCAGCCCGGCGACCCGGCGGTCGACCATGGCGGCCAGTTCGTCCGGGGACGAGGCGGCGGACATCAGCAGCCGCGTTTCGTCTTCGGCGAAGACGCAGCCCGCGGACCTGAGCCTGAAGACGATGTCCGAAGCGGACAACAGGGGTGACATGAGTGCCTTTCGGAATACCGACGGGCGCTCTCGGGTCACCTATCCGAGGCGATCACGAGGTGAGAGCACCCAACCTGATGTGCCGGTAATGGGTCTCACCTCCTCGGTCGTCGGGACGGTCACGCTATCCGAGTCCGCGAGCGACACGCAACGCGGGGTGCCGCGAAGGGCCTCGTGACAGGCGGGGAGACGCCCGGCGTCCCCCCGCGAGTCACGAACAGGCTGGGAAACCTACAGGTTGCGCAGGTAGGCCAGGGACGGCGCGAAGAAGTACTCGCCGCCCAGCATCGTCACCGTCTGCGCCACCTGGGCCTGCGGCACCGACATCTCGGGCTGACCCCACGCCTTGGGGAACGCGACCTTGACGGCACGCTCGCCCTGGCCGATCACGGGGTCGTGACCGGTGGCGTCGTTCTGGAAGTCCGGGTTGTTCACCCAGCTCTGCTGCGTGAACTCGAACTGGGCGAGCAGGCTGCTGTTGAACGCCATGAACAGCAGGCCGACCTCGCCGCTCGGCCGGCTCGCCGGCGGGGAGTCGTCCCAGGGGTCGTCGGTGCGCTCGCCGTAGGTCTGGCCTCGCCTGGCCATGATCACCTCACGGCCGAACGAGCGCGGGTTGACCTTCCTGATGTGGCCGCTGAACGGGCACCTCGAGCCGTCGTCCAGGTCGAACGTGAAGTCGTTCGTCACGTCGTCGTCCCCGGGCTTGGGCCTGAGCGTGATCGGGGTGCCGTCCTTGAACCGGCCGACCAGCATCGCGCCGGCCCGTTCGCGGTCCGCGCCCACCAGGCCGAGGGTGTCGGACAGGCTCTCCTCGATCTCCTTGAATGCGCGTACGTTCTGCTCCAGCTTCCTGAACACCAGGTAGCTGCCGAAATGCTGCACGGGATTCGGCGAGAACGGATCGGCGACGAGGATGTTGCCGAGCGGGAAAGCCGGGTTCCACTGGTCCTTCGGTTCCCGGTCCACCTCGTCGCGCAGGAACAGCGGCTGGCTGCGGCCGTCCACGTAACCGAAATGCTCGATACCGTCACCGGCCGGGTTACGCATGCCCTGACCGGTCTCCTCGCCGAGCAGCCTGGCGCTTTCCGGAAGCTCGCCGAGGATTTCCGCGCGCAGCGCCGCGACCGGCTCCGGCTCTGAGTCGCCGATGAGAATGACGGCGTGGATCTCCCGCTGGTAGGTGTTCTCCCACTGGTCCACCGCCGGGTCGTGAATCTCGCCGACCCGGCGCTTCATTCCGTCGCGGAACACCTGGTCGCCGAACTTGCGCACGTCCTCGACCGAGTGGCCGAGGTCGCGGTAGCCGGCCTTGCTGATGCCGAGGCCGACGTAGGGGGTGCCGCGCCGGCGTCCGGCGGCGAAGTCGCGAATCTCCTGCAGGTGCCTGCGCGCCGACTTCATCTTCGTGGTGGCGAGGTACCGCAGGAAATGCCGTCCCTCGGTCGCGTCGTTGAACCGGACGAACAGCACGGACAGGTGTTCACGCACGTGCGCGCGGAGAATGTTGGGCTGGAGATTGTCGAGCATCACCCTGGTGTCCGGGTCGAGCGTGGCCGAATCCCAGTCCAGGGGTTGCGCGTTGTTCAGGTCGACAGGCATTGCCGAATCCTTTCCCCGTTTTCCGACGTGGTGGTCGGGCCCCCTCGCGCCGGCTCAATTCCCCCAATCACGCCGGCGCGTCCCAACGGTAAGACTCCCGGCGGCCCGGGAAAGTTTCCACTCCGTCGATTACGCTCGCCTCGATTCGCCCGAACAGGAAAGGCGTGCAGATGACACAAGGCGTCAACACCGAGATTCCGAGCCCCGCCCGCATCTACGACCTGTGGCTGGGCGGCACCGACAACTACGAGATCGACCGCGTGGTGAGCGCGCAGATCCTCGCCGCGGTGCCGGAATTGCCGGTGCTCGCCAGAACGAACCGGGAATTCCTCGGCCGCGCGGTGCGCCACCTGGCGCGGGAGGCCGGCGTCCGGCAGTTCCTGGACATCGGCACCGGCATCCCCACGGCCGGCAACACCCACCTGGTCGCTCAGTCCGTCGCCCCGGACAGCCGGGTCGTCTACGTGGACAACGACCCGACGGTCGTCGCGCAGGCGCTGCTGAGCGGCACGCCGGATGGCGCGACCGCGTTCGTCGAGGCCGACCTGCGCGAGCCCGAGGCGATTCTCGAGGCGGTGGCGGGCCTGCTCGACCTCGATCGGCCCGTCGGGCTGATGCTGCTCGGCGTGGTGGACTTCCTGCCCGGCACGGCCGAGGCCGGGCGGATCATCCAGCGGCTGCTCGCGGCACTGCCCTCGGGCAGCCATCTGGCGCTCTCGCACGGGCTGGTCGGCAAGCAGCTCGAAGAGGGGGTGCGGCACCGGAACGAGAGCGGCGGCAGTCCGCTGACGCTGCGCACGCTCGACGAGGTCACCGGCTTCTTCGACGGGCTGGAACTGCTGGAGCCGGGCGTGGTCGCGCTGCCGCGCTGGCGTCCCGACCCCGAGACACTGCACGTCGAGCGGGAGTCCGTCTACTACGCCGGCGTCGGCCGCAAACCCTGAACCCGGCCCACTCCGGCGGGCCGTGGTGGGCGGGCGCCCACCACGGCCCTGCGCGGCGCGCTCAGCCGGTCACAATACGCGGCGCTCAGCCGGTCACGGTGAGCGTGGTGCGGGCCTGGTCGCCGTTCTTGCAGGTCACCGTCACCGCGAACCGGCCCGGCCGGCCCGCCTTGAGCACCGGCCACCACGCCACCGTCGGCGTCTGCGGGTAGGCCCTGGTGGTCGTGAAGCCATACGAGGCCACGCCGCGCACCTGCGAGCCGCTGCACACGGCCGTCACCTTGACCTGCTGCCCGGCCTTCGCGGTCGCGGGGGAGACGCCCACGCCCGCCCTGATCGCCGACAGCCCGCCGGTGTCACCGCCGGGCTGCTGCGTGGGCACCGGGGTGGCGGACCCCGTCGGGGTCGGCTTGGGGGTGGCCGTGGGCGTGCCGGTGGGGGTGGGCGCCGGGTTCGGGTTGCCCTGCCCGAAGACCACGTCCGAGCAGGAGTAGAACGCCTCGGGGCTGTCGCTGCGCTGCCAGATCGCGTAGATCAGGTGCCGCCCCTGCTTGCTGGGCAGCTTGGCGGCCAGCGTGTACGAGCCGCCGGACAGCGCCGGGTTCGCCTCCGAGTGGAACGGGGTGGACTCCAGGTCGGACCACTTCAGCGGCTTGGCCGGGTCGTAGCCGTCCTTGGTGATGAACAGCTGGAAGGCGCCCTTGTGCGGCGCGGTGGCGCGGAACTTGAAGGTGTAGGCGCTGCCGCTGGACAGCGTGGTCGCCGGCCAGTCGGCGCGGGCCTGGTCGAAGCCCCGGTACTTGTCGCGTCCGGCGCTGCAGAGCTTGCCGTCGGGGATGAGCGAGCGGTGATTGCCCGCCGCGTTGGCGATGTTCACCTCGTTCCAGTCGTAGAGCGGCTGGGTGCCGCCGAGCTGGACGGCCTGCTTGCAGGCGGCCGTCTTCGGGTTCTCCGGGCCCTCGCCGTAGCAGACCATGGTGCGGCTGGGTGGGTTGTTCATGGTGCCGTGCGCCTGGGCCGTGCCGGGGACGACGGTGAGCGCGAGCAGCGTGGGGGTGGCCAGGGTGATGGCGACGATCGCCTTGCGGTTGATCTGCATGCAGACCACCTTGGATCACTGAAACGCGCCGGATATCGCGCTTAATGGGCCTTTAAGCTTGGCTTAGGCGCCATTTCAGCGCGACCCATCAGCGCGACCCATCAGAGCGACCCATCAGCGCGACCCATCAGAGCGACCCATCAGCGCGACCCATCAGCGCGACCCATCAGCGCGGGCGTTCCTGCGGAGCCAGAGCTGGACCCGGGCGCCGCCCAGCGCGGACCGATCAAGTCTCAGCGTGCCGCCCGTCGACTCGGCCAGCCGGCGCGTGATGTCCAGCCCCAGCCCGGTCGAACCGGCCCCGCTGGTGCCGCGTTCCAGCGCCGCCTCCGGGTCGGGGATGCCGGGGCCGGCGTCGGCGATCAGGATGCCGACCGCGTCCTGGCCCTCGTGCAGCGTGACGCTGAACGCCGTCCCCTCGGCCGTGTGCCTGAACACGTTGCCGAGCAGCGCGTCCACCGCCGCGGTCAGCTCGCCGGCCGGGACCGGCACGCGTACCGGCAGGGTGGCGCCGACCAGCTCCCACGGCCGCTGCTGGTCCTCCGCCAGCGCCGACCAGAACGTCAGCCGCTCGCGCAGCACCTCGGCCGCGTCGCAGAACCTGGCCGCGCGGGCCGGCCGCCTGGCCGCCGAGATGATCGCGTCGACCTCGCCTTCCAGCCTGGCCAGCGCCTGCCTGCCGGCCTCGGCCTGCGGGCCGAGCTGGTCGAGGCTGAGCTTGAGCGCGGTCAGCGGCGTACGCAGGCGGTGCGACAGGTCGGCGGCCATCTCCCGCTCGGCGGCCAGCAGGTGCGTGACGCGGTTGGCCATCGCGTTGAACGCGTTGGCCGCGGCCACCAGCTCGGGCGGCCCGTCGGGATAGATGCGCTCGCTCAGGTCGCCCGAGCCCAGGGCGGTCGCCGCGGTGCCGAGCCGGCGCGCCGCCCGCACCACGCGCGCGCCCAGCCGGTCGCCCACCAGCACCGACCCGAGCACGAGCGCCACGGCCACCCCGGTCAGCACCGCCCAGGACGTCCCGACCCCCTGGTTCAGCTCCTCGGCGGGCACGAACACCTCGATCACCGCGCCCCGGCCCTCGTCCAGCGCGACGGGCCGCAGCAGCACGTATCCGCCGCCGGGCAGCTCGATGCTGCTCGCCCTGGTCTGCGCGGCGGCCTTGGCCACCTCGGCGGCGGGCGCGCGCGAGACGCCCATCCGCGCGCCGCCCTTGACGTGGATGGCCAGCCGGCCGCGTCCGCCCGCCTGCGTGCGGGCCATCGCGTGCCCGAGATCGCCGCTCCTGGTGGTCAGGGCCAGCACCGGCACCAGCGCGGACGCCTGACGCTCGGCGTTCGCCAGCGCCCTGGATTGCGCGGTCTCCTTGACGATCAGCGCCAGCGGCACCAGGAAGGCCAGCGCGACCATCGAGGTGACCGCCACCACGAGGACGGCCAGCGTCCGCCTCATCGCTTGCGCCCCTTCGCCGCGGGCCTCACCGGGGCGCCGACAGCATCACACCGACGCCGCGCACGGTGTGCAGGTAACGCGGCCGCGACGCGCTTTCGCCCAGCTTGCGGCGCAGCCAGGACAGGTGCACGTCGATGGTCTGGTCGTCGCCGTACGACTGCCGCCACACCTCCGCCAGCAGCTCCTTGCGACTGACCACCCGGTCGGCGCGCGCGGCCAGGTAGGCGAGCAGGTCGAACTCGCGCCTGGTCAGCGAGAGCGCCCCGCCGTCGAGCGCGGCCTCGCGCCGGTTCACGTCCACGGTGAGCCCGCCCACCTGCAGCGACTGGGGCGGGGGCGCGGACCTGGCGCGGCGCAGCACGGCCTCCAGCCGGGCGCCGAGATGGTCGCCGGAGAACGGCTTGACCAGGTAGTCGTCCGCCCCGGCCCGGAGCAGCCTGACGATCTCGCTCTCGTCGTCGCGCGCGGTGGCCACGATCACCGGGACGTCCGAGATGCCGCGGATCATGCGCAGGGCCTCGGAGCCGTCCAGGTCGGGCAGGCCGAGGTCCAGGATGACGGCCTCGGGCGGGCGCTGGGAGATCTCCCTGAGCGCGTCGAGCGCGCAACCGGCGCTGCGTACCGCGTGCCGGCGTCTGTCCAGCTCGCGAATGATCGCCGAGCGGACGAATTCGTCATCCTCGACTACCAGAACCGTCGCCATGCGCACCAACCGTACATAATGCCTCTCATGCGTCGAGCCCTGAGATACACCGCGATCTGGTGCGGCGCCACCGTGGTCGCCGTTTCCGTCTCGTGGTTCGGCGTGCGCGGGGTGCTGCGCAGCGAGTTCGCCGACGACGTGCACGTCCGGCCGTTCCTGGCCCAGACCGTCGCCGACGACAACGGCGCGCCGCTCGATCCGCCCGTCACGCGCGCCGCGGGCTCGCCCGAGCCGCGCCGCACGCCCGGCGCGACGCCGACGTCCCGCCGCACCGGTCCGACGCCCGCGCCGGCGCGCACCTCCGCCAGGCCGACCGGGCCCGCGGCGTCTCAGGCCGCCGCGACCCGTCCGCCGACCGCGGGCGCCCCCGCGAAACCGGCCGTCACGGCGCCCGCCGCGACGCCCGCCAAGACCTCCAGCGGGACGCCCACCAGGACGCCGAGCCCCACCGCGCAGGCGGCCAGGACCACCGCGCCCGCACCCGCCGCCCAGGCGGCAGGGGACGTCAAGGTCGTCACCGTCAAGGGCGGCGAGGTGGCCTTCGAGATCGGCTCCACCGGCTGCCGCCTGGTCTCCGCCACGCCGAACAGCGGCTACACCGCCAAGGTCACGCGTAACGACGGCTGGATCAGAGTGGATCTGATCAACGGCGAGCACGGCTCGGCGGTGTTCTGCATCAGCGCCGAGAAACGCACCGACACCTGGGAGTACTGAGTGAAGAGTCGCCGCTGGAGCCGGTCGAGCGGCACCCGGGACGCGCTGCTGCGCGCCGCCCGCGAGGTCTTCCTGAGCAGGGGGTACGCCGAGGCCACCGTCGCCGACATCGTCGAGACCTCCGGCATCAGTGTCGGCAGCCTCTACCACCACTTCGGCGGCAAGCCGGGGCTGTTCCTGGCGCTGTGGGAGCAGTTCATGCGCGGCCAGGAGGAACGCACCTCGCGCGCGGCCAAGGCCACGGAGGGCACCAAGGAACGCTTCCTGGCCGGCGCCCGCGCCTACCTCGAAGGCTCGTGGGAGCAGCGCGACGTGGCCAGGCTGTTCCTGGAGAACGACGGCCCCGCCGAGTTCAGCACGCTGCGCAGGCAGCGCGGCTGGGACTGGATCGGCGGCAACAAGCGCCTGCTCGGCCTGGCGGACACGCGCGAGACCCACGTGCTGGTCGTGCTGCTCACCACGGTGATGGGCGAGGCCGGCCGCGAGGTGGCCGCCTGCGAGTCGGACGACGACGCCCAGGTGACCATCGACGCGGTGATCCGGGTGGTACGACGCATGCTCTCCGAGGCCGACCGGCCGCACACCGGCTCGTGACCGGACTACCGCACCCGGTGTAGCCGGCTTCGCTACCGGGGGCCGATTCGCGGCCGTCGTCGCCGGTGGCAGAGTGCCCGCCATGGAAGCACTGCGCAAGGCCCTGGGCGCGCTCTCCCTGCTCTACGCGCTGATCTTCTTCGGGGCCGCGCTCCTGCACGGCGGGCTCGAGCTCGGCCCGCTGCGCGAGCCGGTGACCGTACCGGCGGTGGTCGTGGAGATCGTGTGCGGCACGAGCATGATCGCCGGCGCGTACGGCGCGCTGACCGAACGGCCGCGGGCCTGGGACGGGCTGCTCTACGCGCACGCGGTCGCGCTCGGCGGCGTGCTGCTCGGCATCCTGGCCCTGGCGTTCGGCGCGGGCGAGTCGACGGCGTTCAGCACCTGGTACCACAACCTGATCGCCACCGCCCTGGCCGCCGGGCTGGCCGGGATCTTCTACGTCTCCAGGGTGCGCAGGTAGTCGGCCGTCTCGGGGATCTGGTCCTCGCTGAACACGCGGATGCCGTGACGCTCCAGCAGCGCGGTGGTGACGCCCTGACCGGCGATGCGACGGCCCTGGAAGGTGCCGTCGTAGACGGCGAGCACGCCGCACGACGGGCTGCCCTCCTTCAGTATCGCCACCCGGGCCCCCGCCTCCCTGGCCGCGGCCAGCGCCTTGTCCGCGCCGGACAGGAAGGCCGCGGTCACGTCGGACCCGTCGGTGGCCAGCACCCTGGCGGTCCCCGACAACACGTCGGCGCCGCTCGCCCCGCCCTCGATCTCGGCGGCGGGACGCGGCACCGGCAGCCCGCCCGACACCTCGGGGCAGAACGACACCAGCCGCCCCTCCTCCCGCCACCGGGCCAGATGCAGGTCGGAGCTGGTCTTGGCGGCGCCGTCGTAACGCACCCGGCGGCCCATCAGGCAGGCGCTGACGAGGATCCTCTGCACAGGCCCGATCCTATGAGCCCAGGATGGCCGGACGGGATCGGGACCGGCCAGGCCGGGCGATAGCCTTGCACCCGATGAACACCACCCTCGCCACGATCGTCATCGTGGGCTCGCTGCTGCTCGCCCTGGCGAGCCTGATCGTCGCGATCCGCGACCGGGCCATGGGCATGGTCCTGCTCGTCGGCTTCGCCGTGCTCGAAGTGACGCTGCTGGTGCAGGCCGGGTTCGTGATCGCGGCGGTGTCCGGCGGCGAGGGCCCCGCGGACAAGGGCACGCTGTTCGGCTACCTGGCTGGTCAGGCGCTGATCCCGCCCGCCGGGGTGTTCCTGGCGCTGGCCGAGCGCAGCCGGTGGGGGTCGGCGATCCTGGTGGTGGCCGGGTTCGCGGTCGCGGTGATGACGGGGCGGCTGCTGCAGATCTGGCAGGGCGTGGCGTGACCACCTCGATCGGCACCGGGCCCGGGCGGGCGCTGATCGCCGTCTACGGGCTGTTCGCGCTGGCCGCTGGGGCGCGGGCGACCGTGCAGATCATCGGCAGGTTCGCCGAGGCGCCGCTGGCGTACTCGTTGTCGGCGTTCGCGGCGCTGGTCTACGTCCTGCTCACGGTCGCGCTGTGGCGTGGCGCGCGCGGGCTCGCGCTGGCGGCGCTGGGCGTGGAGCTGGCCGGGGTGCTCGTCATCGGCACGGCGAGCCTGGTGTTCCCGTCGGCCTTCCCGGACGACACGGTCTGGTCGGAATTCGGGAAGGGTTACCTGTTCATCCCTCTCGTCCTGCCCGTCGTGGGCCTGTACTGGCTGCTGCGCAGGCGTTAACGCGGTGGGCGCTCGGGCAGAGGCCACCACCATGAGCACGATCGAACATTCCGTAGACGTCAGGGTCCCCGTGCGGGTGGCCTACAACCAATGGACGCAGTTCGAGAGCTTCCCCCAGTTCATGGAGGGCGTCGAGTCCGTCAAGCAGCTCACCGACACGCGCACGGCGTGGGTGGCGGAGATCGCCGGTGTCCGGCGCGAGTTCCAGGCCGACATCACCGAGCAGCATCCCGACGAGCGCATCGCCTGGCAGACGATCGACAAGCCGCACCAGGCCGGGGTGGTCACCTTCCACCGGCTCGACGAGAACACCACCAAGGTCACGCTCCAGATGGAGTACGACCCGGAGGGCTTCGTCGAGACGGCCGGCGACTGGCTGCAGCTCGTCCGGCTGCGCATCAGGAACGACATGGAACGCTTCAAGCAGTTCATCGAGTCGCGCGGCGGCGAGACCGGCGCCTGGCGCGGCGACGTTCCCGGTCCGCACCAGCGCGGATCGACCTATGGCGACAGCGACCAGCCCGTGCCGCCCGGCACGGTCGGCGGCGACGACTACCCGCCGGGCAGCACGTACCCGCCGGACAGCACGCTGCCGCCGCCCGGCCCGGTGCCCCCGCGCAACCAGCCCCCGCAGGGACCGCCCCCGGTCCTGTAACCCGTCGGGGTTCCTGCGAGACATCCCAAAGCCCCCGTAACAGGGGGCTTTGTCATGGCCAGGAATAAAAGACGTTTTCGGTCCTGTTAAGGTGGTGATTCGTCCCATGTTTAGATGAGTGGAGGATTCCCCCCGCATGAGCGTGCTCGCCCCAGAGTCCCGAGGCAGGACCGGATCGCTCGCCTGGCTCCTCGTGCTGGGAATCGTCCTCGCCGCACTCAACCTCCGCACCGCCGTCACCAGCGTCGGCCCGCTGCTCGACCAGCTCGCCGGGGCGCTCGGCATGACCAGCGTCGGCACCGGGCTGCTCACCACGCTGCCCGTGCTGGCCTTCGCCAGCGTGGGCGCGGTGACCCCGGCCCTGGCCAGGCGCATCGGCGAGCACCGGCTGCTGCTGCTCGCGCTGATCACCCTGGGCGCCGGCCTGCTGATCAGGTCGCTGGTCGGCTCGGCGCCGGTGTTCCTGCTGAGCAGCGCGGTGGCGCTGTCCGGCGGCGCCGTCGGCAACGTGCTCATCCCGACGCTGATCAAGCGTCACTTCCCGGGTCGTACCGGGGTCATGACCACCGTCTACACCACGGCGCTGGCCGCGGGCACCATGCTCGCCGCCGCCGCGACCGTGCCGATCGAGCGCGCGTCGGGAGACTGGCACATCGCGCTCGGCGTGTGGGCGGCCCTGGCCGTGGTCGCCGCCATTCCGTGGCTTGCGCTGCTGCGCAGTGAGCCGGAGCGCGACCAGGGCGCCAGGAGCGCGGGCATCCGGGTGCTGGCCAAGAGCAGGCTGGCCTGGATGGTCGCGATCTACTTCGGCACCCAGTCCATGATCGCCTACATCATGTTCGGCTGGCTCGCCACCATCCTCGCCGACGACGGCTACACCACCTCGCAGGCCGGGCTGATGCTCGGCGTGTTCACCGCGCTGAACATCCCGGTCTCGATCCTGGTGCCCATGGTGGCCTCGCGCTTCCGCGACCAGCGTCCGGTGGTGGTCGGCCTGGTCGTGGCGTACTCGATCGGCTTCGGCGGGCTGTGGTTCGGCCCGGCGTCGGCCGCGCTGGTGTGGGTGGTGTTCGTGGCCATCGGCATGGGGTCGTTCCCGCTGGCGCTGATGATGCTGGGGCTGCGCACCCGCACGCCCGACTCCACCGCCGCGCTGTCCGCCTTCGGGCAGAGCGCCGGCTACCTGATCGCCGGCGCCGGGCCGCTCGTCGTGGGCGTGCTGTACGAGCTGACCGGCGGCTGGGCGGCCACCTACGCGCTGATGTTCGGCGTGCTGGTGGTCCAGTTGCTGACCGGCCTGTACGCGGGCCGCAACCGTTACCTGGAAGACGAGCAGGCACAATCGATCAGGTGAAGTCAACACTCGTCACCTTCCCCGACGGCCGGACCAGCGGCCGTTCCCAGATCGTCGGGACCGTGCCGGTGGGGGGCCGGCACGGTCTCGTCGTCGCGGAGACCCCGTTCCACCCCCTCGATCACACCTGGCCCGACCAGCCCGCGGACCGCGGCACCATCGGCGGGCAGCCGGTCGTCGACTGCGTGACAGGGGCCAGGTCGGCGGACGGCGAGATCTTCCTGGGCGAGGCCATCCCGGCCCGCCGGGGCGCCGACGGGTGGGACTGGCTGGTCGTCCACGTCACCGACGGCCCGCCGCCGCCGGAGACCGAGGTCGAGCTGGAGGTCGACCCGGACCACCGGGCGGCGCTCTCGGCCGGGCACACCGCCTGCCACCTGGCCGCGCTCGCGCTGAACGCGGCCCTGGCCGGCCGCTGGCGCAAGGAGGTCGCCACGGACCGGCTCGGCAACCCCGACTTCGACCAGACGGCGATCACGTCGTCACGCATCACCCCGTACGGGAGCCTCGACGTCTACCGGCTGGGCAAGTCGCTGCGCAAGAAGGGGTTCTCCGCCGAGGACCTGGACCTGGCCGAGGTGGCCGGGCAGGTGAACGAGCGGCTCGCCGCGTGGGTGGCGGCCGACGCGCCGGTCTGGCTGGACGTGCCCGACGCCGCGCTGACGGCCCGGCGCACCTGGCACTGCTCGCTGCCCGAGGGCGAGGCGTCGATCCCGTGCGGCGGCACGCACGTCGGGCGCACCGGTGAGCTGGAGCGCGTCGGTGTCACGCTCACCCTGGAGGAGCAGGCGCTCACCATGCGCACCACGACCGGCTGAGCCCGGTCACCGGCCGCCGAGGAAGGTCAGCACCCGCCGCCACGCGTCCGCGCAGGCGGCGGCGTGCTCGGCGTAGGCGGCGTCGAAGAACCCGTGCGGCGCGCCGGGGTAGGTGACGAGCTCGTGCTCGACCCCTGCCGCGGTCAGCGCCGCGCCGAACTCCGTCACCTGCTCGGCGGGAATGCCCTGGTCCGCGCCGCCGAACAGGCCCAGGACGGGCGCGGCCAGCTCGTGCGCGTGCTGGGTCGGCCCGGGCCCGTACGGCGGCGCGATGCCGGGCACGCCGTAGAACCCGATCACCCCGGCCAGGCCGAACTCGGGCGCCGCGGCGAAGAACGCGTTGCGCCCGCCCATGCAGAAGCCCACCGCCACGGCCGGACGGCCCACCCGATCGATGGCCGCGCGCAGGTCGGCCTGGATGTTCTCCCTGGTCAGCTTGGGCACGTGGGCCATGATCTGGAAGTCGGGGCCCCGGTCGTCGTCGGTGGCGGTCCGGCCGAAGTAGTCGACGGCCACGGCCGGGTGGCCCTGCTCGGCGAACCGCACGGCCAGGTGCCGGTAGAAGGCGTGCAGGCCGCGCAGGTCCGGCAGGATCACCACGCCCGGCCCGCGCACCTGCTCAGGACGGGCCTCGTAGGCGGCGAAGGTGGCGCCGTCGGCCGAGGTCAGGCGGACGACCTCGGCGTGGACTGCGGTGACGGGCGGCTGGAAGGCGGGCGGCGCGGCATCGGTGTCGTAACACATAGTGCGGGAAGCTACCAAAGCCAGATTGATAAAGCTAGATTTGGTTTTGTGACAGCGAAGGAACTCAGGATCGCGATCGGCCGGCTCGCCCGCCGCATCAGGCAGCTCTACACCAACGCCTCGGGCGACGACCTGTCGTTCACCGAGCTCGCGGTCCTGTCGAGGCTGGACAGGGACGGCGCGCACACCTCGGCGCAGCTCGCCCAGCTGGAGAAGATCACCGCGCAGGCGATCGGCACCGTGCTCGGCGGGCTGCACCGGCGCGGCCTGGTGTCACGCGACCCCGACCCGGCCGACGGGCGGCGGGTGATCACCGCCATCAGCGCCGCAGGCCGGGCCGCGCTGGACAACCGCGAGCAGGTGATCACCGAGCGGCTGGCCGCCGCGGTCGGCTCGCTGACCGACGACGAGCGGGACCGGCTGGCCGCCGCCCTGCCCGTGCTGGTCAGGCTCTCGGAACGGCTCTAGGGCCCGGTGGCGGGGGTGAGGTGGGCGAGCTTGTCGGGGTTCGCCATGAGGTAGATCGTCTCGATCTTGCCGTCCACGATGACCAGCGACGCCACCGCGAGCACCTTGCCGCCCACGACCAGCATCATCGCCGGGGCGTCGTTCACGGTCTCCAGGACGAAGGTCAGGTCGACCGCGTCCGCCACGCCCAGCGACGCCAGGAACTTGGCCACGTTCTCCGGCGTGGTGATGCTGGTGAGCCAGCGGGTGACGTTGTCGGCGCCGGTGACGGCCCGCAGCGCCGCCCTGGCCTTGCCGCCGCCGTCGCTGACCATGGTGACGTCGCTGGACAGCAGCTCGATCAGCCCGCCCATGTCGCCCCTGGACGCGGCCTGGAGAAAGCGCTCGGTGATGCGCCGGCGCTCGTCCTTGTCGACGTCGAAGCGCGGCCGCTTCTCCTGCACGTGGTCGCGGGCCCGCCTGGCCAGCTGCCTGGTGGCCGGCTCGGCCCGCCCGACGATCTCGGCGATCTCCGAGAACGGCAGGTCGAACGCCTCGCGCAACACGAACACCGCCCGCTCCAGCGGCGACAGCGTCTCCAGCACGACCAGCAGCGCCAGCTCCACCGAGTCGGTCAGCTCCACGTGCTCGGCCGCGTCGGGCACGGTGCTCATCGGCTCGGGCAGCCACGGCCCCACGTACGACTCGCGCCGCGACTTGGCCCACCGCAGCCGGTCGATCGCCAGCCGGGACGTCACCCTGATCAGGTACGCCTTGGCGTCGGCCACCGTCGATTCGTCCACCCCTGACCAGCGGAGCCACGCCTCCTGCACCACGTCCTCGGCGTCGGTCAGGGTGCCGAGGATCCGGTAGGCGACACCGACCAGCAGGCTCCGGTGCTCTTCAAAGGTCGACATGGACCTAAGACGTATCACAACGAATCGGGCATGACACGGGCACTCCCGGATTCCGATACACTTGGTGATCGCAAGGGGCTATGGCGCAGTTGGTAGCGCGCCTCCATGGCATGGAGGAGGTCTGGGGTTCGAATCCCCATAGCTCCACCCCTCAGGCGGGCGGCGGTGAGTCGCCCGCCAGCATCGATCGCAGGCGACCCGGCAACTCGTCCCGGTTCTGCGCGGTCACCGCCATCACCTCCGCCGCCAGTTCGGCTTTCAACGCGTCAGCCGCCGGGTGCCCGCGATGGTGGACGGTGGCCACGATCGGCCCGCCGGCGCCGAACAGCTCCAGGCAGCGCGGCACGAAGGCCGGAGACAGCAGTTCCATCGGGCCGATCTCGTCGATGAGTGCCACCGCGCCGGGCGCCGCCGCCATGGCCCGCTCCAGGGCAGGCAGCGCGACGCGCTCGAAGGCGGGCACGTTCACGCCGTAGCGGCCGACGCGGGGCCCCGACACCCAGGAGACGTGGGCCATGACGGCCTCCGCGCCGCCGATCTCCGCCACCGTGAAGCCCACCCGGTGGCCGTGCTCGCGCACTTCACCGCTGAGGAAGCCGTACACGGGGACGCCGTCGGCCCGCAGCAGCTCGGCGAGCCGGCGGACCACGGTGGTCTTGCCGGCGCGCGGCGGGGCCGTCAGCAGGATGCGCGGGCGGGACACGCGTCAAGGATGACACGGGCGCCCGCCCGAGGTCACGGCTCGCGGATCGACGAGACGACCTCCAGATAGTGCGGGTTGTACATGATGCCCAGGATGTTGCCGAACGGATCGATGACCGAGGCCGTGGTGAAGCCCTTCTCGCCGTGCTTGGTGATCGGCTGGTACTCCTTCGCGCCCAGGGCCAGCAGCCGGTCGAGCGAGCCGGCGAGGTCGTCCACGTGCCAGTACATGATCTCGCCGGACGGCCCGTTCGTCGCGCCGGGCGGCGCCCACGCGCTGGAGATCAGGCCCAGCTCGTGCTGGAAGTCGCCGATGCGGAACTCCGCGTAGCCGCCGGGAACCTCGTAGTACGGCGCGACCCCGAGCAGCTCGGTGTACCAGGCCTTGGCGGCCTCCAGGTCGTCGGCGTAGTAGTTGACGGTGGCGAATCCACGCAGCATCTGGGTTCCTTTGCGCTAGGTGCTGATACCCCTACCCTCTCAGTTAAAGTGCTCAACAAATGAGCACTTTGTTGAGGAGTCGGTGAAGAATGCGTGCTGATCGGCTGGTGGCGGTGTTGCTGCTGATGCAGGCACGCGGCCGGGTGACCGCGGCGGAGCTGGCCGGCGAGCTGGAGGTGTCGGTGGCCACCGCCCGCCGCGACCTCGAAGCGCTGTCGGCCGCGGGCATCCCGGTCTATCCGCAGCCGGGGCGGGGCGGCGGCTGGTCGCTGCTGGGCGGGGCGCGCACCGATCTCAGCGGGCTGACCGCCCCCGAGGCGCAGGCGCTGTTCCTGCTGGCCGGACCGGCCGTGTCGGGCGCGCCCGAGCTCAAGTCGGCGCTGCGCAAGCTGCTGCGCGCGCTGCCGCACACGTTCCGCGCCGACGCCGAGGCCGCGGCGAACGCGGTGATCGTCGACTCCGCCGGGTGGGGCGAGCGCGACCGCGAACGTCCGCCGCTGGTCGAGATGTTGCAGACGGCCACCGTACGCAGGCTCAAGGTCCGCCTCACCTACGCCAAACGCGGCGGCGAGCAGACCAGGCGGCTGGTCGACCCGTGGGGCCTGGTCGACAAGGACGAGGTCTGGTACCTGCTGGCCGGTACCGAGTCCGGCCAGCGCACCTTCCGCGTCGACAGGATCGCCGAGGCCGTCGTGACCGACCGGCCCGCCGCCAGGCCCGACGACTTCGAGCTGGAGCAGGCCTGGCGGCGGGTGGTCGCCGAGGTGGAGGAGCACCGGTCGCCGCTGTCGGCGAAAGTGCTCATCGCGGGCAGGTTCCTGCGCGTGCTGCGCACCCACTTCGGCCGGCACTGCGAGGTCGAGGAGACCCTCGACGACGGCCGGGTCCTGGTGCGCGTGGCCGCGCCCACCCCGCTGATGATCGCCCAGCAGCTGGCCGGGTGGGGCCGGCTGATCGAGGTGGTGGAGCCCGAGCCGGTCAAGGCGGAGCTCGCCCGGCTCGGCGCGGAACTCACCGAGCTGTACGCGCCGTCCTGAGCTACCGGCCGGCGGCCAGCGCCTCGCGTTCCTCGCGGATCAGCGCCCACGCCCGCTCGACGTGCTCGCGCCGGGTGGCGGCGGCCCCGACGGCCACCCGCAGCACCACCCGATCGGCGACCTTGGTGTGCGTCAGGTACAGCGCGCCGCCCGCGTTGAGCCGCTCCATGAGCCGCATCGTGGCCTGGTCGGCGTCGGCGGGTGACAGTCCCGGCCAGACCGGGCGGAAGCAGACCAGCGCCAGCGGGTGCGGCTCGTGCAGCTCGAACGCGGGATCGGCGGCGATCCAGCCGGCCAGCTCCCGGGCCAGCTCGACGCCGGTGCGGATGTGCGCGCGCAGCCCCTCCGCGCCGTACCAGCGGATCACCGTCCACAGTTTGAGCGCGCGGAACCTGCGGCCGAGCGGGACCTGCCAGTCGCGGTAGTCGACGACGGAGCCGCCGGAGGTGGCGGCGTTCCTGAGGTATTCGGGCAGGATCGACAGCGCGCCGAGCAGCGGCGTCCTGTCGGCCACCCAGGCCACCGTGCAGTCGAAGTTGGTCAGCAGCCACTTGTGCGGGTTCGTGGCGTAGGAGTCGGCGTACTCGGCCACGCCGTCGTTGACGTGGCGCAGCTCCGGGCAGATCGCGGCCACGCCCGCGTAGGCGGCGTCCACGTGCAGCCACACGCCGTGCTCGCGGCACACCTCGCCGATCGCGGGGACCGGGTCGATCGCCGTGGTGGAGGTCGTGCCGACCGTCGCGCACACCATGGCCGGGACCGCGCCCGCCGCCAGGTCCTCGGCGATCAGCCGGCGCAGACGGGACGGGTCCATCGCCAGCGTGTCAGGGTCGACGTCCACGATCCTGACCCCGGCCGTGCCCAGCCCGGCGATCCGCGCCGCCTTCTCCAGCGACGAATGCGTCTGGGACGAGACGTAGAGCGTGTACCTGCGGGTGACGCCGTCGCGGGCCACCTCGCCGCCGGAGGCCCGGTGCAGCGCCGCGAGCAGGGCCACCAGGCTGGCACTCGACGCGGAGTCCTGGATCACCCCGCCGCCCGGCCCGTCGGTGCGGAAATGGGCCGGCAGGCCGAGCAGCTCGGCCAGCCAGTCGACCACCACGGTCTCCAGCTCGGTACAGGCCGGGCTGGTCACCCAGAGCATGCCCTGCACGCCGAGCCCGCTGGAGATCAGGTCGCCCAGGATCGCGGGCGGGCTGGCGTTGGACGGGAAGTAGCCGAAGAAGCCGGGATGCTGCCAGTGGGTGATGCCGGGTAACAGGACCCGGTCGAGATCGGCCAGCACGTCCTCGAACGGCTCGCCACGCTCGGGCGCGGCCGCGGGCAGCGACCGCCGGATCTCACCCGGCTTCACCTGCGACAACACCGGATACGGCTCGATGTTCGCCAGGTAGTCGGCGATCCAGTCGACCACCTGCCTGCCGTGGCGGCGGAACTCCTCCGGGCTCATGTGCGCGTTCATGAGCCCAGCAAATCATCAGTATCCGCGGTAGCGCCGGTGCCCGCCGAACGTCTTGCCCACCTGGAATCCGCCGGGCAGGCGGACCGAGACGTGCCTGCGGCCGTCGGGGGTGATGCTCACGTGGAAACGCCGGTTGCCGAAGCCGGAGCTGACGCCGTGCCTCGACAGGTTGAGCCGGAACGGGCCCACCTTGATCGACTTTCTGTAGTGCCAGCCCATGCCCCTCCTCGTGCTCGCCGTTCAACAGGGACAACGGGCGGGCGGCGCGGCGGGTTCCCCGGCTCACAGCCGTACGCGTGTCACCACGAACACGGCCAGCGCGAACAGCGCCATGGCCGTCGCCCCGACCAGGTTGAGCCCGGTGGTGAAGGCGGCGTGCGCGGTCCGCAGCAGCTCGGCGGCCTGCGGCCCGGGCAGTCCCGCGGCCAGGGCGCTCGCGCCCGCGACGGTCTCGCGCGCCGCGTCGGGCAGGCCGGCGGGCAGCAGGTGGCGGTAGACGGCGGCGCCGACCGTGCCGAGCACGGCCAGGCCCAGCGTCCCGCCCAGGAAGTTGCTCGACTCGGACAGCGACGCCGCCGACCCCGCCTTCTCCGGCGGCACGGAGCCCACCACGATGCCGGTGCCCAGGGCGAACAGCGGCCCGGTGCCCAGCGCCAGCACGGTGACCGCGGCCACCGCCACGGGCAGCCCGCCCTCGGCCGGGACCAGCGTGAGCAGCGCGGACCCGGCCGCCGACAACACCAGCCCGCCCGCGATGGCCGGCCTGGCCGGGATCCGCCTGGTGATCGCCGGGGCCAGCATGGTGCCCGCCGCGACCGCCAGGCCCATCGGCGCGAACAGCACCGCCGACTGCGCCGGGCTGTAGCCGAGCACGGTCTGCAGGTACTGCGTCACCAGCAGTCCGGCGCCCGCCATCGACACCCCGGCCAGCACCAGCGCGCCGAGGATCAGCGCGAACGACCGCTGCCCGAACAGCCGCACGTTGACCAGCGGGTCCTCCAGGCGGAGCTGCCTGCGCACGAACACCACCCCGAACGCGCCGCCCACCACCAGCGCGGCGACCGGCGCCCACGTCCCGGACGTGCCCGAGACGGCCAGATCCTTGATCCCCCACACGATGGGCAGGATCGCCAGCATCGACAGCGCCACGCTGGCCGGGTCGAGACGTCCGGCGCCGGGGTTGCGGAACTCCGGCAGCACCAGCGGCCCGAACACCAGCAGCGCCACGATGATCGGCACGGCCAGCAGGAACACCGAGCCCCACCAGAACCACTGCAGCAGCATTCCGCCCACCACCGGGCCCAGCGCCGCGCCGGCGAACTGGCAGGTGGCCCAGATCGCGATGGCCGTCCCGCGCTGCCTGGCGTCGGCGAACATGTTCGTGATCAGCGCCAGCGTGGACGGCATCAGCGTCGCCCCCGCCACCCCCAGCGCGGCCCGGCAGGCGATGAGCATGGCCGGGCTCGTGGCGTAGGCGGCCACGACGGAGGCGACGCCGAACGCGGCCGCGCCGATGAGCAGCAGCCTGCGCCGGCCGATCCGGTCGCCGAGCGTGCCCATGGTGATCACCAGCCCGGCCACCATGAAGCCGTAGATGTCGATGATCCACAGTTGTTCCACGCCGCTGGTGCCGAGCTCGGCGCTGATCTGGGGCAACGCCAGGAACAGGACGTTGATGTCCAGGGCGGCCAGCAGCGTGGGCAGGATGAGCACCGTCAGGCCCAGCCACTCGCGCCGGCCCGCCCGTGTCTCGACTCGCATCTCGGGTCCTCTCTCGTGTCTCTCGTCACGGGAGGGTCGGAGCGGCGCGGCCGGTCTCTACATCGGGGCGGAAAAAGATTTCCCGGAAAGGATGTCGAGACCGGCGTGACGGCTCCGACCACCGCATGCAGGGCCGCCCACCGGGGGCGGCCGGACGTCCAGAGGAGACGATCGTGAAGTTCCTGTTGATGATGCAGTCGAACCCCGAGGTCTGGGAGTCCCTGCCGGAGGAGGTACGCAACGAGGTCATGGGCGGTCACGGGCCGTTCATGAAGGCCATTCAGGAGTCGGGGGAGATGATCGGCACCAACGCGCTCGCCGACCCGGCCAACAGCGTGAGCGTGCGCGGCCGCGGCGGCGTGCCGGTGGTGACCGACGGGCCGTACCTGGAGGCCAAGGAGTACATGGGCGGCTACTACCTGGTCGACTGCGAGAGCCGGGAACGGGCCGTCGAACTGGCCAAGCAGATCCCGGACAGCAGGATCGACGGGCTCGGCGTGGAGGTGCGGCAGATCATGTTCTCCGCCGGCGCGGACATGTAAGCACCTGGGCCAGGGCCTCGACCGCTCGCGGGTACGCGGTTTCGCGTGCCGCCGCGTACCCGACGAGCAGGCCGGGCGGGCCCGAGCCGTGCCAGAGGCCGCGGGCGCCGCGCAGGGCGATGCCCGCGCTTTCGCACCGGGCCAGGACGTCGGGCTCGGCCGGGCCGTCGGCGGGCAGCAGCACGAGCGAGCGCAGCCCGGCCGCCACGCCGGGCAGCGCCAGGCCGGGCACCCGGCTCAGCCGCTCGACCAGCAGCTCGCGGCGGCGCCGGTACTTCAGCCTGGCCGCCCTGACGTGCCTGTCGTAGTCGTGGGTCTCGATCAGCCTGGCCAGGACGAGCTGGCCGAGCACCTCGGTGTGCGTGTCGGCGTACAGCTTGGCCTCGGCGATCGGGCCGATCAGGGCGTCCGGCAGCACCAGCCAGGCCAGCCGCAGGGCGGGGGCGAGCGTTTCCGAGGTGGTGCCGAAGTACACGACGTGCTCGGGCGCGGTGCCCTGGAAGGCGCCGACGGGCCTGCGGTCGTAGCGGAACTCGCCGTCGTAGTCGTCCTCGATCACCAGCCCGCCGCGCACCGCCCAGTCGCGCAGCGCGCGGCGGCGGCGGGGGTGCAGGGGCACGCCGAGCGGGTACTGGTGCGCGGGCGTGACGATCGCGGCCAACACGTCCGCGCCGAGGAGTTCGGTCCGCGCGCCCCGGTCGTCCACCGGCAGGGGGACGACGTCCAGGCCGGTGCGCCGGACCACCTCGCGGTAGAAGTCGTGGCCGGGGTCCTCCAGCGCGACGGGCCCGCCGATCACGGTGGCCAGCAGGTTGATCGCCTGCCCGAACCCGGTGACGACGACGATACGCTCCGGCGCCGCGATCACCCCTCGGGTGCGGCCGAGATAGGCGGCCAGCGCCGTGCGCAGCTCGATCCTGCCGCGCGGGTCGCACAACCCGAACACCTCGGCCGGCGCGGTCGCCAGCACGTGCCGGGTGGCCCGCAGCCACGCCCGCGCCGGGAACGCCGACACGTCGGGCCGCCCCGGGCGCAGGTCGTGCCGGGGCCGGGCATCCGCAGGTGGCGCGCTGACCGGCCCGGACGCCACCTCGGGCACGTCGGCCACCTCGGTCGCCGCGCCCGGCCGGGTCGTCAGGTAGCCCTCGGCGACGAGCTGGTCGTAGGCCGCGCTCACCGTGCCGCGCGACAGGCCCAGCTCGGCGGCCAGCGCCCGCGTGGACGGCAGCCGCGTGCCACCGGGCAACCGCCCCGCGCGCACCGCCGCGCGCAGCGCCTCCTCCAGCCCGCGCCGCCGCCCGGCCGCGGAGTCCGGGTCGACATGCAGGTCCACGGAACCGGCCCAATCTCCTGTCACGGAACTGGACCTTATCCTTGGGCCGGTCGCCGCCTAACCTGGTCCGACCAGCGGAGAAAGGATCCCGACGTGATCGTGATCGCCCATGTCAGCGACATCCACCTCGACGGCACGGTTAGGGCCGCCGAGCGCACGAACCTCGTCATGCGCTACCTGGACCGGCTCGACCACGACTTCGACGCCGTCCTGGTCACCGGGGACATCGCCGACCACGGCCGGCCCGAGGAGTACGAGGAGGCCAGGAAACTGCTGACCTCGCGGCATCCGGTGCTGGTCTGCCCGGGCAACCACGACGTGCGCGAGCACTACCGGCAGGCGTTCCTCGGCCAGGAGCCCGCGCCGGGTCCGATCAACCAGGTGCACACCACAGACCGGGCGATCTACGCGATCTGCGACTCCTCCATCCCCGGCCGGCACGACGGCCACCTGGACGAGGAGACGATCACCTGGCTGGCCGGCGTGCTGGCGGCCAGTGACAGGCCGGTGTTCATCGCCTTCCACCACCCGCCGGTGACGCTGCACATCCCGTTCATCGACGAGATCAGGCTGCACCGGGCCGAGCCGCTGGCCGAACTGGTCGCCGGGTACCCGAACGTGGCCGCGGTGCTGGTCGGGCACGCGCACGCGGCGGCGGCCACCACGTTCGCGGGCAAGCCGCTGCTGGTGGCGCCCGGCATCGCCTCCGGGCTCATCCTGCCGTGGGAGGGTGACTACGTCGCCGACCCCGGGTTCCCGCCGTCGATCGCCTTTCATCTCTACGACGACGAGGGGCGGCTGACCACCCACTACCGCGTCGTGCCGCGGGGTCTGCCACAAGGTAGGTAGCCCGGCCGCGATCCGTCAAGGTGCGCCGCGCGTGACGTGACCGTAATCCGCGCGCCCCTTGACGAACCCTGTTGTTAACGTTCACAGTCTTGCCAAGCCAGAAAGGGGCACGACTGTGAGCTCGACTCAGGGGCGCCGCCTGCCGGTCATGGCCGACGTGGCCAGAGAGGCCGGAGTCTCGCACCAGACCGTCTCGCGCGTGCTCAACGACCATCCCAACGTCCGCACCGAGACCCGGACCCGGGTGCTGGAGGCGATCGACAAGCTCGGCTACCGCCGTAACCTCGTCGCCCGCGCGCTGGTCACCAAGCACTCCAGAACGCTCGGCGTGGTCAGCTTCGACACCACCCTGTACGGGCCGGCCAGCACGGTCTACGGCATCGAGCGGGCGGCCAGGGCGGCCGGCTACTTCGTCAGCATCGTCAGTCTCAAGTCCATCGACAGGAGCGGCGTCCGCGACGCCCTCGACTACCTGGCCGACCAGGGCGTCGACGGGATCGTCGTGGTCGCGCCGCAGCGCTCGGCCGCGCAGGCCCTGGCCGACCTGCCGCTCGGCGTCCCGACGGTGGCCGTCGAGGGCGGCGAGGCCGGCGACGTCTCCGTGGTCTGCGTGGACCAGGTCGAAGGCGGCAGGCTCGCCACCCGGCACCTGCTGGACCTGGGGCACGAGACGGTCTGGCACGTCAGCGGGCCGTCCGACTGGCTGGAGGCGGAAGGACGCGTCGCCGGCTGGCGCGAGACGCTGGAGCGGGCCGGACGTCCCGTGCCGGAACCGCTCGCCGGTGACTGGAGCCCACGCTCCGGCTACGCGGCCGGGCAGCGGCTGGCGGACATGACGGACGTCCGCGCGGTCTTCGTGGCCAACGACCAGATGGCCCTGGGACTGCTGCGGGCGTTCACCGAGCGGGGGGTGAGAGTGCCCGAGCGGGTGAGCGTCGTCGGCTTCGACGACATCCCGGAATCGGAGTTCTTCTCGCCGCCGCTCACCACCATCGGGCAGGACTTCGGCGCGGTGGGCAGGCACAGCATCGAGGTGCTGCTGCGGCAGATCGAAGGCGGGCTCGCGCAGGCGCGCGAACGCCTCGTGGTGCCGCCCTCGTTCGTGTTGCGCGGCAGCACGACCCGGGCCGGCTGACCGGCGCGACGGCAGTCCCAGGCAGGACGGCGACAGGCAGGACGGCGCTGACGCGGAGCGAGTTGTTAGCGCTAATATCAAGAGAGGAACCCCCCAACGTGTTGAAGAGGATCTCGGTGCTGGTGCTCGCCGGGCTCACCGCCATGACGGTGGCGAGCTGCGGCAGCGGCGGCAGTGGCGGCGGCTCCGGCGACGGCGCGATCACCATGGGCTTCTCCCAGGTGGGCGCGGAGAGCGGCTGGCGCACCGCGAACACCAAGTCGGTGCAGGACTCGGCCAAGAACGCGGGCATCACGCTCAAGTTCTCCGACGCCCAGCAGAAGCAGGAGAACCAGATCAAGGCCATCCGCTCGTTCATCCAGCAGAAGGTGGACGTGATCGCCTTCTCGCCGGTGGTCGAGTCGGGCTGGGACACCGTGCTCAAGGAGGCCAAGGACGCCAAGATCCCGGTCATCCTGACCGACCGGGCGGTGGACTCCAAGGACACGACTCTCTACAAGACCTTCCTCGGCTCCGACTTCGTGGAGGAGGGCCGCAAGGCGGGCAAGTGGCTGGTCGAGGAGTTCACGTCGAGCACCGACCCGGTCAACATCGTCGAACTGCAGGGCACCACGGGCTCGGCCCCGGCCAACGACCGCAAGGCCGGATTCGCCGAGATCATCGGCGCCGACCCGAAGTTCAAGATCATCGCGTCGCAGACCGGCGACTTCACCCGCGCCAAGGGCAAGGAGGTCATGGAGGCCTTCCTGAAGTCCAACCCGGACATCGACGTGCTCTACGCGCACAACGACGACATGGGCCTGGGCGCGATCGAGGCCATCGAGGGCGCGGGCAAGGTGCCGGGCAAGGACATCAAGATCATCACCGTCGACGCCGTCAAGGACGGCATGCAGGCCCTGGCCGACGGAAAGATCAACTACATCGTCGAGTGCTCCCCGCTGCTCGGCCCGCAGCTCATGGACCTGGCCAAGAAGGTCGTCAAGAACGAGCAGGTTCCGGCCCGCGTGGTGACCGAGGAGAGCACGTTCACCCAGGAGCAGGCCAAGCAGGTCCTGTCCACCCGCCAGTACTGACCGCGTGACCCGGGCCGGCCGCGCGC
Organism: Nonomuraea antri; assembly: GCF_013283785.1. Taxonomy (GTDB): domain Bacteria; phylum Actinomycetota; class Actinomycetes; order Streptosporangiales; family Streptosporangiaceae; genus Nonomuraea; species Nonomuraea antri. The sequence continues at coordinate 27,667 of NZ_JABCPZ010000035.1, forward strand.
CGGCCCGGGCCCAGCAGAAGGGGAGAGGCCGATGGCCGCATTTCCCGCGCCGGTCCTGACGATGAGCGGGATCGGCAAACGGTTTCCCGGCGTGACCGCCCTGGACGGGGTCGACCTGCGGCTGCTGCCCGGCGAGGTGCACGCGCTCATGGGAGAGAACGGCGCCGGCAAGTCCACCCTGATCAAGGTGCTCACCGGCGTGTACCAGGCGGACTCCGGCGTCATCGAGCTGAACGGCCGGGCCGTCGCCTTCACCGGGCCGCAGGCCGCCCAGCAGGCCGGGATCAGCACGGTCTACCAGGAGGTCAACCTCTGCGCGAACCTCTCGGTGGCCGAGAACGTCTTCATCGGCCGCGAGCCGATGCGCCGCGGCCGCATCGACTGGAAGCACATGCGCGCCAGGGCCGCCGAGCTGCTGTCCAGGCTGGAGCTCAGCCTGGACGTCACCGCGCCGCTGTCGTCGTACTCGCTGGCCGTCCAGCAGATGGTGGCCATCGCCAGGGCCGTGGACGTGGACGCCCGCGTCCTGATCCTGGACGAGCCCACCTCCAGCCTGGACGCCGACGAGGTCGAGCAGCTCTTCACGGTGATGCGGCGGCTCAAGGAGGAGGGCATCGCCATCCTCTTCGTCTCCCACTTCCTCGACCAGATCTACGAGATCTCCGACCGGATGACGATCCTGCGCAACGGCCGTCTCGTCGGCGAGTACCCGACCAGCGAGCTCAGCCAGGTCGAGCTGGTCGGCAAGATGATCGGCCAGGAGCTGGCCGAGCTGGAGAAGCTGCACGGCGCGGCCAGGACGTTCGACCGGCCGCTGGTCGAGGCCCGCGAGCTGGGCCGGGCCGGCGCGATCGAGCCGTTCACGCTGACCATCCACGAGGGCGAGGTCGTCGGGCTGGCCGGGCTGCTCGGCTCCGGGCGCACCGAGATCGCCCGGCTGCTGTTCGGCGCCGACCACGCGGGCGGGGGAGAGGTCGCGGTCGGCGGCGCGCCCGCCGCGCTGCGCACGCCGCGCGCCGCGATGAACCACAAGATCGCCTTCTGCTCGGAGAACCGCAAGGCCGACGGCCTCATCCCGGACCTGACCGTGCGCGAGAACATCGTCCTCGCGCTCCAGGCCACCCGGGGCTGGACCAGGCCGGTGCCGCGCGAGCAGCAGGACGAGCTGGTGGCCAGGTACGTCAAGGCGCTGAAGATCAGCCCGCCCAACCCCGAGCACCTGGTGCGCAACCTCAGCGGCGGCAACCAGCAGAAGGTGCTGCTGGCCAGGTGGCTGATCCTGGAGCCGCGCCTGCTCATACTCGACGAGCCCACCCGGGGCATCGACGTCGGCGCCAAGGCCGAGATCCAGCGCCTGGTCGTGGAGCTGTCCGGCGGCGGCATGGCCGTGCTGTTCATCTCCGCCGAACTGGAGGAGGTGCTGCGGCTCAGCCACAAGGTCGGCGTGCTGCGCGACCGCCGGCTGGTGGCCGAGCTGCCCAACGACGACGACCTGACCACCGACGTGCTCATGGAGACGATCGCGAGCGGAGGCCGGGTCGCATGAGGCGTCTGCTGTGGCCGGCGGCCGTGCTGGCCGCGCTGCTGGTGCTCAACGTGTTCTTCACGCCCGGCTTCTTCTCGATCGAGATCAAGGAAGGGCATCTCTACGGCAGCCTGATCGACATCCTGCGGTTCGGCGCGCCGCTCATCCTGGTGTCGCTGGGCATGACGCTCGTCATCGCCACCGGCGGCATCGACCTGTCGGTGGGCTCGGTGGTGGCGATCTCCGGGGCGCTGGCGTGCCTGCAGATCAGCCAGGACCAGGGCCTCTTCACCGCCGTGGCGCTGGCGCTCGGGCTGTCGGCGCTGCTCGGGGCGTGGAACGGGTTCCTGGTCTCGGGCATCGGGATCCAGCCGATCATCGCCACGCTCATCCTCATGGTGGCCGGGCGCGGGCTGGCCCAGCTCATCACCGACGGGCAGATCATCACGGTCAACAGCCCGTCGTACAAGCTGATCGGCGGCGGTTACCTGCTCGCGGTGCCGTTCGGCGTGCTGCTGGTGCTCGCCGTGCTGGCCGTGACCGCGTTCCTGACCAGGCGGCTGGCGCTCGGCCTGCTCATCGAGTCGGTCGGCGGCAACGCCGAGGCCAGCAGGCTCGCCGGGATCAGGGCGCGGGGCATCATCGTCATGGTCTACGCGTTCGCCGCGCTGTGCGCGGGCGTGGCCGGGCTGATGATCAGCTCGAACGTCTCCAGCGCCGACGGCAACAACGCCGGCCTGTGGATCGAGCTGGACGCCATCCTCGCCGTGGTGATCGGCGGCACCTCGCTGGCCGGCGGCCGGTTCTCGCTCGGCGGGACCGTGCTCGGCGCGCTGATCATCCAGACGCTCACCACGACCATCTACTCCATCGGGGTGCCGCCGGAGACCACGCTGCTGTTCAAGGCGCTGGTGGTGGCCGCGGTCTGCCTCGTGCAGTCCCCGGCCTTCCGCGCCAAGTGGTCGCGCCGGCGCCCGGCGATCGAGGAACGCACGGGAGTGACCGCATGACCACCACGGAAGAACCGGTCAAGGGCGTCGTGGCGGCCGGGCAGGGCCGCTCGGCGATCGCGACGCTGGGCCGGCGGGTGCCGGCCGCGTACCTGCCGGTCCTGGTGACCGGCGGGCTCTTCGTCGCCATGTTCGTGGCCGGCGGGCTGCGCTACGAGGGCTTCGCGAGCGGGCAGGTGGTGCTCAACGTCTTCATCGACAACGCCTTCCTGCTGGTCGTGGCCGTGGGGATGACGTTCGTGATCCTCACCGGCGGCATCGACCTGTCGGTGGGCGCGGTGGTGGCGTTGTCCACGATGGTCTCGGCGAGCCTGATGGCCGGGCCTGGCTGGCCGCCGTACCTGGTGATCCCGCTGGTGCTGCTCATCGGGTCGGGGCTCGGGCTGGTGATGGGCTACATCGTGCACGCCTTCGAGATCCAGCCGTTCATCGTCACGCTGGCCGGGATGTTCCTGGCCAGGGGGCTGTGCTACACGATCGGCACCGATTCGATCAAGATCGAGGACGCCGCGTTCACCGCGTTCGCGCAGGAGCGGATCGACCTGTTCGCCGATCTGTGGATCTCGCCGAGCGTGGTCGTCGCGATGGTCGTGGTGCTGGCGGCGGCGTACGTGCTGCACTACACGCGCCTCGGCCGGGCGGTGTACGCCACCGGCGGGAGCGAGCAGTCGGCGCTGCTCATGGGCCTGCCGGTGGGCCGGACGAAGATCGCGGTATATACGATCAGCGGCTTCTGCTCGGCGCTCGGCGGTGTGCTGCTGTCGTTCTACATGCTGTCCGGCTACGGGCTGCACGCGGTCGGCATGGAGCTCGACGCGATCGCGGCGGTCGTCATCGGCGGCACCCTGCTCACCGGAGGCAGCGGGCTGCTGTTCGGGACCGTGCTCGGCGTGCTGGTGCTGGGGCTGATCCAGACGGTGATCAGCTTCGAGGGCACGCTCAGCTCCTGGTGGACGAAGATCTTCATCGGACTGCTGTTGTTCCTGTTCATCCTCCTGCAGAGGCTGTTCACGGCCCGTCGCCGCAGCCGGTGAAATTTACGCTTCAACCGTTGACATCCCGATTGTTAACGATAACAATCGGCGGAACCAGCGGCGAACTTTGTTCTAGTTTGTCGCATTTGAGTAACGAGAGGGACAACGATGAGGTTGGGACGAATCGGGGGCGTGGTTTCCGTCATGGCCCTCGCCGCGGCGCTCACCGCCTGCGGCTCCAGCCAGAAGACGGTCGACGCGCAGCCCTCGGCGGGCAGCGGCGCCGGCGCGGCCGGCGCCCTGATCGGCGTCACCATGCCGACCAAGTCGTCCGAGCGCTGGATCCACGACGGTGACAACGTCAAGTCGCAGCTGGAGAAGCTGGGCTACCAGGTCGACCTGCAGTACGCCGAGAACGACATCCCCACCCAGGCCAACCAGATCGAGAACCAGATCACCAAGGGCGCCAAGCTGCTGATCGTGGCCTCGATCGACGGCACCGCGATCACCTCGCAGCTCCAGCAGGCCGCCGACAACAAGATCCCGGTCATCGCCTACGACCGGCTGATCCGCAACAGCCCGAACGTCGACTACTACGCCACCTTCGACAACTTCAAGGTCGGCGTGCAGCAGGCGACCTCGCTGCTCAAGGGCCTGGAAGGCAAGAAGGGCCCGCTCAATGTGGAGCTGTTCGCCGGCTCGCCCGACGACAACAACGCCACGTTCTTCTTCCAGGGCGCCATGTCGGTGCTCCAGCCGAAGATCGACGACGGCACGCTGACGGTCAAGAGCGGCCAGACCGACTTCAAGACCACCGCCATCCTGCGCTGGGACCCGGCCACCGCCCAGAAGCGCATGGAGGACATCCTCACCACGACCTACACCGGCGACGCCAAGGTGGACGGCGTGCTGTCGCCCTACGACGGCATCTCCATCGGCATCCTGTCGGCGCTCAAGAGCAACGGCTACGGCACCAGCGGCCAGCCGTACCCGATCGTGACCGGCCAGGACGCCGAGCTCGCGTCGGTGAAGTCGATCATCGCCGGTGAGCAGTACTCGACCATCTTCAAGGACACCCGCAAGCTCGCCGAGCAGACCGTCAAGATGGCCGACGCCGTGCTCAAGGGCGGCAAGCCCGAGGTGAACAACACCAAGGACTACGAGAACGGCACCAAGGTCGTGCCCGCCTACCTGCTCGACCCGGTGATCGTCGACAAGACGAACTACCAGGAGATCATCGTCGGCGGCAACTACTACACCGAGGACCAGCTCAAGTAGTGGCGGGCTGCGGGCTGAGGGGCTGGAGTCAATGACCGAGCACATCCTGCGGATGAGCGGGATCACCAAGACGTTCCCGGGCGTCAAGGCGCTGCAGGACGTCACCCTGTCCGTGCGCCGCGGCGAGATCCACGCGATCTGCGGCGAGAACGGCGCGGGCAAGTCGACGCTGATGAAGGTGCTGTCCGGCGTGTATCCGCACGGTAGCTACGACGGCGAGATCCACTTCGACGGCCGGCGCGGCGAGTTCGGCGGCATCCGCGACAGCGAGCGGGCCGGGATCGTCATCATCCACCAGGAGCTGGCGCTCAGCCCGCAACTGTCGATCGCGGAGAACATCTTCCTCGGCAACGAGCGGGCCAGACGCGGCTTCATCGACTGGAACCGCACCAACTACGAGGCCGCCGAGTTGATGAAGCGGGTCGGCCTGCGCGAGAACCCGACCACCACGGTCTCGGACCTCGGCGTGGGCAAGCAGCAGCTCGTCGAGATCGCCAAGGCGCTGTCGAAGGAGGTCAAGCTCCTCATCCTGGACGAGCCGACCGCCGCGCTCAACGACGACGACTCGGCCCACCTGCTCGACCTGCTGCGCGGCCTGCGCGACGAGGGCATCACCTGCGTGATCATCTCGCACAAGCTCAACGAGGTCACCGCGATCTCCGACTCGGTCACCATCATCCGCGACGGCCGCACGATCGAGACGCTCGACCTGCGCACCGAGGACGTCGGCGAGGACCGCATCATCGCCGGCATGGTCGGCCGGGCCCTGGACAACCGGTTCCCGCCGCACGAGCCGACGATCGGCGCTGAGGTGCTGCGCATCGAGGACTGGACCGTGCACAGCCCCGTCCAGCCGGGACGCAAGGTGGTCGACGGCGCCGCGCTCACCCTGCGCCGGGGTGAGATCGTCGGCCTGGCCGGGCTGATGGGCGCCGGGCGCACCGAGCTGGCGATGAGCCTGTTCGGCCGGACGTACGGGGTCAACATCTCGGGCAAGGTGTTCAAGGACGGCGAGCCGATCGAGATCCGCACCGTCCAGGACGCGATCAGGCACGGACTCGCCTACGCCACCGAGGACCGCAAGCGCTACGGGCTCAACCTGATCGAGGACATCCAGCGCAACGTCTCGGCGGCCGGGCTGTCCGGCCTGGCCAGGCGCGGCTGGGTCGACGAACACGAGGAGTACCGGGTCGCCGAGGGCTTCCGCAGGAGCATGAACATCAAGGCGCCCGGCGTGTCGAGCGTGGTGGGCAAGCTCAGCGGCGGCAACCAGCAGAAGGTCGTGCTGTCGAAGTGGATCCTCACCGAGCCCGACGTGCTGATACTCGACGAGCCCACCCGTGGCATCGACGTCGGCGCCAAGTACGAGATCTACACGATCATCAACCGCCTGGCCGACGAGGGCAGGGCGGTGCTGGTCATCTCCTCGGAGCTGCCCGAGCTGCTCGGCCTGTGCGACCGCATCTACGCGCTATCCGAAGGCCGCATCACCGGTGAACTGCCGCGGGCGGACGCCACCCAGGAACGCCTCATGCACCTCATGACCAAGGGACAGAAATGAGCACCATCACTCCCGCCGCGGCGCAGTCCGCCAAGGACGGACCGGGAGAACCGCGGCAGCCGGGCCGGGTGTCGCTGGGCGGACTGTCGCTGAACCTGCGATCCAGCGGCATCTACATCGCCTTCGCCCTGATCATCGCGCTGTTCTCGGTGCTCACCGACGGCGCGCTGCTCCAGCCGCAGAACATCTCGAACATCATCGTCCAGAACTCCTACGTCCTGATCCTGGCGATCGGGATGATCCTGATCATCATCGCCGGGCACATCGACCTGTCGGTGGGCTCGGTGGTCGCGGTCACCGGGGCGCTGGCCGCGGTGCTCATGGTGGACATGGGGCTGCCGTGGCCGCTCGCGCTGCTGATCACGCTGGCCGCCGGCGCGCTCATCGGCGCCTGGCAGGGGTACTGGATCGCCTACTTCGGCATCCCGGCGTTCATCGTCACGCTGGCCGGCATGCTGCTGTTCCGCGCGCTCACCATGACCGTGCTGGGCAACCAGGGCATCGGCCCGTTCCCCGACCAGGTGCGTACGCTGGCCAACGGCTTCACCGCCGGCTACCTCGGCAACGTCGGGCTCGGCCCGCTCGGCGGCGCCGACCTGTTCAGCCTGCTCATCGGCCTGGTCGCGATCGCGGGCATGGTCTCGGCGCAGTGGCGCACCCGCGCCGCCAGGGCCGGCTACGGCCAGGTCGTCGAGCCGATGGCGCTGTTCGTGCTGAAGCTGGCGGCCGGCGCCGGGCTGATCCTGTTCCTGGTCGTGCAGCTGGCCCGGTTCAAGAACCTGCCGTGGGTGCTGGTGCTGCTGGCGGTGCTGGTGCTGGCCTACTCGCTGATGGCCGGCCGCACGGTGTTCGGCCGCCAGATCTACGCCATCGGCGGCAACCTGCAGGCGGCGGTGATGTCCGGCGTCAAGGTCAAGAACGTGGTGTTCTGGATCTTCGTGAACATGGGCGTGCTGTCGGCCGTGGCCGGCGTCATCTTCGCCGGCCGGCTCAACCAGGCGGGACCGACGGCGGGCAACAGCTTCGAGCTCGACGCGATCGCCGCCGCGTTCATCGGCGGGGCGGCCGTGCAGGGCGGCGTCGGCAAGGTGGCCGGCGCGATCACCGGCGGCCTGATCATGGCCGTGATCAACAACGGCATGTCACTGATCGGCTCGCCCAGCGAGCGGGTCATGCTGGTCAAGGGCGCGGTCCTGCTGGCCGCCGTGGCCTTCGACGTGTGGACCAAGCGCCGCGCCGGCGCCGCGCGCTAGTCCACTACCATCCCTGGCAGCACGCCGGAAGGAGAGACCGTGGGAACTGCCCCGAGAGACCGCCAGCCCGTCATGGCCGACGTGGCCAGGGAGGCCGGCGTGTCGCACCAGACGGTCTCCCGCGTGCTCAACGACCATCCGAACGTGAGCCCCGACACCAGGGCCAGGGTCGAGGCCGCGATCAAGCGCCTGGGCTACCGGCGCAACCTGGTCGCCCGGGCGCTGGTCACCAGGACCACGCGCACGCTGGGCGTGGTCAGCTTCGACACCACGCTCTACGGCCCGGCCAGCACGATCTACGGCATCGAGCAGGCCGCCAGGACCGCCGGATACTTCGTCAGCATCGTCAGCCTGAAGACCATCGACTCGGCCGGCGTCCGCGACGCGGTCGGCTACCTGACCGAGCAGGGCGTCGACGGCGTGGTGGTGGTCGCGCCGCAGCGCTCGGCGGCGCGGGCGCTGGAGAGCCTGCCCTCGGGCACCCCGGTGGTGGCCGTCGAGGGCACCCACACCGCCGACATGTCGGTGGTCAGCATCGACCAGGTGGCCGGCGCCAGGCTGGCCACCGAGCACCTGCTCGGGCTGGGCCACGAGACGGTCTGGCACGTCGGCGGGCCGCTCGACTGGCTGGAGACCGAGGGCCGGATCGAGGGCTGGCGCGGCGTGCTCGAAGCGGCCGGCCGTCCGGTGCCCGACCCGCTGCCCGGCGACTGGAGCCCGCGTTCCGGCTACGAGGCGGGCAAGACCCTGGCCGCCATGCCCGGCGTGACGGCGGTCTTCGTGGCCAACGACCAGATGGCGCTGGGCGTGCTGCGCGCGCTGAGCGAGCAGGGCGTGCGGGTGCCCGAGCAGATCAGCATCGTGGGCTTCGACGACATCCCCGAGTCCGAGTTCTTCTCGCCGCCGCTGACCACGGTCAGGCAGGACTTCGCCGCGCTCGGCAGGCAGTGCATCCAGGTGCTGCTCAGGCAGCTCGAGGCCGGTCCGGCCGCGCAGGAACACCTGGTGGTGCCGCCCGGCTTCGTCGTCAGGTCCAGCACCGCCCCCGCCCGCTGAAGAGCGCGCCCCCGCTTCGAGAATTCCGCTGGAGTTGAATGTGAACGTTAACAAATATGTGGTCGGCGTGGACTTCGGCACCTTGTCCGGGCGTGCCGTCGTCGTCCGCGTCGCCGACGGCGCCGAGCTCGGCAGTGCCGTGCACGAGTACGCGGACCGGGTCATCGAGCACACCCTGCCCGGCACGGACGTGCGGCTCGGCCCCGACTGGGCGCTGCAGTCGCCGCAGGACTGGATCGACGTCCTGCGCCTGGCGGTGCCCGCCGCGGTCGCCGCGGCCGGGATCTCGCCCGCCGACGTGATCGGCGTCGGCACCGACTTCACCGCCTGCACCGTGCTGCCCGCCACCGCCGAAGGCACGCCGCTGTGCTTCGAGACGCCCGAGCGCCCGCACGCCTGGCCCAAGCTGTGGAAGCACCACGCCGCCCAGCCGCACGCCGACCGGATCAACGAGCTGGCCGCCCGCCGCGGCGAGACCTGGCTGCCGCGGTACGGCGGCAAGATCTCCTCCGAGTGGCAGTTCGCCAAGGCCCTGCAGCTGCTGGAGGAGGACCCGGAGACGTACGCCAGGGCCGAGCGCTGGATCGAGGCTGCGGACTGGATCGTCTGGCAGCTCACCGGCGTCGAGACCCGCAACACCTGCACCGCCGGATACAAAGGGATATTTCAGGACGGCGCTTACCCGTCCGAGGACTTCCTGGCCGAGCTCGATCCCGCCTTCGCCGGTTTCACCGGCAAGCTCGGCCGGGAACTCGCGCCGCTCGGCGGCCTGGCCGGTCACCTGACCGCCCGGGCCGCCGAGTGGACGAAGCTGCCCGAGGGCATCGCGGTGGCCGTCGGCAACGTCGACGCGCACGTCACCGCCGCCGCGGCCGACGCCGTGCGGCCCGGCCGGATGGTGGCCATCATGGGCACCTCCACCTGCCACATCATGCCCAGCGACAGACTGGCCGAGGTGCCCGGCATGTGCGGCGTCGTACGCGACGGCATCGTGCCCGGACTGTGGGGCTACGAGGCCGGGCAGTCGGCGGTGGGCGACATCTTCGCCTGGTTCGTCGACTCCTTCGACGGCTCGCACGAGGAACTGACCGCCCTGGCCGAGAAGCAGGCGGTCGGCGCGCACGGGCTGGTCGCACTCGACTGGTTCGGCGGCAACCGCTCGGTGCTGGTCGACCACGACCTGTCCGGCGTCATCGTCGGCCTGACCCTGGCCACCAGGCCCGAGGACGTCTACCGCGCGCTCATCGAGTCCACCGCGTACGGGGCCCGGATGATCGTCGAGACGTTCGAGCGGTCCGGCGTGCCCGTCGAGGAGTTCGTCGTGGCCGGCGGGCTGCTGAAGAACCGCTTCCTCATGCAGGTCTACGCCGACGTGCTGCGCCGCCCGCTGTCGGTGATCGGCTCCGACCAGGGCCCCGCGCTGGGCTCGGCCATCCACGCCGCCGTCGCCGCCGGGGCCTACCCGGGCATCGAGCCGGCCGCCGCCGCGATGGGCAAGCGCACCGAGGCCGCGTACCTGCCCGACCAGGCGCGCGCCGACGCCTACGACCGGCTCTACGCCGAATACCGCACCCTGCACGACTTCTTCGGAGACGGACGAATGCTGCACACCCTGCGCGCGATCAGGAACGAGGCCGGCCGATGAGGAAGATCGTCTGCGACCTGCACGCCGAGCTGGTACGCAACAACCTGGTCGCCTGGACCGCCGGCAACGTGTCCGGCCGGATCCCCGGCGCCGACCTGTTCGTGATCAAGCCGTCCGGGGTGTCCTACGACGAGCTGACCCCGGAGCACATGGTGGTCTGCGACCTCGACGGCAACCTGGTCGAAGGCGAGCACGCGCCGTCCAGCGACACAGCCGCGCACGCCTACGTCTACCGCAACCTGCCCGAGGTGGGCGGCGTGGTGCACACCCACTCCACCTACGCCTCGGCCTGGGCCTCGCGCGACGAGCCGATCCCGTGCGTGCTGACCGCGATGGCCGACGAGTTCGGCGGCGAGATCCCGGTCGGGCCGTTCGCGCTGATCGGCGACGACTCGATCGGCCAGGGCGTCGTCGAGACGCTCAAGGGCCACCGCTCGCCCGCCGTGCTCATGCGCAACCACGGCGTCTTCACCATCGGCAAGGACCCCAGGGCCGCCGTCAAGGCTGCGGTGATGTGCGAGGACGTCGCCCGCACCGTGCACGTGGCCAGGCAGCTCGGCGAGCCGCTGCCGATCCCGCAGGCCGACATCGACCGCCTGTACGACCGCTACCAGAACGTCTATGGACAGAGGAGCCCGCGTTGAACATCTGGTTTCTGACCGGCAGCCAGGGGCTGTACGGCGAGGACACCCTGCGCCAGGTGGCCGAGCAGTCCAGGCGCATCGCCGCCGCGCTGCCGATCGAGGTCGACTGGAAGCCGGTGCTCACCGACGCGGCCGCGATCAGGCGGATCATGCTGGAGGCCAACGCCGACGATTCGTGCGCCGGCGTGATCGCCTGGATGCACACGTTCTCCCCGGCCAAGATGTGGATCGCCGGGCTCGACGCGCTGCGCAAGCCGCTGCTGCACCTGCACACCCAGGCCAACGTCGAGCTGCCGTGGCGCACCATCGACATGGACTTCATGAACCTCAACCAGGCCGCGCACGGCGACCGCGAGTTCGGCCACATCCAGACCAGGCTCGGCGTGCCGCGCAAGACCATCGCCGGGCACGTCAGCGACCCGTCGGTGGCAGAACGCGTCCTGACCTGGACGCGCGCCGCCCGCGGCGTGGCCGAGGTGCGTTCACTCAAGCTGGCCCGCTTCGGCGACAACATGCGCGACGTGGCCGTCACCGAGGGCGACAAGGTCGAGGCGCAGCTGCGCTTCGGCGTCTCGGTCAACACCTACGGCGTCAACGACCTGGTCGAGGCGGTGGACGCGGCCTCGGACGCCGACGTGGACGACCTGGTCAAGGAGTACGCCGAGCTGTACACGGTGACGCCAGAACTGCTCGGCGAGCGGCACGAGTCGCTGCGTTACGCGGCCAGGATCGAGCTGGGCCTGCGCGGCTTCCTCGAATCGGGCGGGTTCCGCGCGTTCACCACGAACTTCGAGGACCTGGGCGGGCTGCGCCAGCTCCCCGGCCTGGCCGTGCAGCGCCTCATGGCCGACGGCTACGGCTTCGGCGGCGAGGGCGACTGGAAGACCTCGGTGCTGCTGCGCACGCTCAAGTCGATGGCGCCCGGCGGCACCTCGTTCATGGAGGACTACACCTACCACCTGACGCCCGGCGAAGAGCTCATTCTCGGCGCGCACATGCTGGAGGTCTGCCCGTCCATCGCGGCGGGCACGCCCACGTGCGAGATCCACCCGCTGGGCATCGGCGGCCGCGAGGACCCGGTCAGGCTGGTCTTCGACGCGGCGCCCGGGCCCGGGGTCGTGGTCGGGCTGGCCGACCTGGGCGACAGGTTCCGGCTGGTGGCCAACGAGATCGACCTGGTCGCCCCGCCCCAGCCGCTGCCCAGCCTGCCGGTGGCCCGCGCGGTCTGGCGGCCCAGGCCCAGCCTGGCCGGCTCGGCCGAGGCCTGGCTGACCGCCGGCGCGCCGCACCACACCGTGCTGTCCACCGCCGTGGGCCGCGAGGAGCTGGCCGACCTGGCCGACATGCTGGGCGTCGAGCTGCTGATCATCGACGCGGAGACCACCGCCAGGCAGTTCGCCAAGGAACTGCGCTGGAACCAGGCGTACTACCGGCTGGCCCAGGGCTTCTAGGCCCGCTCAGGGCTGGTCGTCGTCCTGACGCTTCGGGGCGTTCCTGCGCTGCTCCTCGGCACGCTCGCGGCAGCGCCGCAGGAACTCCTCGTCGTCGTCCGGATTCGTGGCCGCGAACCGGCCGGGACGGTCGTACTCGGGGAACGCGCTGGGCCTGGTGACCGCCTGCCGCCGCTGCGGACGCCCGGCGACCAGCCAGATGATCGACCCGACCAGCGGGGCGAGCAGCACGATGATCACCCAGAGCACCTTGGGCAGGTTCCTGCACAGCTCGTCGGGCGTGGTGATCGCGTCGAACAGGCAGTACAGCCACAACACCAGGGTGACCAGGCCCATGGCCTCGTACAGGTAGATCACGGCGCACCTCCGTCAGCGGCACACGAACCTAGCGGCAGGTGCGGCGCGAGGCAAGGCGGCGCCGCGTAGCCGCGGATACCGCCCGCGGAGTAGCGCACCGGGCGGCGTTGCGCCCACCGGCGTAGCCGGACGCCTGCCCACGGGACGATGTGCCGCGACCCCCGTCTGGCCGATCGTAGGGGCATGACCGATCACCTGTTCAGATTCGGCGTCGTCGCCGGTTACGCGCCCACCGCCGAGGCCTGGACCGGCCTCGCCCGCCGCGCCGAGGGCCTGGGGTACGCCACGCTGCTGGTGCCCGACACGCTCGGCACGTTCTCGCCGTTCGCCGCCGCGGCCGTGGCCGCCTCGGCCACCACCACGCTGCGCGTCGGCACGTACGTGCTCAGCGCGCCCAACCGCACGCCCGCCGCGGTGGCCTGGGAGGTCCAGACGCTGCGCACGCTCTCCGGCGACCGGTTCGAGCTGGGCCTGGGCGCAGGACGCCCGGACGCCGAGCAGGACGCGGCCGTGCTGGGCGTGCGCTTCGGCACCCCGAGCGAGCGCATCGAACGCCTGGCCGAGACCATCGACGCGGTCAAGGACGTGCCGATCCTGGTCGCCGCCGCCGGGACCCGGCTGCTCAGGCTCGCCGCGGAGAAGGCCGACACGGTCGCGATCGGAGTCCCGCCGCACTACACCGAGGCCCAGGTCGCGGCCAAGCTGGACGAGCTGTACGAGCTGGCGGGAGACCGGTTCCAGCGGCTGGAGCTGGCCATGAACCTGGCCGCCGCGGGCGGCGAGCCGCCCGCCTGGCTGACCGCCCGCCTCGGCAGCATCGGCCCCGACGCCACCGGCGTGCTGACCGGAACCGCCGACGAGATGGCCGACGTGCTGCGCCGGCGCAGGGACGAACTCGGCATCTCCTATGTGTCGGTGAACGCCCAGTTCCTGGACAACTTCGCGCCAGTCGTCGAACGGCTCGCCGGTACCTGACGTGATCCGACAGGTACGCCGGGCACGATGATGCCCATGACCGCAAAGGGAACTTTCGACACCGCCAACTGGGACGCCCAGCCGCCCATCGAGAACCGCGAGGGCGTCTCGATCGGCCACGTCACCCTGTCCAAGACCTTCCACGGCGACCTGACGGGGACCAGCGTCGTGCACCTGCTCGTGGCGACCACCGAGGTGGAGACCTCACGCTCGTACGTGGCGATGGAACGCATCGAGGGCACGCTCGACGGCCGTTCCGGCAGTTTCGTCGTGCAGCACAACGCGGTGAGCGACCAGGGCGAGCAGTCCTTGCGGATCACGGTCGTGCCTGATTCGGGCCGGGGCGAGCTGGCCGGTCTGCGCGGCGAGATGGAGATCGTCATCGAGGCCGACGGAGGTCACTCCTACACCTTCGATTACCGGCTCTGAACCCTGACAATCGTCGTATGACGGCAGCCAGCCATTGGGCGTGGGGCGCGGAGCCAGACCCGAGGGAGTTGCGCGAGGTCGCGCGCCTGTTCGCCGACCACACCGGCCTGGGCGACCCGGCCGCCTGGGAGCCGCCGGTCCCCTTCGACCGGGTGCGCCTGCGCGAGCCCCGCGTCCCCGTCCCCGCCGGGTGGTCGGCGTTCTGCACCGCCGACCCGCACGACCGCGCGGTCAGGACCTACGGCCAGGCCTACCGCGACCTCATCCGGGCCTACCGCGGCGACTTCCGGTCCGCCCCCGACCTGGTGGCGCTGCCCCGCGACGAGGACGAGATCACGCGCGTGCTGGAGTGGGCCGCGGCCGAGGGGGTGGCGGTGATCCCGCGCGGCGGCGGCACCAGCGTGACCGGGGGAGTGGAGGCCCGCTTCGACGGCCCGGCGCTCTGCCTCGACCTGAGCAGGATGGACCGGGTGCTGGAGGTCGACCCGGTATCCAAGGCCGCGCTCGTGCAGGCGGGCGCCCGCGGCCCGCGGCTGAACGCCCAGCTGCCGCCCGCGCTGCAACTGCGCTTCTTCCCGCAGTCGTACGAGTTCTCCACGCTCGGCGGCTGGATCGCGACCAGGGCGGGCGGCCACTTCGCCACGCTGCACACGCACATCGACGACCTGGTCGAGTCGGTGCGCGCCCTCACCCCGGCCGGGACGTGGGAGTCCAGGCGGCTGCCCGGCTCCGGCGCGGGCCCGTCGCCGGACCGCTGGCTGCTCGGCTCGGAAGGCGCGCTCGGCGTCATCACCCGGGCCTGGATCAGGGTCCAGGACCGGCCGGTGCACAAGGTGTCGGTGGCCGTCAGGTTCGCCGAGTGGGCGGCGGGCGTGGCCGCCGTCCGCGACCTGGCCCAGTCGGGCCTGCACCCGGCCAACTGCCGCCTGCTGGACGCCCGCGAGGCCGCGCTGGCCGGCGGCGGCGACGGCAGGCACGCCGTGCTGATCGTCGGATTCGAGTCGGCCGACCACCCGGTGGACGACCTGATGGCCAGGGCCCTGCACGTCACCGCCGGGCACGGCGGCCGGGCCGGCCAACCCCGCCAGGCCCAGGGCGCCGCCGCGACCGAGGACCAGACCTGGAAGTCGTCCTTCACCAGGATGCCGTACCTGCGCAACGCCTACCCGGGCCTGGGCGTGATCGCCGAGACGTTCGAGACGTCGATCACCTGGGACCGCTTCCCCGCGCTGCACGAGGCGATCACCGCGGAGACCGCCGTCACCTGCCGCCTGGCCTTCGCCTACCCCGACGGCTCGGCGCCGTACTACACCGTGCTGATGGCCGCGGACCGGGGCGCGGAGCTCGGCCAGTGGGACGCGCTCAAGGACCGCGTCTCCAAGCTCATCCTGCATCACGGCGGCACCATCACCCACCATCACGCCGTCGGCCGCGACCACCGTCCGTACTACGACCTCCAGCGTCCCGGCCCCTTCGCCCTGGCGCTGCGTGCCGCCAAATCGGCGCTGGACCCGGCCGGGATACTCAACCCCGGCGTACTCGTCTGACCACGATCTGTGGCCGATCTCGGCAAAGCGGTGGCCGGATGCGCCGGTTCGTGAAACGGTCTAGGTCTGATGATCCAGTGGACCGAGACGGGTCAGGAGCGCTCGGCCGCCTGGCGCACTGCGCTGGGCGCACCACCTCCCGCCCGGGTCGTCATCGCCGACGACACCACCAAGGCCGCCACGGCCTACCGCCTGGCCTGCGCGGGTACCGGGCTGCTCTACCGCGGCGACTTCCAGAACGCCAAGCAACTGCTGCGCGGCATGGCCCGCCGCTGCCGACCGGCCGGTCCCGGCGCGGACTTCCACCGGCACCGGCTGGCCCAGTCCCAGCGGGCCCGCACGCTCGGCATGTTGCTCATCCCGTACGACGCCGGGCACACGATCCCGCTGTCCCGGGCTCCCGACGTGCGGCAGGCGTGCCTGGAGGCGTACGGGCCGGCGACGGAACCGGCGGTCGGGCAGTTACGCGAGCTGCTCGGCGTGATCGGCGCGCACGAATGGCGCAAGAAGGGCGTCTACGTGCCCGCGCTCCACGCCAGGATCCACCCCCACCACGGCGTCTTCTCCCCGATCCGCGGCGAATACGTCGACCTGGTGGCCGCCGCCCCGCTGCCCGGCGACCGGCTGGCCTACGACGTCGGCACCGGGACCGGCGTGCTGGCCGCGGTGCTGGCCAGGCGCGGCGTACGCCGGATCGTCGCCACCGACCTCGACGAACGCGCCGTGGCCTGCGCCGCCGAGAACGTCGAGCGGCTGGGGCTGGCCGGCCGGGTCGCGGTCATGCGGGCCGACCTGTTCCCGCCCGGCCGGGCCGCGCTGGTGGTGTGCAATCCGCCCTGGCTGCCGGCCACGCCGTCGTCGCTGATCGACCGGGCCGTCTACGACCCGGTCGGGCGCGTGCTGCGCGGCTTCATCGGCGGCCTCGCCGACCATCTGGAGCCGGGCGGCGAGGGCTGGCTGATCCTGTCGGACCTGGCCGAACGCCTCGGCTTACGCACCAGGGGCGAGCTGACCTCGGCGTTCGCGCACGCCGGGCTGCGGGTGGTCGACCGGCTCGACACCAGGCCGCGCCACCCCAAGGCCGATGACCCCGGCGACCCGCTGCGTGCCGCCCGCACCGCCGAGGTGACCTCGCTGTGGCGGCTCAGGCGCTGAACGCCCGCCGGTAGGCCGACGGCGACGTGCGCATCGTCCTGGTGAAGTGGTGGCGGAAGGTCACCGGGCTCTCGAAGCCGACCGCCGCCCCGATCTCCTCCACGGGCGCGGCCGTCGACTCCAGCATCGGCAGGCTGGCCGCCACCCGCTGCGAGATCACCCACTTGAGCGGGCTGGTGCCGGTCTGCCGCTTGAAGTGCCTGATGAACGAGCGCTCCGACATGCACGCCACCCTGGCCAGGTCGGCCACCGTGATCGGCTCGGCCAGGTGGCCGAGCGCCCACCCCATCGCCCTGGTCACCGCGTCGTCGTCGGTCACGGGCGTGACCGCGGCCTGGATGAACTGGGCCTGGCCGCCCTCCCGGTGCGGCGGGATGACCAGGCGGCGGGCCACGGTGTTGGCCACGTTCGCGCCGTGGTCGTTGCGTATCAGGTGGAGCAGCAGGTCGAGCCCGGCGGCGCTGCCCGCGCTGGTCAGCACGTCGCCGTCGTCCACGTACAGCACCTCGGCGTTGACGCGCACCTCGGGGAAGCGGTGCTGGAGCAGGTCGGCGTACTTCCAGTGGGTGGTGGCCTCGCGGCCGTCGAGCAGGCCGGCGGCGGCCAGCGCGAACGCGCCGGAGCAGATCGACACCAGCCGCGCGCCGCGCGCGTGCGCCTGCCGCAGCGCGGCCACCAGCTCGGCCGAGACGGGCCCGCGCACGTCGGCGACGCCGGGCACGATCACCGTGTCGGCGGCGGCGAGCACGTCGAGGCCGTGCTGTGCCTGGAGGGTGAATCCGCCCACCGCGCGCAGCGGCTCCGGCGTCTCGGCGCACACCTTGAGGTCGTACCAGGGCACGTCCACCTCGGGACGGGACAACCCGAAGATCTCCACCACGCAGCCGAGCTCGAACGGCGCCATGCCGTCGAAGGCCAGGACGGCGACCACGGGCAGCCGGGACGGCACGGGCAGGAGCATGAACGCATGTTAGCCGGGCCCTCTCAGCGGCAGGAGACATGTATGCACATATCGGGGGTACAGACCGTTTTGCCCGATCACCGCTATGAGCAAGCGGAGATCACCGAAGCGTTCTCCCGGCTGACCGACGCCGACGAGGAACTGCTCCGGCGGTTCCACACGGCCACGGGCGTGGAAGGCCGGAACCTGGCGCTCCCGCTGGCGGACTACACCAAGCTCGACTCCTTCGGCCGGGCCAACGCCGCTTACGCCGAAATCGCCTTGGACCTGGGGGAACAGGCGCTCAGAGGCGCGCTCGACAAGGCGGGCGTGCCGCCGGAGAAGGTGGACCACCTGCTGTTCTGCTCCACCACCGGCCTGGCCACGCCGTCACTGGACGCCAGGCTGGCCCAGCGGGTGGGGCTGCGCACGGACGTCAAACGGGTGCCGGTGTTCGGG
This sequence comes from Nonomuraea antri, assembly GCF_013283785.1. Taxonomy (GTDB): domain Bacteria; phylum Actinomycetota; class Actinomycetes; order Streptosporangiales; family Streptosporangiaceae; genus Nonomuraea; species Nonomuraea antri. The sequence continues at coordinate 45,926 of NZ_JABCPZ010000035.1, forward strand.
CTGGGCTGCGCGGCGGGCGCGTCCGGGCTCTCGCGCCTGCACGACTACCTGCGCGGCTGGCCCGATCACGTGGCGGTGCTGGTGTGCGTGGAGCTGTGCTCGCTGACCGTGCAGCGCGACGACACCTCGATCGCCAACCTGGTGGCCAGCGGGCTGTTCGGCGACGGCGCGGCGGCCGTCGTGGCGACCGGGCGGGGCAAGGGCCCCGAGGTGGTCGCCACCCGCAGCAGGCTCTATCCCGACACCGAGCACCTGATGGGCTGGGAGGTCGGCGAGCACGGCTTCCGCATCGTGCTCGACCGCGACCTGACCGGTTTCGTCGAGGAGGTGCTGGCGCCCGACATCAAGGCGTTCCTGGCCGACTACGGGCTGATGCCCGACCAGGTGGCCACCTGGGTCTGCCATCCCGGGGGTCCCAAGGTCATCGACAAGATCGTCGAGACGCTGGGCCTGCCGCCCCAGGCGCTCGACGTGACGTGGGCGTCGCTGCGGCAGTACGGGAACCTGTCGTCGGTCTCGGTGCTGCACGTCCTGCAGCAGACGCGCGGCCGGGCCGAGCAGCCGGCCGTGCTGCTGGCGCTGGGCCCCGGGTTCTCCGCCGAATTGCTGCTGTTGCACTGGTGATCGCCTACACGGTCCTGATCGGGCTGGTCGTGCTGGAACGGCTGGCCGAACTGGTCGTGGCCCGGCGCAACCTGGCCTGGGCCAGGTCGGCGGGCGGCGTGGAGCACGGGCGTGGGCACTATCCGTGGATCGTCGCGGCGCACGTGGGGCTGCTGGCGGCGGCGCCCGCGGAGGTGTGGCTGCTGCACCGGCCGTTCGTGCCGGCGCTCGGCTGGCCGATGCTCGCGCTGGTGCTGCTGGCCCAGGGCCTGCGCTGGTGGTGCATCGCCACGCTGGGACGGCAGTGGAACACCAGGATCGTCGTCGTGCCCGGGATCCCGCTGGTGCACGCCGGGCCCTACCGGTGGCTGCGGCACCCGAACTACGTGGCCGTCGTCGCAGAGGGCGTCGCGCTGCCGCTGGTGCACACGGCCTGGCTGACCGCGCTGGCGTTCACGCTGGTGAACGCGGCCCTGCTGACGATCAGGATCAGGGCAGAGAACGCCGCGCTGGCGCCCGCGCGGGCCTGACTCAGGCCGAAGGACGGGAGACCGTGATCTCCTCCAGGCCCTCCGGCCGCTTGCCCGGATACAGCCCGGTCAGCAGCGTGCTCACGGTGTACAGGTGCCAGGCCAGGGCGGGCTTCTTGACCACCGGGTCGGCGAACAGGGCGCGGACCTCGTCCGGATTCACGATCGGGGTGAGCGCGTCGAGGCTGCCGAGCACCTGCTCGCGCAGGACGTCCGTGAGCGCGGGACCCGGGCTGGTGCGCCAGCTCCAGCCGCCGCCGGTCTTGACCGTCGGCAGGTGCCCGGCCGGCACGTGCGACCAGGGCCAGCGCTTCTTCAGCCCCTCGGCGAACCGCCACGGCTTCCCTTCGATCGGGACGTCACGCAACTGCGGGGCGAATCGCAAAATAAGCGAATAAATCACTTCTTCGGAGAGCCGCCAGCCCTGATCCAGACTCAACGCCGCCCGCGCCACCCGGTTGTCCAGGAACGGCCGCACCGGATCGCCCCGGCGCAGCGCCCCGGCCCTGGCACTGGCCTGCCAGCGGCCGACCTTGTACCAGATGTAGATGTGATCCAGCGCCTCCAGCCGGTTCTCGCGGGCCTGCCACGGCCTGGCCAGCTCCCGCGCGTGCTCGTTGGCCGCGGCGGTGAACAGCTTCTCGTCCTTGACGAACGTGGTGGTGATCCGGCGCAGCAGCGCCTTGTCGCCGAGATCGGTCTGCAGCAGGTTCAGGCTGCCGGCCCGCAGCGTCTCGCCGCTCTGCCCGGACATGGTGGGCTTGCCGGAGTAGGGCAGGTAGCTCACGATCGTCTCGTAGGCCGAGGTCATGCCCTCGCAGGTGCGCAGCGTCTCCCAGGCCCGGCTCAGCGGGTGCTCCACCAGCACCGCGTCCTTCTCGGCGGTCTGCGGCGGCGCGATGACCGTGTGCTCGACCCGCAGCTTCTCCGCGATGCGGCGGGCGATGATGACGTCGGGGTGGGTGTCGAGGCCGTTCGTGGTCACCCGGAACGGCACCTGCGCCGCGTGCAGCAGCGCGGCCAGGATCCTGGTGTCGCGGCCGCCGGTCAGCGCCAGGTTCACCGGCTCGCCCAGGCCGCGCAGCGGCGCCACGGTGGCGACCAGCGCGTCCGCGAGCTCGTCGATCGCCGCGCGCTTGCGCCGTCCGGATTCGGGCATGGGGTCGGCCTTCGGCAGCGGGGTCTCGGTGATCGTGCGCTCGCCGTCGACCACCCGCAGCAGCGAGCTGGGACGCAGCGCCGACACGCCCAGGTAGGGCGTCTCGTCCGAGAGGAAGAAGCCTTGCCTGATCATCGTCTGCAGGGCCAGGACGTCGTGGTCGATCCGGTCCACGGACTGGGCGGCCAGGTGCACGAGCAGCGCCCGGCTGCCGACGACGTGCACGTCCGGGGTCTCGGCGTAGAAGACGGGGCACACGCGGTTGATCGCGGTGCTCGCGGCCAGCTCGCCGTCGCGGGCGATCCAGGCGGAGAAACAGCCGCCGACCGCCTCGCCGGGAAGCAGGGTGACGTCGCGCGGATCGGCCAGATGGCCGTTCACGCCGATGACCCGGCCGTCGTACTCCTTGATCAACTCGGGCTGACGTGAGTCGTCGGGCTCGTTCGTCCAGGAGAAGAGTGAGACGCCGCGGCCGTGCCATTCGCGGCCGCGGATCACCTCGGCGGGCACCGGGAAGGCGGATTCCATAACGGATCTGACCCGGTCGAGGACACGGGTCGGGACGGTGTGCCGCTTTGCGGCCAGGCCCAAATAGACGCGCACGGCAGTTATGCCTATCGGATATAACAGGCTTTGTACAACTGATCACGCATAGATCGCGGTTTGTACTCGCTTACGTCACCGACCCGGCCGCCGGATAACCCACTCCGTCTTACGGCATGGAGGTGGTTGCGATGAAATTTCGCCCTATAGCCGCTGGTGTCGGACTTATTGCGCTCTTCACCCTGGCGGCCTGCGGCGGCTCGGGCGGCTCGACGAGCGGCAGCGCCGACCGGGCCGCGCCCAAGCCGGCGGCCACGGCCGGCGCGCAGGAGCAGCCGAAGTCGAACGAGAGCGCTGAGAACGAGGAGACCGGCGAACAGGACACGACCACGGCCCAGATCTCCACGTTCGCCCTGGACGTGGACACCGCCTCGTACGGCTACGCCCGCCGTACCCTGCAGGAGGGCCGCTGGCCCGCGCCCGGCGAGATCAGGCCGGAGGAGTTCGTCAACGCGTTCAGGCAGGACTACGCGCAGCCGCACGACGACGGATTCACCGTGCACCTCGACGGCGCCAAGCTCGACACGCCGCGCGAGGCCGTGCTGCGGGTGGGCCTGCAGACCCGCGCGTCCGACAGCGCCGCGCGCCGGCCGGCCAACCTCACGTTCGTCGTCGACGTCTCCGGCTCGATGGCCGAACCGGGCCGCCTCAACCTGGTCAAGCAGGCCATGCACAAGCTGATCGACCAGCTCGCGCCCGGCGACCAGGTCTCGATCGTGGCGTTCAGCGACGACGCCGAGCTGCTGCTGTCGATGACCCCGCTGACGGCCAGGCAGGAGCTGCACGACGCGGTGGACGACCTGAGCATCGACGGCGGGACCAACCTCGAAGCCGGCCTGACGGCGGGCTACCAGGAGGCGTCCAGGGCGTTCCGGCCGGCCGCGACCAACCGGGTCGTGCTGCTGTCCGACGGCCTGGCCAACCAGGGCAGCACCCAGTGGCAGGCGATCCTGGACCGGGTCAAGGAGTACGCGGGCGACCAGGTCGCGCTGCTGACCGTCGGCGTCGGCCGGGAGTACGGCGACGAGCTGATGGAGCAACTGGCCGACAACGGCGACGGCATGGCCGTCTACGTCAGCAGCGAGGAGGAGGCGGAGAAGATCTTCACCACCCAGCTGCCCGCCGCCATCGAGCTGCGCGCCCGCGAGGCCAAGGCCCAGGTCGTCTTCAACCCGTCGGTGGTCGAGAGCTACCGGCTCATCGGGTACGAGAACCGCGCCATGGCCGCCGAGGAGTTCCGCGACGACAGCCGCGACGGCGGCGAGATCGGCCCCGGCCACTCCGTCACCGCGCTCTACACCGTCAAGCTCAAGCCGGGCGCCAGGGGACAGCTCGCCGCCGCCTCGGTGCGCTGGCAGGAGCCCGACACCCGCGTCCCCGCTGAGGCGGCCAAGGACCTGCAGGTCGGCGACCTGTCGGAGTCGCTGTGGGAGCAGGCGCCGCCACGGCTGCAGGTGGACGTGGTCGTCGCCGCGTTCGCCGTGTACATGCGAGACAGGGAGGCGTTCGGCCTCGACCTGCCCACCCTGGCCAGGCACGCCACCAGGCTGGCCGGGGCGGTCGAGGACCCGATGGTGACCGAGCTGGCCGGACTCATCGAGAAGGCCCGCTCAGTGGGATGACCGGCTTGCCGGAACCTGCCGGGCCGGAGAAGGTATGGGCATGCATGTCAAGATCATGCCGCCGGCCCGGCTCGGGCGGGCCCGGCTGCCCGGCGGCCGCGCGCTCGGCTGGGCCGAGTGGGGGCCGGAGTCGGGGGTTCCCGTCCTGTTCTGTCCCGGTGCGGGCACCAGCCGCACGCTGGGGTTCGGCGCGGAGTCCCTGGCCGGGCTCGGCGTCCGGCTGATCTCGCTCGACCGGCCCGGGCTCGGCGCGTCCGACCCCGACCCTGGCCGCACGCTCGCCTCCTTCCCCGAGGACGTGCGGGCGCTCGGCCTGGGCGACGACCTGCGGGTGGCCGGCTTCTCCCAGGGCGCGCCGTTCGCGCTGGCCTGCGCGGCGCGGCTGCCGGTACGCCGGGCCGCGATCGTGTCGGGGGCCGACGAGGTGGCCGCCATGCCCGGCGCGCTGCCCGCCGGACTCCGCGACCTGGTCGACCAGGTCGCGGCCGACCCGGCCACGGCCGAGACGTTCTTCGCCACGCTCACCCCCGACGCGCTGTGGAACATGATCGTGCCGAACAGCCCGCCCGCGGACCGGGCCGTGTACGAGCAGCCGGACTTCGACCGGGCCTACCGCCGGGCCATGGCCGAGGCGTTCGTCCGCGGCCCAGCGGGATACGCCCGCGACACCGTGCTGGCCATGGGACGCTGGCCGATCGCGCCGGAGGAGATCACCGTGCCCGTCGACCTCTGGTACGGCGAGCTCGACACCGGCCACTCGCCCGACCAGGGCCGCACGCTGGCGAAGCGCATCCCGGGCGCCCGGCACCACCTGGTGCCGGGCGTCGGCGGCGCGGTGTTGTGGACGCACGCCGAGACCATCCTGCGCGAGCTGCTGTCGTAGGGGGCCGGCGGCGATCGTCGTCGATGTGCTTCGCGGGTCCGAAGTCGGATACACTGGTCCAGCAACAAGGGGCTATAGCGCAGTTGGTAGCGCGCCTCCATGGCATGGAGGAGGTCTGGGGTTCGAATCCCCATAGCTCCACCCCGAAGCACCGCGAGCGTCCGCCGATCCGGCGGGCGCTTTCGCTTTTCCCGGCCATTTCTTCAGCCGCGACACGAAATCGCAGGTCAGGCGGGTCACGGGTTTGGCGGAGCCCAGCCGGTACGGTTCGAGACATGCGTGCCTCAGCAGCGGGACCGCTGCTCTTCGCCGTGCTGATGCCGATGTCGGCCGCCTGTGGCGGCACGGCGGCGCCGCCCGTGCGCAACCACCACGTGCCCACGGCCTCACCGGTGCCCACGACCTCGCCCACCCGGGCCACCCCGGCGGGGCAGGCGCTGGCGGGCAAGGTGGTCACGATCGACCCCGGGCACAACGGCGGCAACGCGTCGCATCCCAAGGAGATCAACAAGCAGGTCGACATCATCACCGGACGCAAACCGTGCAACACCACCGGCACCGAGACCGCCGCCGGCTACACCGAGCACGCCTTCACCTGGGACGTCGCGGTCAAGCTCCGGCCCATCCTGGAGAAGATGGGGGCGAAGGTCGTGCTCACCCGGCCCAACGACACAGGCGTCGGGCCGTGCATCGACCGGCGGGCGGCCATCGGCAACGACGCCAAGTCGGACGCGGTGCTGTCGATCCACGCCGACGGCGCGCAGCCCGACGGGCACGGCTTCCACGTGATCCTGCCCGGCCTCGTGCAGGGGCACAACGACGCGATCGTCACGCCGTCGCGCGCGCTCGGGGTGGCGGTCAGGAACGCCTACCGCCAGGGGACCGGGTTGTCCTACTCCACCTATCGCGGCAGGAACGCGCTGGAGACCAGGACGGACCTGGGCGGCCTGAACTTGTCGACGCGGCCGGCCATTTTCATCGAGTGCGGGAACATGAACAACACCGGTGACGCGGCCAAGATGTCGAGCCCGGCTTTCCGGGAACGAATCGCCGCTTCACTGGCGGCCGGGCTGCGGAAGTATCTCACCGGCGGATAGCCGACGTTTCCCGAAAAATTCGGCTCTGCCGGGCGGGGGGACCAGGAAAAAAGGACGGCCCTTCGCCGCCGAGCACGACTCGGGCGGGAAGGGCCGGTGGGTCCGGTCGGAGCCTGGACTCAGTGCTGGGCCTCGTACTGCTCCACGATGGCGGCGGCGATGCGGCCGCGCTCGCTCACGGACAGACCGTTGGCCTTGGCCCACTGCCTGATCTCGGTGGACTTCTCACGGCTGATCGTCTTGGCGCCGACCACGGCGGCGGCACGACGACCACGAACGCCACGCTCGGCGCGCACCGGGCGGGCCTTGGTGATGAACGGGGCAAGAGCCTTCTCCAGCTTGTCCCTGTTGGCGGCCGAGAGGTCGATCTCATAGTTCGTGCCGTCGAGGGTGAAAGTCGTGGTGCGCTCGGCTTCGCTGCCGTCGATGTCGTCGATAAAGCTTTCCACGATCTGCTTGGCCATACTGATGCTCCAATTCGGGATATGGGCTCAGGGGGTACTCTAGCGTCTCCGCTGCGGGGGCATATTCGGCGGCAATTTCTCGCGGCGAGCATTCCGCCGGCCGAACGTCCCGGGAAGAGGGTACTCCTTTATTCGAGGGAAAAAGTCAGTTCGGCGGGCCGAGGAGGCGGGCGGTCCAGCGGGCGACACGGGCGTCGTCGGGGATCGGGGTCACCTCCATGTGAGGCACATCATGCCCCTGATGCACGCTCAGGTACTCCTCGATCGCCGGAAGTCGCGCGGCCACGCTCTCCATGGTGAGCAGCCAATGCCGGGTCTCCTTGACGACTCCGTCGCGGTAGCGGATCGACACGACGGGCCCCAGCACGTCGACGCTGCTCGCGAGCCTGGCGCCGGTCAGGGCGTGCGCGAGCTCGTAGGCGTCCTCCTGGGTCCGAACCGTCGTGACGATCTGCACGCAGTCAGTCATGGGCCTTCCTGGAGCCGGGAACGGGGCCGGCCGCGGCGGCGCACACCGGCCTTGTCCTTCCTGTACGGGGGCCGTGCTGAAGCGATGGTACGCCCGTACCAGTTGACCCGCACCGGCAAACGGCCAGGTGAGGCTATTCCGCCGAATCGGTGAGAAGCGGGTCGGCGAAAAGGCCGGCGCCGGTCAGCGTCTCCAGGTGGCGGCGCAGCGCGCGGGACATCAGCGCCGGCGTCATCCTGTCGGGCTGCAACACGCCTTCGACGGTGAGCCCGTCGATCAGCGCGCACAGCCGTTCCCGCTCCACCTCGAGGTCCGCGCCGGCGGGCAGCCAACCGCCCCGGCCCAGGCCCTCGATCACCCGCCCGGCCAGCGTGCGCATGCCTTCGTACGACTCGCGGGCCAGCTCCCGCAGCTCAGGACGGGTGCGCGCGGCGACGGCGAAGGCCAGCCACACGGTCGCCTCGTCGCGCCGCCGCTCGTCCAGCGGCAGCAGTTCGGACAGCAGCCCCTCGACGTGCGCGGCCCGCTCGGCCGGCGGCGCGGATTCGACGGCGGCAAGCAGCGGACCGGCCCGCCGCTCCAGTCGGCCGGCGGTGCGCTCCAGCGAGGCGCGCATGGCGAACAACATCAGCTCGGTGTGGCCGGCGAAGTAGTGCCGGACCGAGCCGATCGCCAGCCCGGCCTCCTCGGCCACGTTGCGCAGCGAGGCGTGCTCGAACCCGGCCCGCCGCACGACGCGGAACACGGCCTCCACCACCTCGTCGCGGCGGGCCTCCGGATCCACGATTTTCGGCACCTTGTCTTTATAGCACACCCTTGCTATTTTATTTAGCATGGACGTGCTAAAAATCGTGCTCCTCGTCGGCCTGGTCTGCTACGTCGTGGCCAGGCGGATCGCCGGCGAACCGCTGGCCGCCAGAGACGTCTACGTGGCTCCGATCGTGCTGGTCGCGCTCGGCGTGCACGGACTGACCAAGGTCCATCTCGTCCCGCTCGACGTCGTCTGGCTGGCCGTAACGCTCGTGGTCGGCGTCGCCTTCGGCGCGCTGCGCGCGGGCACCACCGTGCTGTTCAGGAAGGAAGGCGTGCTGTGGCAGCGCTACACGTGGAAGACGCTCGTCGTGTGGGTGGTGACGGCGGCGATCAGCTTCGGCGTGGGTGCGCTGGCCATGGCCGCGGGCATGCAGGCCGAGGCCAGGTCGGTGTCGCTGTCGATCGGGGTCGGGCTGGCCGGCGAGGCGCTGGTGACCCTGCTCAGGGCGCGCGCGTCAGGGGTGCCGTTCGCGCCGGAACGGCGTTGACCCCGGCCGGCGACTTCGGCCTTCGGCCGGCCTTCCAGGACCGCCACAGGGGCGCGGTTGTGCAGGCGGTTCAGAGGCGGCGGAAGGTGCTGCGGTAGGCGAGGGGTGAGACGCCGACGGCGGCGTGCAGGTGCTGGCGCAGTGAGACCGCGCTGCCGAACCCGGACAGCCTGGCCACCTCCTCCACGCCCACGTCCGACGTCTCCAGCAGCCGCCTGGCGTGCTGGACCCGCTGGGCGGTCAGCCATCTGGCCGGGCTCACGCCGGTCTCCTCCCTGAAGCGCCGGGTGAACGTGCGCACGCTCATCCTGGCGTGCTCGGCCAGCGCGGACAGGTCGAGCGGGGTCTCCAGGTGGGTGAGCATCCACGCCCGCGTCGCCGCGGTGCCGCCGGCGCCGTCCTGCGGCAGCGGACGGTCGATGTACTGGGCCTGGCCGCCGTCGCGCCAGGGCGGCATCACGCAGCGGCGGGCGGCCCGGTTGGCCACCTCGCTGCCGTGGTCGCGCCTGATGAGGTGCAGGCACAGGTCGAGCCCGGCGGCCACGCCGGCCGAGGTGAGCACGTCGCCGTCGTCCACGAACAGCACGTCGGGATCCAGTTCCACGTCGGGGAACAACGTGGCGAAGAGAGCGACGTTGCGCCAGTGGGTGGTGGCTCGGCGGCCGTCGAGCAGGCCGGCGGCGGCCAGCACGAACGCGCCCGTGCAGATCGACATCGTGCGCGGGCGGCCCTGCAGCGCCTCGCGCAGTTCGTCGCTGATCACGCCGTCGGTGAGCGTCGGGCCGCCGTGGATGCCCGGCACCAGGACGGTGTCGGCGGTGTCGAGCACGTCGAGGTCGTGGTCGGGGAGCACGGCGTAGCCCGCCGAGCAGCGCACCGGGGCGCGGCCAGGCGAGCACGTCACCACCTCGTAGAGTTTCTCTCCGTCCGGCGACTCCGCGGTGTGGAACACCTGCCCGGGCACGCCGAGGTCGAGCGGGGCGAACTGGTCGAGTACGACGACCGCGATCCGGTGCGGCATGGCCCGATTCTTTCACATAATGGCTATCCGGCCACTCGCGCCAATGTAATGCGATAAATCAGGATTAGCGCATGACTGTGAGCACCACCGCCCGCCCCCGGCTGCACCGGGCCTGGTTCGTCGCGGGCGTCGCCTTCGTCGCGATACTCGGCGCCGCCGGGTTCCGCGCCACCCCCGGCGTCCTGATCAATCCGCTGGAGGCCGAGTTCGGCTGGACCAAGGGCACGATCTCGCTGGCGGTATCGATCAACCTGGTGCTCTACGGACTGACCGCGCCGTTCGCCGCCGCGCTGATGGACCGCTTCGGCATGCGCCGCGTCGTCGCGCTGGCGCTGCTGACGGTGGCGGCGGGCAGCGGGCTCACCGTGCTGATGACCGAGAGCTGGCACCTGCTGCTGTTCTGGGGCGTGTTCATCGGGCTGGGCACCGGCTCGATGGCGCTGGTGTTCGCGGCCACCGTGACGGATCGCTGGTTCGTCCGGCACCGCGGCCTGGTCACCGGCATCCTCACCGCGGCCGGGGCCACCGGGCAGCTCGTCTTCCTGCCGGTGCTCGCCTGGCTGGCCCAGGGGCCCGGCTGGCGGATCGCCTCGCTCACCGTGGCCGGGGCGGCGCTGGCCGTGGTGCCGTTCGTGTGGTGGCTGCTGCGCGACCACCCCGAGGACGTGGGCACCACCGCGCTGGGCGCGGAGCCGGGCGCCGTGCGTATCGCGCCGCCGAAGGTGAACGCGGCGGTCAGAGCGGTCACGGTGCTCGCCGCGGCGGCGAAGACCCGGCCGTTCTGGCTGCTCGCCGGCGGCTTCGCGATCTGCGGAGCCAGTACGAACGGCCTGGTCGGCACCCACTTCATCCCCGCCGCGCACGATCACGGCATGGCCGAGCCCGTCGCGGCCGGGCTGCTGGCCGTCATCGGGATCTTCGACATCGCCGGCACGATCGCCTCCGGCTGGCTCAGCGACAAGGTCGATCCGAAGATCCTGCTCGGCGTCTACTACGGGCTGCGCGGGCTGTCTCTGATGGTGCTGCCCGGCCTGTTCGCGGCCAGCCCCGAGCCCAGCATGCTGGTCTTCATCGTCTTCTACGGCCTGGACTGGGTGGCCACCGTGCCGCCCACCGTGGCGCTGTGCAGGAAGATCTACGGGGCCGACGGCGCGGTCGTCTTCGGCTGGGTGTTCGGCTCGCACCAGGTGGGCGCGGCGATCGCGGCCGTGGGCGCCGGACTGACCCGTGACCAGCTGGGCGCCTACGACCTGGCCTGGTACGCCGCGGGCGCGCTGTGCCTGCTGGCCGCGGGCATGTCCCTGGCGATCGGGCATGCTAGGACACGATGAACGAATCGGAGCTGATGGTCCTGCCCCTGGTGGTCAGGATCGAGAGGGCCGCGCCGCCGGAGCGCACCGACGCGCTGGAGGCGGCCGCCATGGCCGTGCTGAGCGTGCTCGACGACCCGGGCGAGTGGGCGGCCGAACTGCTGGCCTGGCAGTCCACCGGCAAGATCCGCAAGGTGGTGCGCAGGGCCAGGGGCGCCGAGTGGCGCCGGGCCGAGGCGCTGCCCGGGCGCACGGTCGAGCACCGCACGGCCGAGGTGCGCGTGCACCCGCCGGTGCCGCTCGACGACTGGCCGCGCGACCTGGCCAGGCTGCAGGTGTCGGGCACCGAGCTGCACGACACCGCCGAGCCGGGTCCGCCCGCGCCGCCGGTGTTGTGGGCGAACCCTGGCCTGGTCATGTCGGCGGGCAAGGCCATGGCCCAGGCCGGGCACGCCGCGCAGCTCGCCTGGTGGGCCAGCGACCAGGAGGAACGCGCCGCCTGGCGGGCGGCGGGGCTGACCGTGTCCGTGCGGGACGCCGCCGATCAGGGCGACTTCGACGCCAAGGTGGCGGCCGGGCTGCCGGTGGTGCGCGACGCCGGGTTCACCGAGATCGAGCCGGGCTCGTGCACGTTCGTGGCCGAGGCGCCGTGGCTGTTCGGGCGGGTCGCCAGGCGGTGACATCGGTCATCGGAGGGCGGCGCGGGCTGCCGGAGGGCGACGCGGGGCTTCAGACGGTGAACACGTCGGCCAGGACGCCGCCCGCCGGGGTGATCCTGGCGGGCGACGGGCTGTCGTAGACCACCATGAGCCGCCCGTCCGCCAGCACGGCCAGCCCCTCAGGATGGTCGCAGCCCACGCCGTAGGGCAGCTCGACGACGGTCTCCAGCTCGTCGGCCGGGACGATCTCCGCGTCGCGCCGCACCCGCCAGCGCAGCACGCGCACCGGGCCGTCCAGGTCCATGGTGGGCCCGGTGAGCAGCAGCAGATCGCCGCCCATCGGGCACAGGTCGCGCACGCCCAGCCCGCCCAGGTCGAGGAAGTGCTTGCGGTACGGCGCGCCCAGCCTGAGCCTGCCGTACCCGGCCTCCTCCGGGCGGATCTCCAGCACCACCGCCCAGCCGCGCAGCACCGGGCCGCGCAACCCCAGGTAGACCCGCTCGCCCAGGACCGCGATGCCCTCGACGTCGAGCCCGTTGTCCTTGCCCGGCAGCGCCAGGAACGGGGCCAGGTGGCGGTCGTGCTCCAGCTCGGCGGCCAGGTTGTTCCTGCCGGACATGATCTGGCCCTTGGCGGGGGCGTCGGTGACCGGGTCCAGGGGGAGTCGTACCAGGATGAAGCGGTTCTCCTCGCGGACGACGGTGGCCAGCCGGTCGGCGGCGCGCTCCGGGCTCTTGGGCTTGACCTTGCGGCGCTTGAGGCTGTGCGAGCCGATCGCCCACAGGTGGCCGTCGGCCCTGGCCAGGCCCTCGATGTCGGCCTCGTCGCGCGGCCCGGCGGGCAGCGGCACGTAGTCGGCCAGCGCGAACGTGCGCTGCGACCCGTAGTGGTCGCCTGACCAGGCCAGATGCTCGATCGTGGCGGTCTCGTCGCCCGCCACCCACAGGCCGGCGCCGTCGCTGCGCAGGGCCGAGAGGTTGGTGTGCGTCCCGGCGTCGCGCGAGGCACGGTCGAATCGGAGCTCCACCTGTTCCACGACGCCATGATGACACTTCGGTAGCTTCATACGCGGAATGCCGCGATATGTCGTACGCTCCCGTCGTGCTCGATGGGGAAGATGAGACCAAGGGTTCCCAAGTGAGAACCGCCAAACGCCCGGGAACCCCTGCCTCTCCGCCCAGGCGCTCCCGCATCGGCGACCTCAAGATAGGGGTCGTCTACCGGGGGCTCGCCGTGGCCGCGGCGGTCGCGGTCGGCGTGGTCGCGCTGATCGTGGCCCTCCCATCGGATCAGGACGAGGCCGTCGCGGGGCCGATCACCGCGCCGTCGGCCGCGCCGGCCTCGTCCGTGCCCGCGCTCACCCCCGACACGGCCGTGCCGCGGGGGTCGGCCTCGCAGGCGCCCGCCTCGCCGGTGTCCGCGTCGGAGTCGCCCGTCGCCGCCGATCCCACGCCTTCGCCTTCGCCCGGTTCCTCGCTGGCGCCCGGATACACCGCGATGGAGGCGTTGCACGCCGATCCGCGCGTGCCGAAGCTGACGTCCAAGGTCAAGCGGGTCAAGCTGAGCCGGCCGGGCAAGCGGGTGGTCAAGGACCGGCGCAGCGGGCTGGCCGTGCCGAAGCTGTCGCGGCCGTGGAAGTCGTACGGGGCCGCGCCGTTCACCACCAAGCAGGTGCTGCCGCTGAAGGGGCGGCTGCGCGGGATGCTCGTGACGTGCCCGCTGCCGATCATGGAGCAGAAGTCGCCGCGTGACAGTGCGCTGCTGGCGGCCCGCTGGACGCTCAACCATCACCCCAAGGGGGCCAGGATCAGCTGGCTCGCGTCACAGCCGGTCAAAAGCGGATGGATGCTGATTTATCGGGTTAAATACGGCAAACGATCATCTCGGGCGGCCGTGGTCGTGATGGACGGGGGAATGAGCAAGCCTGGTCTTGCGTTCGTCACAGTGCCTGACACGCAGAGAAACCGCTGGCGCGACATCACCCGCGTTGTCTCAGGTTTGCGTGTCCTAGGCTAGTCGATCATGGAATGCGGCGATGTGGGGGAGTGACGCCGTGGAACGCTCAGGAGCGCCGCAGGCACCGAACAAGGGCAAGCCCAAGCCGCCATGGCGCTCGGAGGGCCTGCCGGGCACGCCCGGCGGCCGGCCGAAGATCAACTGGTGGCGTTTCGTGGTCACCCTGCTCGTCGTCTACGCGGGCTTCTTCGTGGTGTCCTCGTTCGTCGACAGCGGATCCGTCGAGACGATCTCGTACACCGAGTTCACCAAGCAGGTGAGCGCCAAGAACGTCAAGGACATCTACGCCCAGGGCCTGTCCGTCGAGGGTGACCTCAGGACGTCGGTGAAGAACCCCGAGGGCGGCGAGTCGTACACGAAGTTCCAGACCGAGATCCCGGCGTTCGTCGACAACGTGCAGCTCGACAAGCAGCTCAAGGACGCCCAGGTCGAGATCACCTCCAAGCCGATCACCCGGGGCTTCCTGTCGAACCTGCTGCTGTCGCTGCTGCCCGTGGTGCTGCTGGCCGGCGTCTGGATCTGGGTCATGCGGCGCGGCGCCAGCCTCATGGGCGGCGGCGGGCTGAGCGGGCTCGGCAAGTCCAAGGCGGCCAAGCCGGTCGAGGCGGCCAAGGTGCGCGTCACGTTCGAGGACGTCGCGGGCATCGACGAGGTCGAGAACGAGCTCGTCGAGGTCGTCGACTACCTCAAGGACCCGGGTAAATACCGCAGGCTCGGCGCCAAGCTGCCCAAGGGCGTGCTGCTCGCCGGTCCGCCCGGAACCGGTAAGACGCTGCTGGCCAGGGCCGTCGCGGGCGAGGCCAAGGTGCCGTACTTCTCGGCCAGCGCCTCCGAGTTCATCGAGATGATCGTGGGCGTGGGCGCGTCCCGCGTGCGCGACCTGTTCGAGGAGGCGCGCAAGGTGGCGCCGTCCATCGTGTTCATCGACGAGATCGACGCCATCGGACGCGCCCGCGGCGGGGCCGGCGGCATCGGCGGTCACGACGAGCGCGAGCAGACGCTGAACCAGATCCTCACCGAGATGGACGGCTTCTCCGGCGCCGAAGGCGTGATCGTCATCGGCGCGACGAACCGTCCCGAGGTGCTCGACCCGGCGCTGCTGCGTCCCGGCCGGTTCGACCGTACGGTGCAGGTGGGCCTGCCCGACGCGGCCGGACGCGTCGCGATCCTCGGCGTGCACACGCGCGGCGTGCCGCTCGACGGCGAGGTCAACCTCGACCAGCTCGCCAAGACCACGCCCGGCATGACCGGCGCGGACCTGGCCAACCTGGTCAACGAGGCGGCGCTGCTGGCCGCCAAGCGCGGCAAGGAGAAGGTCGGCATGTCCGACTTCGCCGACGCGCTGGAGAAGCTGCAGCTCGGCGCGGCGCGCAGCATCGTGATGCCGGAGGAGGAGCGCACCCGCACCGCCTTCCACGAGGCCGGTCACGCGCTGCTCGGCATGCTCCAGCCCGGCGCCGACCCGGTCAGGAAGATCTCGATCATCCCGCGCGGCCGGGCGCTCGGCGTCACGCTTTCCACGCCCGACACCGACCGCTACGCCTACGACGAGCAGTACCTGCGCGGACGCATCACCGGCGCGCTCGGCGGCATGGCGGCCGAGCAGGTCGTCTACGGCGTCATCACCACCGGCGCGGAGAACGACCTGGAGCAGGTCACCATGATCGCGCGCGGCATGGTGGGCCGCTGGGGCATGTCGCAGAAGGTCGGGCCGCTGACCATCTTGTCCAACGACGGGCACCCGCCGCAGGCCTCGCCCGCCACGCTCGCCGTGGTGGACGAGGAGGCACGCCGCATCGTGGACGAATGCTACGAGCGGGCCATCGAGATCCTCTCCGACAACCGCGACAAGCTCGACGGCATCGTGGCCGCGCTGCTCGAGCACGAGACGCTGGACGAGGAGAGCGCGTACGCCGCGGCCGGCCTGAGCCGCAGGGAGCACCTGGAGCAGCCGGCCCCCGAGGGATCCACCGGCAAGCAGCGGGAGTTTTCCGAGAATTAGCGCAACCCGGGCGTTCGCTCGATTCTGGGCTGGGAACGTCTCCCGCGACAACGATCGGGGGGACAGTCGTGACACTGAATGACGAGCTTCTCACCCAGCTCGGCGACCCCGGGCTCGAGCAGATCGCCGGGATGCTCGGCACCGATCCGGCCACCGCGCGCAAGGTGGTGGAGGCCGTGTCCGGGACCATCGTCGGCGGCATGGCACGCAACGCCGAGCATCCCGACGGCGCCGAGGCGCTGCGCAGCGCGCTGGACGACCACGTCGACGCCGACCCGTTCAACGGCGACGTGGCCTCGCTCACGCGCGACGGGCACAGCATCCTCGGGCACGTGCTGGGCGGCCAGGGCACGGAACGGGCGGCGGCCGGGCTCTCGCAGATGGCCGGCATCAACACCGGCACCATCATGAAGCTGCTGCCGCTGATCGCTCCCATGGTGATGTCGCTGCTGGCCAACCGGGCCGCCGGCCAGAACCTGGACGCCGGGGCGGTCGCCGACGACCTCAACAGGGAGCACCAGGCCCTGCCCGGCGGCCTGGGCAACCTGCTGGGCGGGCTGCTGAGCAGCATCTTCGGCGGAGCGGTGCCGCAGCAGGGCTTTCCCTACGAGCCGCCGCCCAGCGCGGAGCAGCCGCAGCACCAGCCGGCGCAGGGCAGGTCCAACCCCGACTGGTGAGCGTCCGGGCCGCCGGCCTTCCTTAGTAAGCTGGGACGATGATCGTCCTGGCCTCAGCATCCCCCGCCCGCCTGGCACTGCTGCGCAGCGCTGGCCTCGACCCCAAGGTGATCGTCAGCGGCGTCGACGAGGAGCCCTTCACCGCGCACTCACCGGCCGCGCTCAGCCTCGCCCTGGCCAAGGCGAAGGCCACCGCCGTGGCCGACGGGCTGGACGAGGGGCTGGTCATCGGCTGCGACTCGATCCTGGAGCTCGACGGACGGCCGTACGGCAAGCCGGCCACGCAGGAGGAGGCCGTCGAACGCTGGCGGCTGATGCGCGGGCGCACCGGCCGGCTGGTCACCGGGCACTGCGTGATCGACGCGGCGTCCGGGCGGTCCGCGGCCGAGGTGGCGACGACGGTGGTGCGCTTCGGCCAGCCGTCCGAGGAGGAGATCGCCGCCTACGTCGAGACGGGCGAACCGCTCAAGGTGGCGGGGGCGTTCACGCTCGACGGGCGCGGCGGCTGGTTCGTCGAGGGCATCGACGGCGACCACGGGAACGTGCTCGGAATCTCCCTGCCGCTCGTCCGCGACCTGTTCGCCGAACTCGGCTACGCGGTGACGTCGTTCTGGCGCTAGCCTGCGGGGCATGCGATCAGTGCGTGACTTCGGGGCCGGCGTCGGCTTCTTCTTCCAGGGGCTCGGATGGGTGGCCCGCAACGGCCGGTGGTGGTTGTTCGGGCTGATCCCCGCGTTGATCGCG
This sequence comes from Nonomuraea antri, assembly GCF_013283785.1. Taxonomy (GTDB): domain Bacteria; phylum Actinomycetota; class Actinomycetes; order Streptosporangiales; family Streptosporangiaceae; genus Nonomuraea; species Nonomuraea antri. Next base: position 63,086 of record NZ_JABCPZ010000035.1, read on the forward strand.
TTCGCGCTCTACGCGGTGGCGCTGGTCTTCCTGGGAACCAACGCGACCGCCGTGGCGGAGTTCCTGACGCCGTTCGCCGACTCGTGGAGCTGGCGTGAGCTGTTCAGGACCCTGGTGGCCATCGCGCTGTTCATGGGCGGCCTGGTGCTGGCGGTGCTGACGTTCGCGGCGATCACGCTGGCCATTGGCGAGCCGTTCTACGAGCGGCTGTCGGCGGCGGTCGACCCGCTGCACGACGCCGAGGAACAGCCGTGGTGGCGCACGCTGCCGCGCTCGATCAGAGACAGCCTGGTGACGCTGTTCTACGTGCTGCTGTTCACCGTGCCGCTGTTCTTCATGGGTTTCATCCCGGTGATCGGCCAGACGGTCGTGCCGGTGCTCGGCGCCGCCGTTTCCGGATTCTTCCTGACGGTCGAGCTCACGACGATCGCCCTGGAACGCCGGGGCCTGGTCCGCCGCGACCGGTTCGCGCTGCTGCGCGGCAACAAGGCCAGCGCGCTGGGGTTCGGGGTGGTGGTGTTCCTGCTGTTCCTGGTGCCGTTCGTGGCGGTGGTGGCGATGCCGGCGGCGGTGGCGGGCGCCGCCTTGCTCGTCCGCACCCGCCTCGCCCCGCACCACGCCGATCCGCACCATTCCGGACGCCACGAGCCCGGCCCCCAGACCCGAGGCCCAATCCCTCCCAGCCCCCAGCACCAGGGCCCGATCCACTCCGGCCCCCAGCACCAGGGCCCGCAGCACCACCAGGGCCCGAACCAGCCTGGCCCGCAGCACCGAGGTCCCCAGCAC